>NZ_LJSP01000003.1:0-1212 GCF_001399995.1 Pseudoalteromonas sp. P1-11
CCGTAGATACCATCTCTCATTTTAAGCTTCAAGGTCGTACTTAACTTTCTTGGAGCTTAAACTCTTCTTGGTTTTTTATTACACCAAAACATATATGAATGAGCTTTCTCATATTCGCACATACAGCTTGCATCGGTGTTTTACCGTTATTTATTAATGTTAACTTGTGTCGTTTTATTCTTTTATTCCATTGCCCAGCGACAATGGCTGCCATGTAGAGTTTACAGCGAATTCTGGCTGGCCCAAGTTTACTGATTGTTGTTCGCCCTTTTAATTTACCCGATTCATTGTGCCGTGGGATTAATCCACAATAAGCAGCTGCTTCTTTGGCTTTATTAAACTTTTTAGCCGCAAACAAATATGTCAGCTCTCTCGATAATACATGCCCAATGCCAGGTATAGACTCTAGTAGTTTCCTGTTTCTTTTTAAACCAGGCTCATTATCTATGTGATCATCAATGTCAGATTTAAGCTGTTTAATTTCGTCATCTAAAAATGCGATAGTCACTTTTATCGATTGGCGAACACGTGCTGAAACGTTGCTGAATTCACTTGCTTCTAATCGGTTAGTTTCTCGTTGCCGGTTACTCTCAAGCGCATCTAAACGACGGATAAGGGCTTTAAGCTCTCTAACTTCTAACGCTTCAGGTTGCCAATAATCAACGACTGCGTGCTTTGCACAGCCGTAGTGGGCAAGCATCGTTGCATCAGATTTGTCTGTTTTATGAATTATGTTTAACGCGTCAGCATACTTTTTCGCTTTGCCTGTATTCGCTAAAATAATATTAAAGCCTTGCTCATGTAAAAAATACATCAGTGCTTCATGATAAACACCCGTTGGTTCGAGGGTGATAACGAGCTCACTAGCAACGCTTTTAGTTGTATTTAAAAGCCATTTTTCTATTTTCTCAAAGTCTTGATGCTTGTTTTTAAAGACTTTTGTTTTAATCTTGTTTGTAAGCTGGTCTCTCAACCACGATAAATCAATTTTCTCTTTACTAATATCAATGCCGATAAACATCATCTCTACTTACTCCCCTTGTACATACAGCATCTACTTAAATAAAAGTGTGCTTGGATACCATTCAGTTTGTGAGAATAGAAAGTCAGGGCTTTATCTACGGAGCAGTATTAAATACTAGGCGCAAAGGCAAGCTCACTGACTTCGATGTGATAAATGATAGCTAATCATTTATCAACGAGAGATACAAG
>NZ_LJSP01000003.1:1247-376461 GCF_001399995.1 Pseudoalteromonas sp. P1-11
AGATCTATTGCACAAAGAGAAGTGAAAGAGGAGTAAATGAGAAAATACAAACCATTATTTATTAGCTGAGCCCTCTTAAATTAGCTTGTTTTAGCTTTATTACTCCTTCTAAAAGCGCTGCGTCTCTTATCCTCTTTGTGAATATGCGTTTATTAAGGGCTTTGCCCGTCACGCCAACAAGTTGTGCGTCTACAATTTAATATTATTCACGGTGTTAAAGTTCTGCTGGCTATTAAAACCACTTAAAGATCTATTGCACAAAGAGAAGTGAAAGAGGAGTAAATGAGAAAATACAGGCTATTGTTTATTAGCTCTTTCAAATTAGCTTGTTTAGCTTTATTACTCACTCTAAAAGCGCAGCGTCTCTTATCCTCTTTGTGAATATGCCTTTATTACGGGCTTTGCCCGTCACACCAACAAGCTGAGTGTACAATTTTAAATTCACTGTATGAAATTTCGCCCGTAGGCGTGAAGCTTGCTCACGCGAGAATCAGCGTTTTGGTTTTTTTAATTTTTTACTAATAAAAACACTTAAAAATCTATTGCACAAAGAGAAGCGAAAGAGGGGTAAATGACAAAACACATTTCAGGACAAGACAGGTATTAAAACAAAAAAGCCGCGCTATTTTTACATAGCGCGGCTTTTTAATGAGGCTAAGGGTTACTCAGCGCTCATTGTTTTAGTCATGTCTGAACTAGCACGACCTGCAGGTTTAATTGACCCTGCGCGTAAGCCACTATCAGGAACTAACTCACGTTTATCGTGTGCCATGGCAACTGATGTATGCTTTACGTCGCTATCAGCAACTGGTGTCGGTTGAGCCATAGGTGCGCTTGCAGCCCCTTTGCTAATAACTGTTTTTGCATTGGCATCTTTTTGCTCAGCTACTTCAGTCTCTGCTTTAACAGGCTCAGGTTTCGCTGGTTGCTCAGCTACTTCAGGCTCTGCTTTAACAGGCTCAGGTTTCGCTGGTTGCTCAACTACTTCAGGCTCTGCTTTAACAGGTTCTGGTGTTGCTGGTTGCTCAGCTACTTCAGGCTCTGCTTTTACAGGCTCTGGTGTTGCTGGTTGTTCAGCTACTTCAGGCTCTGCTTTAACAGGCTCTGGTGTTGCTGGTTGTTCAGCTACTTCAGGCTCTGATTTAACAGACTCAGATGTTGTTATTGGTTGCTCAGTAACAACAACTGGCTCTTCAGCTGTTTCTGGGTCAACAGTTTGTACTGCATCGTCATTGGCTGTTGGTTGCTCTGCTTTAGGAGCAGCTTCAACTTTAGCTAAGTCTTCTACAGCTAACGCTTGCTCAACATTTTCTGATGCATCGTTTGAGGTTGGCTGTTCAGCTTTTGCTTTTAGCTCTGCCTCATACTCAGCGGCAGCTTGATCTGCTACTGGCACAAATGCCGGAGCTTCATCTGCTTTTTCTTCTGTAGCTTCACCTTGTTCAGGACGACGGCGACGCTGGCCCGAAGCGCGAAGGTGACGAGGAGAACGGCGTGAACGCGTACGTGTTTGCCCTTGCTCATCTTCAGAGTTTGCTTCGTCAGTTGACGCTGCAGCTATTGGCTTTTCTTCTTGCTCAGGTTGTGCCTTAGGCGCTTGCTCTTTCACAGGTGCAGGTTTTGTTTGCTCTGACTTTTGCTCATTTGCAGTTTGCTTTGCTGCTGGCGCTTGCTCTTTAGGCTGCTCTACTTTAGCTGTTTCAGTGCTTTGCTGCGCTTGCTCAGTCGTATCAGATGCTTTTACTTGCTCAGTATTTTCATCTTGGATACGTACTTTTTTACGAACATTACGACGTTGACGGCGAACTTTTGGCTTTTGCTCTTTAGGCTCAGTGTTTTGCTTAGCCTCAGTTTCATTCGCTTTTGCGTCTGTTTTAACTTGCTCTTTGTCGGCGGTACGATTGTCGTTATTACGGTTATCGTTACGCTTACGCGAGTTAGGATTACGACGGCGCTTATTGCGGTTCTCGTTTTTCTCTTGGCTTTCGTTCGCGGTAGATTCAGTTTTCACTTCTTCTTCAGCAGGACGTTCACCACGAGGTTTAGAGCGAGAGTTATTACGACGACGCTGGTTGTTATTGCGGCGACGGTTATCACTGTTACCACGGCGATTGTTATTACGTGTTTGCTGTTGCTTTTCTTGCTCAGCTTTTTCTTTTGCTTGCTTTTCTTCTTCGCTTTCACCAGCAAATAACGACTTAAACCAATTACCAATAGCAGCTAATAGGCCACCTTCAACCTTAGGTACAGCAACAGGCGCTGCTGGTTTGTCTACTTTAGCTTGTGGCGCTGGCGTTGAAGGCATAACAACACCTTTAAGCATCGGCTCTTCACGAACAGGCGCAGCTGCTGGTTTAGCCATTTCGAACGATTCTGGCTCAGGTGCAACAACTTGCTCGTAACTTACTGTTTCTAGTGTTTCGTCTTTACGTAAACGCATCACTTCGTAGTGCGGTGTTTCCATGTGTTGATTAGGAATAATAACCACATCACATTTATGATGTTTTTCAATACGATGAACGCTTCTGCGCTGCTCGTTTAATAAATAAGCGGCAACCGCTACAGGCACTTGTGCATTTACTTGTGCTGTGTTGTCTTTAATTGCTTCTTCTTCAATTAAACGCAAAATAGACAAGGCGATAGACTCGTTAGAACGAATAGTACCTTGGCCGCTACAACGTGGGCATGGGCCTTGGCTTGCTTCACCTAGTGAAGGTCGCAAACGCTGGCGCGACATTTCAAGTAAACCAAAGCGCGAAATTTTACCGATTTGTACACGCGCACGATCTGGACGAGCGGCATCTTTTAAGCGGTTTTCTACTTCACGCTGATGGCGTGGCGGTGTCATATCGATAAAGTCGATAACAATTAAGCCACCTAAGTCGCGAAGACGTAATTGACGAGCAATTTCATCAGCTGCTTCTAAGTTAGTATTCAGTGCTGTTTCTTCGATATCTCCGCCTTTTGTTGCTTTAGACGAGTTGATATCAATAGAGGTAAGCGCTTCTGTTGGGTCAATTACAATTGAGCCACCTGAAGGCAAACGTACTTCACGTTGGAACGCAGACTCAATTTGGCTTTCAATTTGGTAATGCGTAAACAATGGCGTGTCGCCTTGATAAAGCTTTACGCGGCTCATAAAGTCAGGGCGAAAACGCTCAATGTGCGCTTTAGCTTCTTCAAATACGCGTGGTTTATCAATTAAGATTTCACCAATATCACGACGTAAATAATCGCGAATAGCGCGGAAAATTACATTGCTTTCTTGGTGAATCAAAAACGGTGCTTTAGCACTGTCGGCTGCTTGTTGAATTGCATCCCAATGTACTAAAAGTGCTTTTAAATCGTAGTTTAATTCTTCAAACGATTTGCCAACACCTGCTGTGCGTACAATTAAGCCCATACCTTTAGGAAGTTCTAATCGGCTAAGTGCTTCTTTAAGGTCTGTACGCTCATCGCCTTCAATACGACGAGAAATACCGCCTGCACGAGGGTTGTTTGGCATTAGCACTAAGTAGCTACCCGCTACGCTGATAAAGGTAGTAAGGGCTGCACCTTTTTGGCCGCGCTCTTCTTTATCAACTTGTACAATTACTTCTTGGCCTTCTTTAATCACGTCGCGAATATTTGGGCGTCCATGAAAAGTGTAACCTTGTGGGAAGTAAGTACGGGCAATTTCTTTTAAAGGAAGGAAACCATGACGATCGGCGCCGTAATCTACGAAAGCCGCTTCTAAAGAGGGTTCAATGCGTGTGATTTTGCCTTTATAAATATTGGCTTTTTTCTGTTCGTGACCTGGGCTTTCTATATCTAAATCATATAGGCGCTGGCCGTCAACCAGTGCTACGCGCATTTCTTCTTGCTGCGTTGCATTGATTAGCATACGTTTCATATTGTTACTCTACTTATTTTTTGTCGCTGACATGACGAAACGTGTTCGCCTGTTCAGTTGTTCCTTTTTTTAGAATGTGCAGCCTCACGACTGGGTCTGTAACGGAACGCTCTGTAATGTGTATGCAGTATTTTTTAAATGCTGGCTAACAATAACGTACGCTTACGTTATTAAATTCTTTATGGTGCTAAAACTGTCGGCTCTTACGCTCTTTACAAGTTTTACCCAGAAGTTGGCCTGTCATATCAATCTTTTTAGTACGTTTATGTTAGGCGCGTAGGGCTCGTTAAGTAACTTAAATACGATGAGTATTTTCTAAGTACTTGCGAGCAAAGTTCGCTGCCGAATGTTAATAAACGCTTATTTGCTAGATTTTTAGTTCTAAATAAGCTGCTATACGGTACTACGTGTGAGCAAATGCTGAACAACGTTTTTACGTCGTCACTATCAAACAAATTATTTGTTCATTGCTTTTATTTTTACATTAAATGTAAATTCATGTTCAAACTTAACCAGTAATATATTACGCGCATTACTGTTAGTTGATCGCACGTGTTAACTGAGTAGGCATAAAAGCTTTGGAAAACTTAACTCGGATCTGTATGATCGGCTACCCAGAATGTGCATCACGAATGTTTTAATGTGTTAAAAAGCACCGTTGTTATTTGCAAATACTAAATATTTGCGCTGCTGATTATCCCACTATTATAACCGTGTTAGCAACTAAATTATTTTACTTAAATCAGTGATTAGGCAATGTCAGAAAAAACCGGCTTACAAGTAACTTTTGTCACAATCAACGAAGACCATTTAGGTCAGCGTATTGATAACTTTCTTATTACCCATTTAAAAGGGGTGCCTAAAAGCGCTGTTTATAAAATTTTACGCAAAGGCGAGGTACGCGTTAATAAAAAGCGTATTAAGCCCGTTTACAAATTACAGCTTGATGATGTAGTGCGTATTCCGCCAATTAAAGTAGCAGAGCGCGAAGAGTTTGTGCCTAAAAAGCTCGATAAAGTAAAGCAATTAGAAGACGCAATACTCTTTGAAGACAAATACCTTATTGTAATTAATAAGCCCTCGGGTATGGCTGTACATGGCGGCAGTGGCTTAAGCTACGGTTTAATAGAAGCACTACGCGTATTACGCCCAGATGAGCGCAGTTTAGAGCTAGTACATAGGCTTGATAGAGACACATCGGGGTGTTTATTAATTTCAAAGCGTCGCTCGGTACTTACCGCATTGCATGAGCAGCTGCGTGAAAAAACAATGGAAAAAAATTACTGGGCGTTGGTAACAGGGCAGTGGGATTCGTCGGTTAAAAATGTAACTGAAGGGCTGCGTAAAAACACCCTCAAGTCGGGCGAGCGCGTGGTGCGTGTAGATAATAACGAAGGTAAACCTTCACATACTCGCTTTAGAGTACTTGAGCGTTTTAACGAGTGCTCGTTAGTGCAAGCCTCACCTGTGACTGGACGTACTCACCAAATTCGTGTTCATACACAGTGTAAAGGCCACCCTATTGCATGCGATGATAAATACGGCGACCAAGGGTTTGATGTATCAATGCGCAAAATAGGCTTAAACCGCTTATTTTTACACGCCCACGATTTAAGCTTTTATCACCCTAAAAACGAAACTACCATGCGTGTAGAGGCACCGCTTGATAACGCACTTAAAAGTTGTATTTTAAAATTAAGAGATGCTAAAGCGTAATGACCACCGCTGTATTAAAAAAATATAAACTGGTTATTTTTGATTGGGATGGCACTGTAATGGACTCAATTAGCAAAATTGTTAATTGTATTCGTCACAGTGCGCTGGCGCTTAATATTGAGCCGCCGAGCGACACTGCAATTAAAAATATTATTGGTATGTCGCTTGAACTTGCTATTGAGGTGCTATTTCCTGAGGACGTAGCGCACCATCCCGCATTAATTAACGGCTATAAACAGCAATACCGTGTTGATACGACTGCCACTCCTGTATTTGATAATGTAGAAAATGTACTAAGTGCGTTAAAAGCACAAGGGGTTATTTTAGCGATTGCCACAGGTAAAGGGCGTGATGGTTTAATGCGTTTATTAGAGCAAACTCAGTTAGGGCATTACTTTAGTGCCACGCGCACAAGTGATGAAGCACGCTCTAAACCTTCTCCCGATATGCTTGAACAACTATTAGCTGAATTAGCAATAAATGCCGACGAAGCACTCATGATTGGGGATACCAAAATAGATATGGCCATGGCACAGGCAGCCAACATAGATAGAATTGGCGTTACCATGGGCGTACACAGTGCAGCGCAGCTAAGTGAGTTTAGCCCCGTTGCAACCGTTGATAATTACCAGCAGCTGCAACGCATACTACTTGGCTAAGGTTGAGCGGCGAGTATGTCGAGATTAAACTCAGCCAATAGCTGGCTGAGTTTAATAAGAGGCAAGCCTATTAAGCTATTAGGATCGTCTCCGTTTAATTTTTCAAATAAGCAAATCCCTAATCCTTCACTTTTAAAGCTCCCAGCACAGTTATATGGCTGCTCTGCATCGCAGTAGGCTTCTATTTGCTCTTTGGTGAGTGCTCTAAATACTACCTCAAAAGGCTCTATTAACGTTTTTGCTTTATCGCTAGCAATATCGTAAACACACAGGCCTGTTAAAAACGTGACAGTTTGGCCGCTAAACAAAGAAAGCTGCTTTATGGCGTTTTCTTTATTATGAGGTTTACCAAGTATTTGCCCATCAAATACGGCCACTTGGTCGGAGCCGATTGCAAGGCCTTTAACAAAATGATCGCAAGCGGCACGCGCTTTGCGCTCGCTTAGGCGCTTAACAAGTTGCTCAGGGGGTTCGTTTGGTATGGCGGTTTCGTCAATATCAGGCGAAAAAGTACTAAATGGCAGATTAAATTTTTGCAATAAAGACTGCCTAAATGGCGAGCTTGACGCTAATATAAGCGGGTGCTTCATAAATTATTATCCTAATTAAAATTAGTTTGAGTTAGGATAAATCAGATCCGTAATGAAAACACGTGAAAAACCATGTAAAAATGCTTTTTTGCTTTGACTAACCAATTAACTATCTATATGATGCAGCCCCTATGCAAAAGGTAAAAATTCCCATCACTCTTCATCCTGGGAAAGCAGCGCAACACCGTTTAACTTACGATGGTATTGTACCGCTTGAAAAACTTGCTCGTTTACGAGGTGTTGTACAGGAAGAAGTAGGTGAAATAGCGGTAAAAATTCAGTGCAAAACCGATGAGCAAGGTTTAGTTGTGATTACTGGCAATTTGTCTACACACGTAACTGTAACTTGTCAGCGTTGTAATGATGATTTAGGGTTGGATTTGGATCAAGACTTTATGTATTCGCCTGTTGGTTTGGATGCTGAGTCAGATGATCTTCCTGAAGTCTACGATGAAGTAGCGCTTGATGAAAACGGTGAAATTAACGTGTTTGAGTTAATCGAAGACGAGCTAATTTTAGCAGTGCCATTAGTGCCTACACACAACGAAGCTTCGTGCAATTACTCATCAAAGCCTGCTAGCTTTGGTGTACTAAAGGCGGAAGATGATAAACCAAATCCATTTGATATTTTGAAACAACTTAAGAAAGATTCTTAGGAGAAGACTAATGGCTGTACAAAAAAGCAAAAAGTCTCGTGCAAGACGCGGCATGCGCCGTTCACACGATGCGATCAACGGTCCAACTTTAACAGTTGACCAAACTTCAGGTGAGACTCATCGTCGTCACCATGTAACTGCTGACGGTTACTACAAAGGCGTTCAAGTAATTTCTAACTAAGAGATTGCTTTATGCTGACTAATCTAACCATAGCGTTAGATATGATGGGGGGCGATTATGGCCCCCGTTCATCTATCCCCGCTGCCGTTTGCGCAGTAAATGCTCATGCCAATTTAACACTCATTTTATGTGGCAACGAGCAAGTAATTACTAATCAATTAGAATCCCTCGATTCGCTTTCACACCCACGTTTAATTATTCGCCATTGCAGCGAAGTTGTCACTAATGCCTGCGAACCCGCTTTAGCTGTGCGTTCTAAAAAAGACTCCTCTATGCGTGTCGCCCTTGATTTAGTTAAATCGGGTGAAGCACAAGCCTGTGTAAGCTCGGGTAACACCGGCGCTTTATTTTTTATGGCTCATTACGTATTAAAAATGCTGCCTGGCGTTAAACGCCCCGCATTAATATCGGCCGTTCCTACAGAGCGAAAAAATCCAGTTTATCTGCTTGATTTAGGCGCTAATGTGCATTGTGATTCAGAAATACTTTATCAATTTGGCATTATGGGCTCGGTAGTAGCAGGCCAAGCACTTGGCTGCGATAACCCAAAAGTGAGTTTACTTAATATTGGCTCTGAAGACATAAAAGGCCATGAAGGCATAAAGCAAGCAGCGCAGCTTATGCAGCAAAGCCCTTATATTAATTACACGGGTTACAGTGAAGGCAGTGATATTTTTTCGGGGAAAGCCGATGTCATTGTGTGTGAAGGGTTTGTCGGAAACGTTGCATTAAAAACCTGCGAAGGTATTGCTAAACTGATCATGAAAAAGTTTACAAGCGCCTTAGAAAAGCACTTAATTTACAAATGCATGGCGTTTATTTTAAGTCCTATCATAAAAAAACTCTATAATCGGGTGAACCCCGACCAGTATAACGGTGCTTCTCTGGTAGGATTGCGCGGTATTGTCGTTAAAAGCCATGGAAATGCATCAGCAAAAGCATTTCAAGCTGCAATCGATGAAGCGGTAAAAGAGGTTGAACGTCAACTTCCAGATAAAATAGCCGCTATTTTCGAAAAAACACATTCTAAAAACTCGGCGGCCGAATAACGTTTAGGTGCCGTAGTTACACTAAATTTTTGTTTAATTAAAAAGAGCAAAGTATGGCACAAAAAATTGCACTTCTATTTCCTGGTCAGGGCTCACAAAGCGTTGGCATGTTAAGCGAGCTACTAGAGAGCTCTGACATTGTAAAAGCAACCTTTAGCGAAGCGTCAAGCGCACTTGGCTACGATTTAGCAGCGCTTGTACTAAATGGCCCAGAAGAAGAACTTAATCAAACTCACCGCACTCAACCTGCTTTATTAACAGCAAGCGTGGCAATTTACCGCCACTGGTTAGCTGCAAACCCAGATGTGGATGTGGTCATGGCTGGTCACAGCTTAGGTGAATACTCTGCATTAGTATGTAGTGAGGTTATTAGCCTAGGTGAAGCGGTAAAACTTGTTGAAAACCGTGGCTTATACATGCAAGAAGCTGTGCCTGCGGGCGTAGGCTCTATGGCTGCCATTATTGGTTTAGGCGATGAGCAAATAAAAACAGCATGTGAAGAGTCTGCACAAGGCGAAGTTGTTTCACCGGTAAATTATAACTCACCAGGGCAAGTGGTTATTGCAGGGCATAAAGCTGCTGTTGATAGAGCTTCACAAGCGTGTAAAGATGCCGGCGCAAAACGTGCCTTACCACTGAGTGTGAGCGTGCCTTCACATTGTGAACTAATGAAACCAGCGGCTGAAAAACTTGCCAACGATTTAGCCGCTTTAACATTTAATACACCTAAGTGTGATGTAATTAATAATGTTGATGTAAAAGCACAAAGCTCGGCTGATGCAATTAAAGATGCATTGGTACGTCAACTATACAGCCCAGTTCGTTGGACAGAAACAGTACAGGCTTTAGTTGCTCAAGGTATTACGCAAAGCTACGAATTTGGCCCAGGTAAAGTATTAACTGGCCTTGCAAAACGAATTGATAAAGCAATGGTATGTGGCTCAGTAAATGACGCTGCTGCTATCGACGCTGCAAAATAAGAGAATATAAAATGACTAATTTATTTTCATTAGAGGGCAAAGTTGTCCTAATTACTGGCGCAAGCCGTGGTATTGGTAAAGCAATTGCAAACACTTTAGTAGCCCAAGGCGCAAAAGTAGCAGGTACTGCTACGAGTGAGTCAGGCGCGGCTAAAATTAGCGATTACTTAGGTGATAACGGTAAGGGTTATGCTTTAAACGTAACCGATCCTGCATCGATTGAGGCTACATTAGCAGCAATAAAAGCCGACTTAGGCGATGTTGACGTACTTGTAAATAACGCAGGTATTACCCGTGATAATTTATTAATGCGTATGAAAGACGGTGAGTGGGACGATATTATCGACACTAACTTAAGCTCTATCTTCCGTTTATCTAAAGCGGTATTACGCCCAATGATGAAGAAAAAGAACGGCCGTATTATTAATATTGGCTCAGTTGTGGGCACTATGGGTAATGCAGGGCAAGCTAACTACGCGGCGGCTAAAGCGGGTGTTATTGGCTTTTCTAAATCGCTTGCACGCGAAGTTGCATCACGCGGCATAACAGTAAATGTAGTAGCCCCTGGTTTTATTCAAACTGATATGACCGATGAGCTAACAGAAGATCAAAAAGCGGCCACCCTTGCTAATGTACCAGCAGGTCGATTAGGTCAGCCTGATGAAATAGCAGCGGCAGTGTGTTATTTAGCATCTGACGCGGCTGCGTATGTATCTGGCGAGACTTTGCATGTAAATGGCGCGATGTACATGGTTTAACCGCCATTGTTAAAAGTAAATGCTAAAAATAACTTAAGTAAGTGACCTCAAAAACATTGAAATTTTTATGATCTTGCTTTAAACATACTTGAAATCGCTGTGAAAATAAGCGATAAAAGACAAAACAAACACTCAGAGGTTTGACCAGACAATTATTTATGGTCAAATCATTGAATCAGAGAATTATGCGGCGTAAACTACGCCGCAATCTGAAAATAACGCATTGGCGTTTTTAATAAAGGAAAGAAGAATGAGCGATATCCAAGAACGCGTAAAAAAAATTATCATCGAACAGCTAGGTGTTAAAGAAGAAGAAGTTAAAAACGAAGCTTCTTTCGTAGACGACCTAGGTGCAGATTCTCTTGATACTGTTGAACTAGTTATGGCTCTTGAAGAAGAGTTTGATACTGAGATCCCAGATGAAGAAGCTGAAAAGATCACTACAGTACAATCTGCAATCGATTACGTATCAGCTCACGCTGAGTAATTAATCGCATATTAAAGGCAGCATTCGCTGCCTTTAATCTATATATCCAAACCACCTCAAAGTTCATGATTCAAATTCACCTGCTTTTACTCTCTACTGCATTCATTTGTAATAGCACATCTTTAGTTGAATTTGAGACTCGCACTTTGAGGTCGCTTGGGTATGAATTCCCTTTGTAATGCCAATAGATTTAAACTTAGTGAGTTAAACGGCTTACTAAAGTAATACTATTTTAATCAATTGGTTTAAATATCCCTTATTGGAGGCAAACCGTGGCTAAACGTCGAGTCGTCGTAACTGGCTTAGGAATGTTGACGCCGCTAGGTAATGATGTGCAATCTACCTGGCAAGGCTTATTAGATGGTAAAAGTGGTATACAAAATATAACCCACTTTGATACATCAAAATTTGGTACTAAATTCGCTGGACTCATAAATGACTTTGATGCAACTGCATACATGTCGGCGAAAGATACTAAAAAAATGGACTTATTTATTCAGTACGGCATTGCAGCGGGTGTTCAAGCCTTTCAAGACTCAGGCCTTGAAGTTACTGAACAAAACGCAACACGTATTGGTGTTGCTGTAGGCTCAGGCATTGGTGGATTGACCCTAATTGAAGAAAACCACATAAAGCTACTTAACAGTGGCCCACGTAAGCTTTCTCCATTTTATGTGCCATCAACCATTATTAATATGATCTCGGGCCATTTATCAATGATGCATGGTTTACGTGGTCCTAATATTTCTATTGTGACGGCGTGTACTACAGGCCTGCACAATATTGGCCATGCAGCGCGTATGATTGCTTACGGCGATGCCGATGCGATGGTTGCCGGTGGCGCAGAAAAAGCCTGTACACCTATTGGTATGGGTGGTTTTAATGCTGCACGTGCGCTTTCTACCCGTAACGACGACCCGCAAGCTGCGTCGCGTCCGTGGGACAAAGACCGCGATGGTTTTGTACTATCTGATGGTGCAGGGGTTGTTGTAGTAGAAGAGTATGAACACGCTAAAGCCCGTGGCGCTAAAATTTATGCTGAGCTTGTTGGCTTTGGTATGAGCGGTGATGCGTATCACATGACCTCGCCACCGGAAGACGGTGCAGGTGCGGCACTTGCTATGCAAAATGCATTAAACGATGCACAAGTAAATACAGACCAAGTTGGTTACATTAACGCACACGGTACATCTACTAATGCAGGCGACAAAGCCGAAACGCAAGCTGTTAAAACTATTTTTGGCAGTGCAGCGCAAGATGTAATGGTAGGCTCGTCTAAATCGATGATGGGACACCTATTAGGTGCTGCGGGTTCTGTAGAGTCTATTATTTCTATTTTATCGCTGGCCGATCAAAAAGTATCGCCCACCATTAACCTAGACAACCCAGATGAAGGCTGTGACTTAGATTACATAGCCCACACTGCACGTGATGCAAAACTTGACTTTGCATTGTGTAACTCATTCGGTTTTGGTGGGACTAATGGCTCGTTGCTATTTAAAAAGGTATAATCCTTTTTAACAACGAACCACATTATAAGAGCTCAGTTGTTTAACTGGGCTTTTTTTATGCAAGCCATTCAATATGCAAACAATAATAACAACCGATGATACAAGTTCGATTAATACACGCGATAGAGGCCTTAACTACGGTGATGGTTTTTTTACCACAGCCAAAGTAATTGCAGGGCAGGTAGAGCATTGGCAGTACCATAAAGCACGTTTGGTAGAATGCGCAGAACGCTTAGCGTTTCCTGCAATTAACTTTACTGAGCTTGAGCAACATATTGCAAAGGCGATTACTGGCTGCCAATTAAATGTGCTTAAAATAGTGATCACCCGCGGAGAAGGTGGGCGGGGCTATGGATTGCCGCAACACACCCATTTAACCATTTTAATTACCGTGTTAGAGTTTCCTCAAAGCTACCCAGCATTAGCAAAAACAGGGGTGAGTTTAGCCCTAAGCCCAATAAAATTAGCAGCCCAACCTTTATTAGCTGGTTTAAAAACACTTAACCGACTAGAACAAGTGCTGATTAAAAACGCCATGGCAAAACAGCAATGTGACGATGTTTTAGTACTCGATCATCAAAACAATGTGATTGAAGCCTCGGCAGCTAATATTTTTGCTATTCGTGATAATAAGGTATATACGCCAAGCCTTGAGCAATGCGGTATTAAAGGGGTTTATCTGCAATCGTTATGTGATAAATTAGCGGTTGAATTTAAGCAAGTAAGCCTAAATGAATTAACCCAAGCTAGTGCTGCATTTATTTGTAATAGCTTAATGGGCGCTGTGCCCGTTAATCGTATAGAACAACATACATTTAATGTTGAGCAAAGCATGTGTTTATTAAATGAATTATTAGCCAAGGAGGCTAAGTGTTAAAAGTTATTTTATCGGTATTATTGTTAGCTTTAGTTACAACGCTAGTAGGGTATCAGCAATTACAAGCAACAATAACTAGCCCGCTAAATATAACAACGCCTACCCAGTTTGAAGTTAAAAAAGGCATGGGCTTTAACCAGCTATGTAAACAATGGCAAGCTAATAATTGGTTAAAAAGCTGCTGGCGCTATCAAGTAATTGCAAAGCTTGACCCAACACTAACCGACTTAAAAGCCGGCTTGTACGAGCTAACGAATACAAGCGTTATTAATAATATAAAAAAAATAAACAACGGTGAGCAAATCAGTTTTAGCTTTACTATTATCGAAGGGCAAAACTTACGCGAAGTGATAGCAGCCATTAGTAGTGCGCCGCATTTAACTAATAACTTAAATACAGAGCAACTGGCGCAGCAAATAGTAGGTGAAAAAGGCCATTTAGAAGGGTGGTTGTTTCCAGATACGTATCATTATCACAGCGGTGATACTGCCAGTAGTTTATTAAAACGTGCGGCCGTTAAAATGCAGCAAACACTTGAGCAAGCATGGCCACAACGTGCAGAAAACCTACCGTATAAAAACGCATATGATGCACTTATCATGGCCTCTATTATCGAAAAAGAAACAGGCCTTGCCAGTGAGCGCCCGTTAATAGCCGCCGTTTTTATAAATAGATTAAACGCAAATATGCGCCTACAAACCGATCCCACCGTAATATATGGCCTAGGAGAGAGTTTTGATGGTGACATTAAACGAAAAGATTTACGCGATTACACACCCTATAATACGTATCGCATTAAAGGGCTGCCGCCAACACCCATTGCCATGCCCTCAAAAGCGGCTATTTTAGCAGCGCTTAATCCGCCTAAAACACAGTATGTTTATTTTGTGGCGAAGGGCGATGGCAGTCATCAATTTTCAACCACGTTAAAGCAACACAACGCGGCAGTTAAAACGTATATATTAAATAAAACGAATTAAACTTTATATGAAACCAAAATTTATTGTTATTGAAGGCCTTGAAGGCGCAGGTAAATCAACGGCTATTTCGTTATGCCAAGACTTTTTAAATAAAAAACAAATAGACTTTATTAACGTACGCGAGCCAGGTGGGACACCGCTTGCCGAGTCTTTACGTACTTTAGTAAAAGCCGAACATGAAGAAGACATAGCCTTTGAAACCGAACTACTTATTATGTACGCAGCTCGCTCGCAGCTTATGCATAATGTAATTAACCCGGCGCTTGATAAAGGGCAGTGGGTATTAGCAGATCGCCACGATTTATCATCTCAAGCGTATCAAGGTGGTGGGCGCGGGATTAGCGCTAATACGTTATCGTCTTTGTCGTCTATGGTATTAAAAGGGTTAAAACCTGATTTAACCATATACCTAGACATAGACCCCGTAATAGGCCTTGAGCGTGCTAAAGGGCGTGGAGAGCTTGATAGAATTGAGCAAGAAGCCATTGAGTTTTTTCAGCGCACGCGCATGCGTTATGTTGAGCTGGCAAATGACGATAGCTCAATAAAAACCGTAGATGCCAACCAAAGTATTGATAAAGTACACCGCGATATAACCAATGTACTACGCACCTTTTTTGAAGGGTTAAAATAACATGGCATTGCCATGGCTTAATAACGTAGAGCAACAGCTTGCGCAAAGTTATAAAGCGCGGCGTTTTCACCATGCGCAGTTGTTATGCGGGCCAAAAGGCGTTGGTAAGTTTGAGCTAAGCGAGCAATTAGCTAATAGCTTATTATGTCAAAATATTAATACCCACATGCAAAACGAAGGTAGCAAGTTAGCCCCGTGCGGCCAGTGTAAAAGTTGCTCATTAACACTTGCGGGTAACCACCCTGATAAACGGCTAACGCAAGTTGAAGGGCAAAGCATTGGTGTTGACGATATTCGTGCGATAAGCGATTTTATGAACCACTCTGCTGCACAAAATGGCAATAAAGTGGCTATTATTGAAAACTGCGAAAAAATGACCACGGCAGCAGCAAACGCGTTATTAAAAACCTTAGAAGAGCCCAGTAATAGCCGTTTTTTAATTTTAACCACAAGCCACACTGCGCAGTTACCTGCCACCATTTTAAGCCGCTGTGCTAAAACAGACATAAAAGTCGCAAACCCAGAAGCGGCTAAAACCTGGTTAGCCGATTTAAATATTAGTGACTATGTGTGGCTGCCTTTGTTTTATACGCAACCACTTTTAATTAAACAGTGGCAAGCGCAAGAGCAGCTGCAACACATTGATACTTTATATAAATTTGCAACTGAGTTTAAACAAAGCCATAATTTTAGTCCGCTTGTAAATATTATAAACAAACAACCTGAGCTAATACGCATTTTTACATTATTTTTAAGCGAGCAATTAAAACAGCAGCTTATAATGGGTTTAAGCTTTGACGCGTACCAAAGTGCTCAGCAAGCGTTGAATGAATTTTTACAAAATAGCACAGAGGTACTCGGGCTAAATTTACCTCTAGCAGTGTCGCGTTTAGCGCATGCCCTGCGTAACATTAAATAGGAATACATATGCAAGAGCTTTTAGTTGATGTAGATAACCTTGACGAACTTTATCGCTGCTACATGCCTTATTTAAAAAAGGGCGGCCTATTTGTACGTACCAATATGCGTTACGAAATCGGCTACTCTTTAGCGCTTAGAGTGACTTTACCTGATGCGCTAGAAGATGACGTGGTAACGGGTAAAGTTGCCTGGATCACACCACAAGGCGCACAAAGCTCTAATCCACCAGGTATAGGTATTAGTTTTTTAGATGATAAAACAAATTTAAACGCTAAAATCGAAAAGCTATTAGGCACTATGTTAAACTCTGGTAATCCTACATATACAATGTAGTTTTAAACGCATTTGCTTAATAGTAATATGCATAAAGCAGCCGGTTAGCGAGCGCTTAACCCTCGTTAACTTGCAATACTAACTTGTTTATTCCAATTTGTTTAATACCCATTCGCTTACTTAAGTGATTTACTTTGAGGCTGGAAAAACGAGTTGATAGCTAGGTAAAGAATTCGCTATTTAGTTGTGCTCGGCAATTGCTCCTGCATTGCTCTGCATCCATGCAGTCGTAAATAAGCATTGTTTAACGCAGGCAGCGACACACACGTTTAGCTCCGCAAAATGATTAGGTATTATTGCAAATTGGTATAACTAAGTATTTTTGCAGGTTAGTATAATTTAACACCCAAAACCATACAGGCCGTATAGTGATTGTAGATTCTCATTGCCATTTAGATCGTCTTGATTTTGACAAATTAGATTTAAACCTAGATCAAGTACTCGACAACGCCCGCGCAAAGCAAGTAGAGCACTTTTTATGTGTAAGTGTAACGCTTGATCAATTCCCAAGTATGCTTGAAAAAATTAAACATTACGACGATGTATCGGCATCGTGTGGCGTGCATCCGCTTGATCAAAAAGATGCCCTTAATAAACAGCAACTCATTGATTTAGCATCGCATGAAAAAGTAGTCGCGATTGGCGAAACAGGCCTAGATTACTATTATTCGAAAGACACGCACGCAGTACAACAAGCCAGTTTTGTTGGCCATATTGAAGTAGCAAACGAACTACAAAAGCCACTGATTATTCATACCCGTGATGCCAGAGCCGATACCATTAACTTAATGCGTGAGCACAAAGCAGAAAACTGCGGTGGCGTACTGCATTGTTTTACCGAAGATTGGGATATGGCCAAAAAAGCGATTGATATGGGGTTTTATATCTCTATTTCTGGCATTGTTACCTTTAAAAATGCCGTAGAGCTTAAAGAAGTTGTAAAACAAATCCCACTCGATAGATTACTCATCGAAACAGACTCGCCTTATTTAGCACCTGTGCCGTACCGTGGAAAAACAAATCAGCCTGCGTATGTAGAAGATGTTGCCTACTATATTAGTGAGCTTAAAGGCATTAGCTTTAACGAGCTTGCAAAAGCAACAACGGATAACTTTTATTCACTTTTTAAATTAGCAGCAAAAGGCTAACACATGACTACTCAATCGGCGCAACTCCCACTTTTATTAATGGGGCCTATGGTGCGCCGAGCTGAGCAAAGTGGTATATGTATACAGTTTGCTACTTCACGCCCTGGCAATTGCCAAATCACACTTGAAAACCAACAAAGCTACAGCGAGCAGCAAAGCATTGCATTAGGTAAACACCTTTACCTGCATTTTATAATTATAAAACCCGTTGATAGCCAGTTTCCGCTCGACACATTATTAGCTTATACCCTGTATATTAACGAGCAAAAAATTGACTTAACACCTTGGTGCTTTAAAGGGCAGACGGCGCCTTCGTTTGCAATTGCCAACAAGCTTACGCATATTTTACATGGCTCGTGTCGCAACGCCCATCACCCCGCAAAAGACAGCTTAGTATCAGCAAGTGAATGGCAAAACACCCAGCGGAGTAATAAACTGCAGGGCGCACAGCTTTTACTCCTTAGCGGAGACCAAGTTTACGCCGATGATGTAGCCGGCCCTATGCTACTGGCTATTCATCAGCTAATAGATGCATTAGGTATTTATAAAGAGCAACCGCTTGAGCTCAATTTACCAGCAGATATAAATGAGCAGCTTTTTAACCGCCATCATTACTTACCTAAAACACCATGGCAAAAACGTTCAAAACTGGGCGTTGGGTACTGGCTAAAAAAAGACGAGCCGCATTTTTCTAGCGTAAAAGCGCATAATCATTTAATTCACTTTGAAGAATTTATAGCGCTGTATTTACTTAACTTTAGTGCCGCCGCGTGGCAATGCGTTGATATTAAAAATAGCCATTACACACAAGGCAATGAAAAAAATAACACCATTTTTAACGCAGAAAAAAAGGCGTTAATTGACTACGCAAAAGGCTTAAATAGCGTAGGGCGTTTATTTGCTAATGTATCTACCTTGATGATGTTTGACGATCATGATGTTACCGATGATTGGAACTTAACAGCAGGGTGGGAGCAAGCTATAAATCAAAACCCAAGTAGTAAACGCATCATTAATAATGGGCTAATAAGCTATTGGCTATTTCAAGGGCTCGGTAATGATGCGCTACATAAAACCGGCGCGCTTATAAATGATTTTAAACAAAGCCGTAGCGCCAATAATATTTGGCAGTTTAAAGCCTTTGATAAGCCTCTGAACGAATTTAACTATTGGCATTATGAGCTTACCACCACGCCTAAAGTAGTTGTGCTTGATACCCGCACGCACCGCTGGCGTAACGAAAGTAACTTTAATGAACCCTCAGGCTTACTTGATTGGGAGCGCTTAACAGAGCTTGAAGAAAGCCTGCTGAGCCACAGCAAAGTAATTATTGTATCGCCAGCGCCTGTGTTTGGCGTTAAATCAATAGAAGCAATACAGGCGGCGTTTAATATGTGCGGCCAGCCGCTTATGGTTGATGTAGAAAACTGGATGGCACACGAAGGCTCGGCCAAAAAACTGCTTGATACCTTTAGGCGTACAGACACACCCAATGAAACGCTTATTTTATCGGGCGATGTGCATTATTCTTTTTGTTTTTCGGTGCAAAAGCGCTTTGGCGATCACCCAAATAGAATATGGCAGCTCACCGCCAGTGGTATTAAAAATGAATTTCCGCGTAAGCTAATTAATGTACTCGATAAGCTCGACTCAATATTATACGGCCCCAAAAGCCCGCTTAACTTTTTCACCAAACGTTGGCACATGGAAGTAGATAAACACCAAACCAAAGGTGAAGGCCAAAAGTACCTAGTAAGCGACTCTGCCATTAGCTTAATTACACTGGAGCAAGGAGATTTAGCGCGTTATCAACTAATCCACGGCGACGGCCACACCACCGAGTTTGATTTAGAAGAGCAGTAAAACACCCAGAGCCATTGTATAAGCTCTGGGCTACAAATGGCTCTTAGTTGAGCCTTGCGCTAACTAAATACACTTTCGCAATTCTTAGGGAGAAGAAGAAAGTACCTGTAAGTGTAGTTAACTAATTTGCAAAACTCTAAATTTTGTTTGTTTATTAACCGCAAATGATAACAAAGACTTAATAATATTGTGCACAGGTTACCCTTTGTGTTGAGTGATTTATGCCCAGCTTATTAACTGGGTATTTTGCACAAGATCGCGAGGCAAAGAGTTTTTTATTTTATTTTTTTGCCATTTACCCAGCCCAATAGGGCAGCCACACAAAGTTAATATTACTTCGCCGGTGGCTTTTGTAACGTCTTCTAGGCGTATATCTTTACCATTAAAGTAGTCGTTTGCTTGCGCGTTTGTTAAAGCATACGTGTTGCTTTTGCATTCATTCCCAAACACGGTAGCAAACTCGTGAGTAAGCCTTACGCCATTTTTATGAATAATACCTAGTTGAATACCTAAACGTGCGTATTTTATTTTGTTTTGAACGGCTTCAAACCCATCAGGGAATAACCACAGTTCTTTATCGCGCTGCATTAACTTACCTGGCAGCGCTTTTAAGCCAAACTGTTTTTTAAGCTCGCTCATAAAAGAAGTGGTTTGTTTTTTATCAAAGTCGTTAAACGGAAACGCACCTTTTTTAACGCTTTGGGTTGGATTATTGCAGCTTGCGAGTTTTTTAAACTTAGCGATAAAAAAGCCTTCACTGTCGAATGTTTGCGGCCACACATGTAAATAGCCCTCGGCGGTTGTTGCTTTTTCTGCCCCTTCAAATAAGTCACTTAGCGATTGCGGCTCAATATAGTCGCCAAATTCATTCAGTAGGTAGTTGCATACTTGTTGGTTTTCGAGCGGGGTAAGCGTACAGGTTGAATACACCAGTGTACCGCCTGGTTTTAATGCGTAAAAAGCGCTTTTGATTAAATCTTTTTGAACTTGAGCAATTTCTATATTTGATTCTATTGACCAGTTTTTAAGTGCATCGGCGTCTTTACGTACGGTACCTTCACCAGAGCAGGGCGCATCGAGCAAAATGCTATCAAAGCATTCAAACATATAGTTACCAAATATTATGCCATCAAAGTGCGAAAGCGCACAGTTACCAACGCCCATACGTTTAAGCGTAGCGCTAAGTACTTTTAAGCGTGATGACGAAAGCTCGTTGGCAACAAGTACGCCTTGATTATTCATTATTGCGGCAAGTTGCGAAGTTTTAGAGCCAGGCGCTGATGCCATATCAAGTACGTAATTATCTTGTAAATCTGAGTTTTCAATACTTTGTTTTAGTGCCATAGGCGGCAGCATTGAGCTTGCCTCTTGCACGTACATGGCGCCGCTTAAATGTAAGTCGGTATTGCCTAATGCTAAGTTTTGTTCTTCATCGCTTGGGCGTTCTAGCCAAAAACCTTCATTGCACCAAGGTATGGGTGTAAGTTGCCAGTTTTTTTGCTCTGCACGGTGTTTAAATTCAGCAACGCTAATTTTTAATGTATTTACACGAATAGATTTTCTGAGAGGGCGACGGCACGCGTTTATAAAGTCGTCTAAATTGAGGTGCGCAGGTAAATAGGTTTTTACGTCGTCAATAAAATGCTCAGGAATAAAAGTGTTGGCGTTCACGCGTTGGCTCGTACATTAAAAAATAAAGCGCGATATTAGCACTTTTAACGCACTATTTCAGTGTTAAATAGCGGCTTTATAATTTGTTGGTGTGTCGGCATATTGTGTTTTTAGTTTAATTTTAAAGCAATTTTATACGACTTTAGATTAACAGTGTCGACAATGAGTGTGTTTTTTACTCATTTTCACCTTAGGTGGGGTTGACATGTTTTTTTATTAAGCACATAGTTAACTCATCAATTGTCGACAATTTATTTATAAAGCCATGACGCAACCTTTTTTAAACGATACACCTATTACTACAGCATCTGATCAAGTGTTTGTTGATATGCGCCGTGAAATAGTAGAAGGCAGCATACAGCAGGGCAGCAAAATATCGGAGCCTGAGCTTGCAAAGCGCTACGGTGTAAGCCGTGCGACGCTTAGAGAGGCGCTTAATCGCTTAGAAAGCTGTTACTTAGTGGAGCGTAAAGCCAATGTAGGTTGCCGAGTAGTGGCGCTAACCGCAGAGCGTTTAATTGAAGTATACCAAGTACGCAGCTCGCTTGAAGGGTTGGCATGTAGGCTTGCTGCCGACAATATGGCAGCTGACGAAGTTAAAGGCTTAAAGCAATTACTTAACCAACATTTGCAAACGCAACGCGTTAAAGAGGGCGAGTCGTATTATCAAGAAGCGGGCGATTTAGACTTTCACTATCGCATTATTAAAGGCAGTAAAAACGCTCATTTAATCCATTTGTTATGTAACGAGCTTTACCAATTAATACGTATGTATCGTGTACAAATGGGCATGGTCGGTCCGCGCGTATCAAAAGCGTTTGACGAGCATTTAGCCATTATTAACGCGATAGAAAACCACGATGGTGAACTTGCCGAAATGCTGATGAAACGACACATCAGTGCATCGCAAGCAAATATTCAAACCAAATTTGATGTATACCAATCAATATGAGTATTCGAACAATTTAACTGATTAAATCGCTCTATAACGTCGTTAAGAATTTTTTATTTAGAACCACTAAACATAAAAATTATTGCCTAGTTACAGAACGATTTTCTTAGCGTTAAATAGACCTCATACACATACAGATTGGTATTTGTCATAAACAAAAACTTCTAAAAGCTAAAGCTAATAACAGTTAAACAGTCACAATGTAAGATTAAAAATATAAGTTACTCCATGTAGCAACCGTTCAAAGTGAGGAGAAAATAATGTCAGCAGGATTGAAATTTAAACAGGCCATTGCGAATAACCGCCCATTACAAGTGGTGGGTACTATTAATGCCTACACAGCCATGATGGCTGAAAAAATGGGCCACCAAGCTATTTATCTCTCAGGTGCCGGTGTGGCAAATGCCTCTTACGGTATGCCAGATTTAGGCATGACCAGCCTTGATAATGTACTTGAAGATATTCGCCGTATTACCGGTGCCAGCGATTTGCCACTATTGGTAGATGCTGATACAGGCTGGGGCGGGGCGTTTAATATTGCGCGTACCGTTAAAGAAATGACCAAAGCCGGTGCGGCGGGTTTTCATATTGAAGACCAAGTAGCGCAAAAGCGTTGCGGTCATCGTCCTAATAAAGAAATTGTAAGCCAAGGTGAAATGGTTGACCGTATTAAAGCCGCGGTTGATGCAAAAACCGATAGTGATTTTTACATTATGGCGCGTACCGATGCGTTTCAAAAAGAAGGTTTAAGCGCCGCGATTGACCGCGCAGCTGCCTGTGTAGAAGCGGGCGCTGACGCTATTTTTGCAGAAGCCGTGCACGACCTTGCCGATTACCAAGCATTTGCAAAGGCGATTAATGTACCAATTTTAGCTAATATTACAGAGTTTGGCCAAACGCCTATTTACACCAAAGAGCAGTTAAGTGAGGTAGGTGTTGAAATGGTGCTTTATCCACTTAGTGCCTTTAGGGCAATGAATAAAGCCGCGCTTAATGTGTACTCTGCCATTTTAAATGAAGGCTCGCAGCAAAGCGAAATTGAGAACATGCAAACACGCGCTGAGCTTTACGAATTTTTAGATTACCACACATACGAAAACACACTCGATAACCTTTTTTCATCAAAATCTGACAAATAATAACTATTAAAATAGATAACACACACAAATTTAGATAGGAGAAGATCATGGTAGATAAAGCATTAGGCGGAGCAGGTTTACGCGGGCAAGTTGCAGGGCAAACCGCATTATGTACAGTAGGGCAAACAGGCTCAGGTTTAACGTATTGTGGGTACGATATTAGCGAACTTGCCGAAAAAGCACAGTTTGAAGAAGTGTCTTTTTTACTTTCACGCGGGGAGCTACCAACAGCCAATGAACTAGCCGAGTATAAAGCTAAATTAAAAAGCTTACGCGGCCTGCCAGATGCACTAAAAACCGTGCTTGAAAATATTCCTAAAGACGCGCATCCAATGGATGTTATGCGTACCGGTTGCTCAATGCTGGGTAACCTAGAAATGGAACTTGATTTTAGCCAAGCAAACGATGCGATTGACCGCATGGTTGCGCTCTTCCCAAGTATTATTTGTTACTGGTACCGATTTACTCACGATGGCGTACGCATTGAAACACAAACTGATGACGACTCAGTGGGCGCGCACTTTTTAACTCTATTACACGACAAAGCACCGAGCGAGCTTTTTGCGCAAGTAATGAATGTGTCGCTAATTTTATACGCAGAGCATGAATTTAATGCCTCTACATTTACTGGGCGAGTGTGTGCATCAACGCTTTCTGATATTCATTCTTGCGTAACGGGCGCTATTGGTACGCTACGTGGGCCACTGCATGGTGGTGCAAACGAAGCCGCTATGGATATGATTCAGGGTTTTACAAGTGCAGATCACGCTGAGCAAGAAATCATGGGTATGCTAGAGCGCAAAGATAAAATAATGGGCTTTGGACACGCTATTTACCGTGAGTCAGACCCACGTAACGTTATTATTAAAAAGTTCTCTGAAAAACTAGCGGCTGAGGTGGGCGATGATGTGCTTTACCCTGTGTCGGTTAGGTGTGAAGAAGTTATGTGGCGCGAGAAAAAACTGTTTTGTAATGCTGATTTTTTCCATGCATCGGCGTATCACTTTATGGATATTCCAACCAAATTGTTTACGCCAATATTTGTTATGAGCCGTGTTACAGGCTGGACTGCACATGTTAAAGAGCAACGTGCTAATAACCGTATTATTCGCCCAAGTGCCGATTACACAGGACCAGAGGCACGAAGCTACACGCCAATTGAATCAAGAGGCTAATTAGTTACACATAATACCAATCCGTAACAATACTTAATTAAGCGGATTGGTATAGGGTGAGCAATACGCTCACCTCTTGCCTTTTATCTCCCGTCACCTATTAGCGAACAGATATTATGACCATAATTAATAACACCCAATACCGAAAACCATTGCCCGGCTCAAATGTGGATTACTACGATACGCAAGAAGCCGTTGATGCAATAAAGCCTGGTGCTTATGCCACATTGCCTTACACATCACGCGTACTTGCCGAAAACTTAGTGCGCCGCTGTGAGCCTGATATGCTAACTGATGCGCTTAATCAGCTTATTGAGCGTAAGCAAGATTTAGACTTTCCGTGGTATCCGGCGCGCGTGGTGTGCCACGATATTTTAGGCCAAACTGCATTAGTTGATTTAGCAGGCCTGCGCGACGCAATAGCTGCAAAAGGTGGTGATCCAGCAAAAGTGAATCCGGTTGTCCCTACACAGCTAATTGTTGATCACTCATTAGCGGTTGAGCATGCAGGCTTTGACCCTGAAGCGTTTGAAAAAAACCGTGCAATAGAAGATAGACGCAACGACGACCGTTTTCATTTTATAAACTGGACTAAAACCGCTTTTAAAAATATTGATGTTATTCCGCCTGGTAACGGCATTATGCATCAAATTAACCTTGAAAAAATGTCGCCTGTTATTCAAAACCGCGATGGCATTGCATTCCCCGATACCTTAGTTGGTACCGACAGCCACACCCCGCATGTTGATGCACTTGGCGTAATTGCCGTAGGCGTAGGCGGGCTTGAAGCCGAAAGCGTAATGCTTGGCCGTGCCTCGTACATGCGCCTGCCTGATATAGTAGGAGTTGAGCTTACAGGTACTCGTCAGCCAGGCATTACCGCAACCGATATAGTGCTGGCTATTACCGAATTTTTACGCGCTCAGCGTGTGGTTTCGACCTATTTAGAATTTTACGGTGAAGGTGCTGATGCACTCACCCTTGGCGACAGAGCAACTATTTCAAACATGACACCAGAATTTGGTGCCACTGCAGCCATGTTTTATATAGACGATAAAACAATCGATTATTTGCGTTTAACAGGTCGTGATGAAGAGCAAATAGCCCTTGTAGAAAACTACGCTAAAACGGCTGGCCTTTGGAGCGATAGTTTAAAAACCGCAAAGTATGAGCGAGTGCTTAAATTTGATTTATCGAGTGTTGGACGCAATATTGCTGGGCCTTCAAACCCACATCGTCGTGTATCCACCAGCGATTTAGCAAAAGAAGGTATATCTGGCGTTGTTGAAAACGAAGAAGGCTTAATGCCAGATGGCGCCTGTATTATTGCTGCTATTACCAGTTGTACTAACACTAGTAACCCGCGCAACGTAATTGCTGCCGGCTTACTTGCACGTAACGCAAATGCCAAAGGGTTAATGCGTAAACCCTGGGTTAAAACGTCATTAGCACCGGGTTCAAAAGCGGTGCAATCATACCTAGAAGAAGCAAAATTACTCCCTGAACTTGAAAAACTTGGCTTTGGTATTGTGGGTTTTGCTTGTACTACCTGTAACGGCATGAGTGGCGCGCTTGACCCTGTAATTCAACAAGAAGTGATAGATCGCGACTTATACGCAACAGCGGTACTCTCGGGCAACCGTAACTTTGATGGGCGTATACATCCGTATGCTAAGCAAGCGTTTTTAGCGTCACCGCCATTAGTGGTAGCTTACGCTATTGCCGGCACAATTCGCTTTGATATTGAAAAAGGTGTACTAGGGAAAGATCAAAATGGTAACGACATAACGCTAAAAGATTTATGGCCAAGCGATGAAGAAATAGATGAAGTAATAAAGCAAAGTGTAAAGCCAGAGCAATTTAAAAAAGTGTACGAACCTATGTTTGATTTAACCGTAGATTACGGTGAAGACAACGACCCGCTATACAATTGGCGCGAGCAAAGTACCTATATTCGCCGCCCGCCATACTGGGAAGGCGCCCTTGCAGGTGAGCGAACAATGACCGGCATGCGCGCCCTTGCTGTACTTGGTGATAACATTACAACGGATCATTTATCGCCTTCAAACGCTATTATGGCAAGCAGTGCTGCGGGTGAATACTTAACTAAGATGAATGTTCCTGAAGAGGATTTTAACTCGTACGCAACGCACCGAGGGGACCACTTAACAGCGCAGCGCGCTACATTTGCAAACCCTAAATTGTTAAACGAAATGGTACGTGATGAAAACGGCGAAGTTAAACAAGGTTCATACGCACGATTAGAGCCACAAGGTACCAATACCCGTATGTGGGAAGCAATCGAATCTTATATGCAGCGTAAACAACCACTCATTATTGTAGCCGGCGCCGATTATGGGCAAGGCTCATCGCGTGATTGGGCTGCAAAAGGGGTAAGGCTTGCAGGCGTTGAGGTTATAGCTGCAGAGGGCTTTGAGCGTATTCACCGTACTAACTTAATTGGCATGGGTGTATTACCGCTTGAGTTTAAACCAGGCACTACCCGCAAAACGCTTAACATTGATGGCAGCGAAAGCTTTGATGTAAAAGGCGAGCCAACACCAGGTGCAACGCTTGATTTAGTGATTACACGTAAAAACGGTGAGGTACTAACAGTACCTATGAAATGCAGATTGGATACCCAAGAAGAACTTTCTATTTATGCCGCTGGTGGTGTATTACAGCGCTTTGCGCAAGACTTTTTAGAAGCTACGCAATCAGCATAAGGGGCGTGCATTATGTTTAAACCACAAATTAAAGTGCCAGCAACTTATATGCGCGGCGGCACCAGTAAAGGTGTATTTTTTAAGTTAACCGACTTACCCAAACCTGCCCAAGTGGCAGGTGAGGCGCGCGACAATTTACTGTTACGCATAATTGGTAGCCCCGACCCATATGGCAAACAAACCGATGGTATGGGCGGAGCAACATCAAGTACTAGTAAAACGGTTATTTTAAGTAAAAGCGAGCAACCTAACCACGATGTGGATTATTTATTTGGCCAAGTGGCAATAGATAAACCTTTTATAGATTGGAGCGGCAATTGCGGTAATTTAACCAGCGCAGTAGGTGCGTTTGCTATAACGAACGGCTTAGTTGATAAAAGCACAGTACCCGATAACGGTGTAGCCGTGGTGCGTGTATGGCAGGCTAATATTAAAAAAAGCATTTTAGTTCATGTGCCTATCACCAATGGCGAAGTGCAAGAAACTGGCGATTTTGAACTTGATGGCGTGACCTTTGCTGCTGCCGAGGTAAAGCTAGAGTTTTTAAGCCCCGCCGATGGTGAAGGGGCGTTATTCCCTACAGGCAATGTAGTAGATGACTTAGAAGTACCAGGTGTTGGTACTTTAAAAGCCACCATGATAAACGCGGGTATTCCTACTGTATTTATTAATGCTGCGGAGATTGGCTATAGTGGCACTGAGCTGCAAAGCGATATTAATAACGATACTGACGCACTTAAAAAGCTTGAAACTATTCGTGCCTATGGCGCAGTCAAAATGGGGTTAATAGCTAATATTAACGAGGCGCAAACACGCCAACATACACCTAAAGTAGCCTTTGTGGCAGCGCCATTAGATTATAACGCGTCAAGTGGTAAGTTTATTGAAGCTACAACAATTGATTTATTAGTACGTGCTATGTCTATGGGCAAGCTTCATCACGCTATGATGGGCACAGCCGCAGTCGCTATTGGCGCAGCCGCCGCTATTGAAGGTACGCTTGTTAATGTGGCCGCAGGTGGCGGGACATTGAACGAAGTTAACTTTGGTCACCCCTCTGGCACGCTAAAAGTAGGCGCAGAAGCTAGTAACATAGCTGGAGATTGGCAAGTAACCAAAGCAAGTATGAGCCGCAGTGCTCGTGTGCTTATGGAGGGCGTAGTTAGGGCTTTGCAATAAGCTGATTTTAACGTTTTATATTGAGTCATTAACGCTACCCTTAGTCGTTATTGACTCTTAAAATGTTTAGATTTAAAAATAAACAACGTAAACTTTGTGTTTAAATATCCCCCTTCCAAAAACTCTACAGAACTAATTCTTTTTCATTACATCAGTGCTTAGATGTTTTTTTTTAACGTATCCGACGTATTTACTTGAAGAATATTATTAACAAACTAAATTAAATGTAATATTCACTTAATATAGTGGATATATGGTACGTCAGAGCGATGCTTCTTAAAGGTTTTAACATATCCTATTGAAAAATAGTAAAGCCTATGAAGAAGCGTCGTTTAAATTTAGATAAAAACTTGTACTTATAGCGCATAAAAATGTAGCAAAAACTCATTGCTTAATGTTACTTTAATTAATAAGTAACAAAGGTTGTTATTGTGTGTCTGTTTATGTATTTTTGTAAACTTTCACGCGTATATTTTATAAAATAATTTCTGATACTCATTGCAGGCTATCAAGGAGAAATAAATGGCACAGCGTATGAATAAAATTACCCCAATTGCAGCATCTGTTGCACTTACCCTAGGTTTAGCGGGTTGTGGTTCGGACAACGACAGAAACACTTACGTTCCTCCAGTTGAATCTGTTACTTCATCTGATGACGCTCAATTTAACGTAGAAATAACAGGTAAAGCTGTTAAAGGAGCCATGAAAGGTGCCGTTGTTAGCGTGATGACACTTGATGAAACAGGGCAAAGTGTTCCAGTTGCATTTAGATTAGAAGCATCAGCAGAAGCTGAAACGTTTACCGGCGAAGCAACTTCTCAAGATGCGGCGGATGCGGCAGTAGAAGCTAGTAAAATAGCAGGTAACCCAGATGCGCTAGTAACCGGCGATAATGGTAGCTACAGCATTTACCTTGAAGATGACTTTACAGGCCCTGTATATATTACAGTGACTACTGCTGAAGAAGGAGACGATAGCTTCTTGCGTTGTGATGCTTACGTTGGTTGTGGAATTTACGATGAAGCGCCAGAAGCAGATGACGTAAACGATGGCGATACTAACATTGAGTTTGGTGAATGGTACAAAACCGACCTAGAGCTTTCTGTTGTTAAATACGTTACTCCAGCAGAAGCTAACACATCAGGTGCGAGCGGCGCAGCTGGCGATGAAAACGTAGCACGATCGTTTAAAGCTAACGTAACTTTTTTGACTACATTGGTTGCTCAAGCTCTACTTGAAGCCGAAGGTGAAGTTGACGCTGATGCTATTGCATCAACAAGCTTAAACACAGTGATCCAAGTTTTAGGACCAGATGCAGCGGTATTATTATCAGCGCTTATTGGTGACTTATCAAACGGTGGTGCAGTAGATTTAAGTGATGTAGACGGTGAAGAAAGTCTTACGCAAGGCGTGTTGATGATTGCGCAGTTGTCATCTTCGGTTCAAGGCTTACCATCAATCTCTGATGCTATAGCAAGCATTAAAGCCGGTGTTGCAGCAGGCACTTTAAGTACCACCGACATTGCAGCAACCTTACAAACAGCTGTTTCTAGTACTGCAAGTGTATTTGTGGCTATTGCAACGGGTGATGAAGATGCTATTAAAGCGGCATTAGAGGCAGCCTATTTAGCTAATAACCCGGATGCTTCAGCTGAAGATATTGCTGCTTTTGCACAAAATTCTGCGGGTATTGCTGCTAAAGCAAAAGAAGCAAAGGATAATGCAGTTAAAAATGGAGCTGCAACTGATGCAGAGCTGGCAGAAATTGCTACTGTTGTACAAACAGTGCTAGATGAGCTGGGTTGTACTGGTGATGAGTGTGTTGCAGGCGATGACTTTTTTGCAGATTTAGCGGTTGCGTTATCAGCGCAAATCAACACATCTTCTAGCGAACTTACTGAACTTCAAGAAGCGATAGATACTGCTGAAGAAATGCTTGCTGATATTCAAAAGATGAGAGATGCAGTGTCAGACGCAGCTTCTGCGATTGAATTTGCTAATGCTGTCGCAGCACTTGAAAATGAGGCTGAAGCAGCCAGTTTATCAACACTAGTAAATGTTTTATACGCAAAAGCACAAGACTATGTTAGCACCGCCACTTTACTTGTAGAGCAAAGCTCTGACTACCAAGGCATACTGGATTCTGCAACTGATTTACAAGAGTTAGCATTAGTAGAAGTAGAAAACGTAAGCACATACGATGCAGCACTTGCACAGTTAGTGCTTGATGCAGAAGCCGCTATTACTGAATACGAAATTGAAGTAGAAGCCGCTAAAGAAATTGCTTTGAATACTGCAGATGTTGCAGATGAAAAGAAAGCCGCTGCTAATACTGCAGAAGCCGCATCAACAAGTGCACTTGCTGATGCGCGAGCTGCTGTTGACTCGGGTGACGATGCACAAGCAACTGTTGAATTAGTTTATGCTGCGGTAACTGCTGCGTCAGATTTTTCTGCTGCTGTAGATGCGCTTGAGCTTGCGATTGGACAAGCCTTAGAAGCTGCAACTGAATATGCAGACGCAGCAGTGACTGAAGCTGATATGGCTGAAGCCGCTGATTTAGTTGAAAGTGCAGAAATGATGGCCGAAGCTGCTGAAACTCAGGCTGAACTTGCAAACGAGCAACTTGTAACAGCGCTTAGCCTTCAAGCAGAAGCAGAGCTTGCGGTTGCAACGGCATCTGTTAAAGAAACATCAGAGTCACTTTCTACGATGACGGTATTAACAAGTACCGGTGGTGATGCACTTTACGACACAGCTGAAGTGTTATTTGATGTATTTGAAGAGCTTGCCGATATGGGTAACTCTGGTGAAGGGACTTCAACAGCGCATCCTGAATGGGCATACGAATACAGCTTAGATGATTTAACGCTAATGCTTACTAATGCGACGACCGGTAGCGAAATTACAGCGTCAGCAGCGTACCAAGATAATCAACTTGTTGTAGCTTGGGGCGGCATGCTAAATATCGAAAACGATGCTACTGTTGAGCTTGTTACAGGTGATGTAGCCGCAGATGCACTTGAAGAGTGTCAAGCATTTGCTGATGGTACAATTACTGACTCTACACAAATTGATTCGTGTTTAGTATTTACGTTTGACGGTGATGTGAGTGCAGATACCGTTGATGACGCTGAGCTTACGATGGCTCAAGCGTGGAACCGTGTTGAAATTATGGACGGCGACTCAGACTTTATGGGGACGCTAAACCTAAGCGGCATGGAAGAGACAGACATGGCTATGCTAGAACTAGCAGGTATGTCTGGCGACTTAGACTTTAGCGTTATGTCTGAGGTGGATAGCAGTGGTGATGAAGACATGACCATGCTTGAAATTAAAGTTAACGGTGACGCTGCAATGGGTTACACGCTGTCTATGTCGGGTACTGAATCAGCTGGTTACATGGGCGATGTTAAAGCTATGTACGATGGCATGATGATGACCTTTGGTACAGCAACTAAGGTAACAAATGGTGTTTCAATTACTTACATTGATGATGAAGTAATTGAATACACAGATGTGACTTTAATTGACTCATCTAACTAATACTTAAACTATAAAAGGGAAAAGCTGTGTGCTTTTCCCTTTTTTTATAGAAAGCGATTAAATTATGAAAAAAAAAATTCTCTTGTTAGGATTTTCAACTGCTCTACTTTCACCTCTAGCTTCTGCAAATAATCAATTTCAAATATTTACTCACTTTGACGCCGAAATTTACACTGAGGCACAGCCAGTACAAGCATTTGTAGATGATTTTGACGAGCCTATTAAGTCTGGCGACAGTGCATTTACTTATAATATTTTTGAGATTGGCGTGGGTTACAACAATTTTAAAGTTGGTTTGCAGAGCCGTTATGACTACGTACTTAATTTTGATCCCGATACTGCACTTTATACTTATTTAGAAAAAAACGATTTACCCTTTGAAGAGCGTTTTTACACGTATCAGCTAGATGCTAAGCAAGTGACCTCTAATGGGGTGTTTGTTTCATACGATTTTAAATTTTTAGATAAAAACGCGCTAACTATTACACCAAAAGTGTCTGTTTTTGCCAGTACACATTTTCAAGATGCCTCAGTAGATGGGCGAGTGTTTAGTGACGATGTTGAAGGCAGCATTACTGCTGATTATAATTTTTCGAAAGATATTTTATTTAAAAAATTTACTCCTTCGCAAAACCCTGAAGGCCTAGGCTATAGCTTAGATATTTTTGCTGATTGGCAAGTAAATGACGATTTAAAAGTAGGGCTAAGTGTAAAAGATCTGCTTTATAAAACTGACTTTGATGATACCGGCGCGGTAAAAGGGCAAACAACAGAAATCCCTTTCAGTGAAGATGAAAGTGGTAATGTCACCTCTACGCCGACTGTTTCTCTTCAAACATCTGCTTTTGGTAATACCGAGTCGCACACACTTGATATGGAAATGCGTATTACCGCCTTTGCCGATTATCGAATCAACCGTCGATATTCAACGGCGCTTACAATCAAGCAGTACGACGAAGATTCATTTAGTCAGCTAAAAGGGCGTATCCATTTTTGGGATCATTGGAAGGTACAAGCTGGTTATGAAACAAAAAGTGAGGCGTTTTTAGTCGGTATTGAAAACGAGTACTTTGGTCTTAATTTACAAACCGACAGCTTAGATTTAGATAAAGCTTATTATGCGAATGTAAATTGGTACATGAACATTAAGTTTTAAGGAATGAAGATGTTAAAAAAACTTTTACCTTTGTCAGTTGCTCTAGCGCTTAGTGGCTGCGGTGGCTCTTCAAATGACAGTAGTGACGAAGCGGTTGAAATAAGCGTAGTATCTACCTCTACCGTAAACTTTTATGTACCTCAGTGGCAATCAGCCAAAGGTACGCTTAATCAATTAGACAGCCAAGGCAATGTGGTTGAGTCTGTCGCGGTCGAAAACATAAATACCGCCAGCGTGAGTGTATCGCCTCTTAATTTTTATACATTTGAATTTATACCTGACGATAGCGCCTTGCCGTGCCCACGCTTTACAGGCTGTGGCAGAACGCTTCGCGGTGATGTAAACGATATAAACGAAAACCGTTTAATTGATTTTGAAGAGATAACTGGCGTTAATTTAAACTATGCCGCCCGTGCCTATGTTGCGCCAGGCGTTAATGAGGTGTTTTTCTCGCCATTGAGCACCGCAATTACGAATGCAAATGTTGACGCGACCCTTGCAAGTTTATCTGCGAGTCCTTTTTATCAGCTTACACATAGTAGCTTGAGTAATACACTAGAGGCAGAAATCGTTGCTAACGCATTTACGTATAGCGCTATCATCGCTGGTGTGTCTGTTGAAGGATTTGATTTAGCCACTGCATTTGATGATTTTATCACCCAGCAGGATGAGACAAGTGCTTGGCAAACTTACAGCAGTTTAGCTGATCAATACATCGCAGATAACCTTTACAGTGAACAAGGTAATGGTTTAATTCAAAGTGTAGCTGGGCAGGTTAAGCAAACTATTGCGAGCGTGACTAGTTATACCAATTGGCAACAAAAAGTTGAAACTGAGCAAGCATTAGAGTCACGCGAATTACTCGAAAATATAAGAGATGCGCTAGGTGTTATTCGCTTACAGGGCACAACCTACGCTGATGATTTAGACGCGAAGCTTGAACAACTAGAAAGCGCACTTGATGATGATACGCAGCAAACTATTACTGTGCTTGCAGAAGTAATTAATGAGGTACTCATAAATTACTCTCCACTTGCAGAAGTATCTGCGAGCGAAGGGCAGTACACGTTACGTAATCTTGATATTAGCTATTCAACCTCACCCTACGAATGGCTAATTACCGGTACCTATGATGGCTTGCCAGTAAATATAGACATGTCTATCCCCACATTTAGAATAAGCGGTGTACTTGGTGATAAAATAGAAGGGGTAATGAGCGCTTCTGTTATTAATGGCGATACGCGCTTAGATGTTGATGTAAGTGAATTGCTGGTGGAATTTGATGGGGTAAGTGAGCAAAGTGAATTATTACCCGATGCACAAACAGGCATTGCTAATATTACCACTGACGTAGTTATTGCTAAGCAATCAGGCGAGCTTACTGGTGAGATATCATTAGATCTAAATCGATTTGTTACTGCGTTTGCACAGGAAGTTACGTCTTTATCTGCCTTTGATTTTGCTGGCCAATATCAAAGTGATATTCAAACTACGCCTTTTCATATTACAGCATTAGAAGCTTCGCCACTGACGGGTGAGGAAAACGATGATTTAATGTTTGGCCTAGAACTGGCTCTGCCATTAGGTGGTGCGAGTGACTTTAGCTTAGCGTATGTAGGTGATGTTATTGATTTATCGCAGCTTACCAGTAGTGATGTATTTATTAGCGTAAAACAAAAAGCCTTAGATTTACGCATTAGAGAAGTAAATAGCAATATTAGTTTAACCGCAAAAGGTGAAAACGGTCGCTGGCTTGATGTAAAACAAGCTGGCAGCAACTACAGCGGTGGCTTGTATTTAGGCGATACAAAAATTGCGGATGTAACCGCAGTACGTGGTATTCCTGGGGTATTATTTCCTAATGGTGATTTTGAGTCGTTATTTTAATAGCGGTTTAAACCTAAACTTAAGCCCAGCAAGTTGCACATACTTGCTGGGCTTTTTTATTACTCGTGCTTATATACTACCTAACAAGCAAATTGGCATAAGTTATAGTAGCTCTATTTCTACGGTTTCGTCTTTTGCAATATTGCCACTTTCTGCGGGCACCACAATAAGGCAGTTAGCGTGGCTAAGCGATGAGAGTACCCCTGACCCTTGCTTATTTATAGGCGTTACCAGTAGGTTATTGTTTTCGTCGGTGCTGGCAATACCACGTTGAAAGTCGGTACGGCCGGGGCGCTTTTTAATCAGCGCTGTGGTGGTTGCTTTTAAACGTAACTTAGCAGTATGTTCATTTCCTGAAAGCTTTGTAAGGGCTGGCTTTACAAGTCGCTCAAGCGTAACGGCTGCCGATACGGGGTTACCAGGTAAACCAAAAAAGTAGCTGTTAGGTAATTTACCAAAAGCAAAGGGTTTGCCCGGCTTCATGGCAATTTTCCAAAAATGGATATCGCCAATTTCATTAAATACTTCTTTAGTAAAATCGGCTTCGCCAACCGATACACCACCAGAGCTTATTACGGCATCTGCTTGCTCGTTTGCTTTTAAAAATGTGTTTTTAATGAGCGTTTTATCATCGGCAATTATGCCAAAATCAATCACTTCTATATTGTTATCATTAAGCTCGCTTAATATAACAGCGCGATTACTTTCATAAATAGCACCTGCAGGAAGGGCATTGCCAGGCTCTATAAGTTCATCTCCTGTAGAAAATACCGCGACCTTTAGTGTTTCATATACACTTACTTGGTTAATACCAATAGAGGCAAGTAAGCCTACATCTACCGCTTTTAGTTTTCTGCCCGCTTTAAAAACAACACTATTTTTTGCAATGTCTTCACCTGCAAAGCGCACATTATTATTGAGCTCAATATGACCTGTAAATGTTATTTTATCGTTATCTACGCTGGCGTTTTCTTGCATAACTACCGCATTAGCGCCAGGGGGCAGGGCAGCGCCGGTCATAATTCTAACGCATTGCCCAGGTGTTAAGGTGTTTTTAAAGGTTTGCCCAGCAAATACACTGCCTACTTGCTGATAAGTTGTTAGCCCTTCGCTTAGGCAAAGTGCATAGCCATCCATTGCCGAATTATCGTGAGCAGGCACATTTATATTGGATTTAATATCGCTTGCTAAAACACGGCCAACACTGTGCATTATTGAAATGGTTTCTGCGGCTTTATTAAAGTTAATAGCGCTTAGCATGTTACTAATTGCGGTTTCTACTGGCAATAAACCAGGTGCATTGCATACATCGTTCATATATATTGTTTTTTATAATGTGTCTGATTTTTAAAACAATACTTATAATGTTAAAGCTTTACAATACATGGTGTGGTTATTTGTTATTACTGTTAGTGGTATTTAGCAATCCTCTTAACGCAAAAGAAACGCTGCATATAGCCGTTGCGAGCAATTTTAAACCTGTGCTGCAAACGCTGGTAACTAACCCAGCCCTGAAAAATATTAATATTAAAATATCAGCTGCTTCTAGCGGCGTATTACACTCACAAATTATGCACGGTGCACCGTACGATATATTTTTATCAGCCGACGCTGCACGCCCACACGCACTGATCAAAGACGGCTTTGCACTCAAAAATAGCTTAACCACCTATGCGATAGGTTTATTAGCGCTGTGGCAGCCAAGCAACTCAGTTTTTAATAATAAATTAGCCATTGCTAATCCGCGGTTTTCGCCATATGGGCAATCATCGGCGCATTATGCTAAAAACTATATAAAAACACCGTATGAATTCGTGTATGCAAATAATATTACTCATGCGTTTCAATTTGTAGAAACAGGCAATGCCGCAAAAGGCTTGGTCGCGTTATCTACGTTAAAGTCGGCGTATCGCAAAACTAAAAATAAAAAATATTTAAATTACACGCTTATCGAACCTGAAAAACACCCTGAAATAACGCAGCAAGGCGTTATCATAAGCGCTACTAAGCATTTAACGGCAGCTAAAAAATTTATGGCTTTTTTAAATGACCCCTCAACCGCAAAAACATTATTAGAGCTTGGTTATAAAGCAAAGGAAAGTGATGTTAGTAAGTGATGTAACAGCGCTGTGGCTTACAATTAAACTTGCCTTTATAACGGCTGCTATTTTGTTGATTATATGCATTCCGCTTGCATGGCAGCTAGCCAGTTATAAAGGTAAGTTAAAGCCTATATTAGAAGCACTTATAGCAATGCCTTTGGTGCTGCCGCCTACGCTAATGGGCTTTTATTTATTGGTATTGTTTTCACCTACTCATGCATTTGGCCAGTTTTGGTTTTGGCTCACGGGTACGCAGCTCGCGTTTAGTTTTCAAGGGGTGGTTATTGGCTCGTTATTTTACTCTCTCCCTTTTGTGATGCAGCCGTTACTGGCGGGCTTTAAACAAATAAATACTACTTATAATCAAGCTGCTATTGCCTTAGGAATAAGTCCATTTAAACGTTTTATGTATTTAACGTTACCGCTATTAAAGCCAAGCATAGGCAGTGCCTTTGCACTGGGCTTTGCCCATACATTGGGAGAATTTGGTTTAGTGCTAATGATTGGTGGCAATATACAAGGCGAAACCCAAGTGGTGTCTATTGCGTTGTACGACCATGTAGAGTCGCTTAATTATGGGGCAGCGCACCAATTGTCGTTGGTATTGCTAGCTATCTCGTTTGCGTGTTTAGTGTTGTTGTTTAAATTTAATAAAACCGTGATAAACGGAGCTGCAAATCGTGCTTAAAATACAATGCCATCAACGTTTGGACGATTTTGAATTACATGTTGATTTAGCTATAAATCAATTTGATATTTTAGGGGTGTTTGGCCCTTCGGGCTCTGGCAAATCGAGCTTATTACAGGCGATAGCAGGGCTTACGACGGCGCAGAATGTGTGTATAAATAATCATAATATTACCCATTTAAAGCCCGATAAACGCCTACTTACTTTACAGCTACAGTCGTGCCCGTTATTTCCACATTTAAATGTAATGGGTAATTTACTGTTTACTCACAAGCATTGTAAAAATAAAAGTAACAACCTAACGCCTGATCAGGTAATTGATTTATTAGCACTAAACCCATTACTAAATCGTGATGTGTCGGGGCTTTCGGGCGGGGAGCGCCAGCGCGTAATTTTTGCAAGAACACTACTAAGTGGGCAATCTGTTGTTTTACTTGATGAGCCATTTAGCGCCTTAGATTGGTCAACGCGTTTTACGATGTTGGGGGCTGTTCAACAACTTAATAAATCCCATGGTATTAAATTTATTATTGTTAGCCACTCTTTAAAAGAGCTACTTTATTGCAGCGATACATTACTTCATATAGCGAAAGGCAACGTGCTCCAGTGCGGTGCAACACAAGAAGTGGTGCAAAGTATTTATACAAATAAGAGCCAAACGCCACTTAGTATACTTAGTTATAGTAAGCCTGAATTTAATGATGCTTTTGGTCTTTACCAGCTTACTCTTAGTAATAGCCAACAGCATTTATATGCAGTGCCTTCGCTGGTAAAACAAAACCATAAGTTAATTATAGAAAGCAGCCAAATAACCTACAGCAAAGTAAAACCAATTAACGAGAGCAGTGCAAACGTGCTAATAGGTATGCTTGAAAATGCCCAGCAGCTTGATGAGCAATGGCTGCTAACTGTTAACGTAGATACGCAATTACTGTATTGCACGGTGTCTAAAAGGCAATGGCAGCAAAGTGCTGTAAGCCTAGGCGAGCAGATTTATTTGACAATAAATAACCTAGAAACGCTAAGTTAGGATCTAAAAAACAGTCATGTATTTACCATGTACTAAATTAAGCACTGCAAACAGGGCAGTGCTTATTTTTAACAATGTTAAAACGGTTAAACTCCATACTCAAACCATCTACAAGTAATAGCTGCTCGGTGAGTTTACTAGGCAGTCCTGCAATAATTTTAAGTGCTTCAGTCGCTTGAATACTGCCAATAAGCCCTACAATAGGGGAGAGCACGCCTGACTCTGAACAGCTTTGAGTTTGTTCGCCAAAGAGCTGTGACACACACCCGTAGCAATGGCTATTAGGCGCCATTGTAAAGCAGGCTACTTGTCCCTCTAACCTTATGGCAGAGCCCGAAACCAAGGGCGTGCGGGTGTTATAGCAGGCACTGTTGAGCAAATTTCGTGTTGCTAAGTTATCAGTGCAGTCAATAACTACATCTACTTTGCTAAGTAATTGTTCAAGGTGCGAGTTTTCATTTAAAAATTCATCAATAGTGTGGATCTCTATTTCATCATTTAACTGAGTTAACTGTTTTTTTGCACTGTGGGTTTTTAAGGTCCCAACATCACTTTGTTTATAGAGCACCTGCCTTTGCAAGTTAGTTGCATCAACCACATCGTTATCTACAAGCGTTAAAGTACCTACGCCCGATGCCGCTAAGTACTGCGTAACTGGGCAGCCTAATCCACCTAACCCCACAATAAGAGCATGACTTTTCCATATTTTTTCTTGTCCATCTATATCTAGCTGAGGAAGCATAATATGGCGAGAATAGCGTAATTGCTGCTGATACGTTAAAGGGGGTTTTTGCATTAATGAGTTCTCATAATTTTTTTTAACAATACCAATTAGTTAAAACCTAGAGCAAGTAAAGCTTAAAAATTCTTTGCACTGTTTACGCCCAACAAAGCTGCTTAAATAGTGCAAAGCGAAATAAATATTAATTCCCAAAAATATAAGTGACTGAAAAACCTACCTATTAATTATTGGCTTAGTAATTGCTGAAAGCGGTTAACGTTAATTTAACAATCGTCGCAGTGTTATTACTACCAAAGTCGTACTCACTGCTTAAAATAATAATCGTTACAAGGAAAAAAACATGCAACCGAGTTCTGGGTTTAATCTCATATCGTTTAGCGGAAAAATGAAAATACTACATTTAAGCTGGATGGTGTTTTTTATCTCTTTTTTTGTATGGTTTAACCATGCTCCATTATTAGGGGCAATAGCGGGCTCGCTAGGTATAACTATGGCACAGGTAAAAACGCTTCTCATTTTAAATGTGGCCTTAACCATTCCCGCGCGTGTTGTTGTTGGCATGCTGACAGATAAATTTGGCCCGCGTATTGTTTATGCCGCTTTACTTATTTTATGTAGCATACCGTGTTTTATGTTTGCTATGGCCACCACGTTTGAGCAAGCCGCTATCGCGCGTTTTGCACTAGGCTTTATTGGAGCAGGCTTTGTAGTGGGCATTCGTATGGTTAGCGAATGGTTCCCGGCTAATGAGCTTGGAACAGCAGAAGGTATTTATGGTGGCTGGGGTAATTTTGGCTCGGCTGCCGCTGCCATGTTACTACCTGTATTAGCGCTTATGTTTGGCGGCGACGATGGCTGGCGCTATGCCGTTGGTTTAACAGGCGTACTTAGCGTTATTTTTGGTGTTATTTGGTACATAAACGTAACCGATACACCAAAAGGGGGGACGTACTTTAAGCCTAAAAAAGTAGGCGCAATGGAAGTAACCAGTAAAGGTGACTTTGTATTATTGCTTATTATGAAATTACCTATGTATGGCGCACTGGCTTTACTTACTTGGAAGTTGTCTCCTACAGGCGCTAATTTAATTTCTGCCAATTTTGTTTTAGCCGTTTATGCATTTTTAGTGCTGTTATACGCTTACGAGGTATATAAAACCTTTGATATAAACGGACATATCTTTAAACAACCCGTGCCAGAATCACACCGCTACGAATTTAAACAAGTAGCTGTACTTAATATTTTATATTTTACCACCTTTGGCTCAGAGCTGGCCGTTGTATCTATGCTGCCATTATTTTTTATGGAAGTGTTTGGCCTAGATATGGTGTACGCAGGTTTACTCGCCTCTGCTTATGCGTTTATGAATTTAGCCTCGCGCCCGGGTGGTGGTTGGATCTCAGATAGAATGGGTCGTCGTAAAACACTTATTGTTCTTACCTCAGGGTTAGCTGTTGGCTACTTTGTTATGGGCTTAGTTGACGCTAGCTGGCCACTTTGGCTTGCAGTAGCTGCTGCCATGGCGTGTTCGTTCTTTGTGCAAGCTGGTGAGGGAGCGGTTTTTGCTGCTGTGCCACTTATTAAACGCCGCTTAACAGGGCAAATTGCAGGTATGACAGGCGCTTACGGTAACGTAGGCGCGGTGGTGTATTTAACGGCGCTCTCATTAGTGGATTACCAAACTTTCTTTATGATTATTGCTGCCAGTGCATTGTTAGGTTTAGGGGCGTTATTTTTCATGAAAGAGCCAGATGGGCACATGACAGAAGTAAACGAAGATGGCTCTGTTGAACTTATTTCAGTGACTTAAGGCAGCGTTAACCATGTTTGATGAAACCCAACACGCTCAAGTTCGTAATAATACGCTAGATGTTTCTTTTGGTGGGCACAGTGCCGCGGGCATAAAAGATGAAAATCAAGATGCGTTTGCTGCTTTAAATACTGAGCACGAACAACAAGAGACAAAAGGCGCTATTGCGTGCTTAGCGGATGGGTGTTCATCGGCTAAAAATGCCAAACAAGCATCGCAGCTCAGTGTTACTCACTTTATAAATGAGTATTTAAATACACCCGACAGTTGGGCGGTCAAAAAATCGGTTTCTAAGGTTTTAGCTAGCTTAAATCAGTGGTTATATTCGCAATCAGTTAACTATAACCACTTAGGGCAACACCAAGCTGATTGGATGACCACCTTTACGGCGCTTATATTAAAATCAGCTACGGGGTATATATTTCATTTAGGCGATACTCGCATTACGCGTTTACGCGATAATCAAATAGAAGCGATAACGCGGGATCATAAAGTAAACGATACGCTCACTCGTGCTTTAGGCGCGCAGTCACATCAAGAAATTGATGTTTACGAAGTTGACCTAAAAGCCGGTGATATTTACATACTGACTTGCGATGGTGTGCATGATGTATTGCCCTATAGTGAAATTACCAACGAAATAAACGCCCATAACAACTTAGAGCAGGCAGCAAGTGCCATTACCTCACGCGCTATAGCACAAGGCAGTGATGATAATGTGAGTTGTTTATTAGTGAAGGTAAATAGCATTGCGCAGCAAAATCTAGATGAGCTTTATCAATCGTTAACGCAGCGAAAAATACCACCCGCATTAGAGGTTGGCCAAATAATTGATGAATATACGGTTATTCGTAAAATCAACGAAAGCAGCCGATCGCACATTTATTTGGTACAGCAAGCACCTGATGCACCTCCCGTTGTATTAAAGGCACCCTCGGTTAATTTTGAAGACGATATACATTACCTTCAAGGCTTTATACGCGAAGGGTGGGTAGGGCAACGTATTAATCATCCTAATGTAATGAAGGTTTTAAATACGCAATCGCAAAGCCGATTTTTATATCATATTTGCGAGTACATGGACGGACAAACCCTCAGTGACTATAAGCACGACGTCCCTTATTTAGAAATAGCTCAAGTGCGCAGTATTGTAGAGCAAATAGTGCATGCGCTAAGGGCATTTCAGCGATTAGATATGGTACATCGTGATTTAAAGCTCGATAACGTGATGATAGATGCTCACGGTAAAGTTACGTTAATTGATTACGGTACTGTAAGTGTTGCGGCTATGGATGAGTCGGTTAAGCAAATAGCCGATGACTGCCCGCAAGGGACTATAGATTATACGGCTCCTGAAACACTTATTTCGCTGCATGCCGATTTTAAAAGCGATATGTTTTCGCTTGGGGTGATTGCTTATGAGTTATTGTGCTCGAAGCTGCCTTATAAAACATTACCGGCAAGTCATACCCCTATTGATTACAGCCACTGGCAATACACAAGTATTCGCAAGTACCGAGCCGATATACCCTTTTGGTTAGATCAGGCTTTAATGAAAGCACTTGCGCCAAAACCAGCGCTCAGATACCACGCATTATCTGAGTTTTTAACAGATATTAGTAAACCTAATCCACATTTACAGAGCTCAGCCAACAAAATTTCAATAATGAAACGCGATCCAGTATTACTCTGGAAGAGCATTTCGCTGTGTTTATTTATCATTTTATTGTGCGTGCTCATAATTAAAAACTAAGAGACCAAGATGTTAAATTATAAAAATAACTTACCTATAATTTTAATGATAGGGTGCATTGCTGCGCCTTCTATTAGTGTTGCAGCGCAAACCGACCTTAATTTTAGGTTGCGTTATGAAAGTGCAGAGCAAGATAACGCACTAAAAGATGCCAGTAGCTTAACGCTGCGTACTCGCCTTACTCATAAAACGGATGAAATGAATGGCTTTTCTGCTTTATTAGAGGTCGAAGATAGCCGAAGCCTATTAGGTGTAGACGATTACAACAATACGCTGGGTAAAAATACAAATTACTCAGTAATAGCCGACCCTGAAACCACAGAGGTAGATCAGGCTTTTGTTAAATACGCAAAAGATGCTTTATCAATTAAAGTAGGTAGGCAAGTAATAGCGCTTGATGGACAGCGTTTTGTAGGTCACGTTGGATTTAGGCAAGACAGGCAAACCTTTGATGCTGCAACAGTAAATTACACCTTTAATGATATTAACTTGCACTATAGCTACATAAGTAAGCGCAACCGTATATTTGCCGATAGCAAAGATATTGATGCATCCGATCATCTTATCAATGCAAGCTTTAAAACAAGCCTAGGTAAGGTGGTTTTATACAGCTATTTATTAAGTGACGATGCAATAGATAATGACAGCTTAGATACTTATGGTGTTTCTTTTAATGGTAATAAAACGCTCAGCGAGATTAAATTTTACTATAAAGCACAGTACGCCACGCAATCTGCATCAACGAGTATGAGTGATTTTGACGCTGATTACTATGCATTTGAAGGGGGGATAGATTTAGGCGGTTTAGGCATTGAAGCCGTTACATTAAAAGCTGGTATTGAGTCACTGGGCTCTGATAACAGCGATTATGGTTTTGCCACACCGCTTGCCACAATGCATAAATTTAATGGCTGGGCCGATACGTTTTTAGCAACCCCAGCACAAGGGCTTGATGACACTTACGTAAGTTTAAATGGTAAAGCTTACGGCGGTAAATGGCTGTTGGCGTATCACAGCTTTGATGCCAACGATAGCGCCAATGGCGTTGATGATTTAGGCACAGAGCTAAACGTACAATACGTAAAGCCTATTAATAAAACCTATGCTGTAGGCGCAAAATATGCCGATTATTCAGCAGGTGATAGCGCTGCAGGCAAAGTTGATACCCAAAAACTGTGGGTATGGGTAAGCGCTAAATTTTAAGTATTTAACCTAAACCCTCGTTATTTAATTTAAAGCGTTACAAGTTGGTGCAATAGCGCCAGCTTGTGGTGCTTTCACTTCTTTTTTACTGTGTTAACTCAGTTAAGTTATTGAAATGTAGTGCTTATATATCTGGCTTGCATATTGCTATAACCAACACATAATAAATTATACATTTAAAGTACCCATTTAAAGTTAAGTGTATTTTAAATCAAACAGGTGATTTTAATGCCAAGCAAGCAGCGTGTTGTAGTTGTCGGAAATGGAATGGTTGGCCATCATTTTGTACAACAGCTAGTATCACAACAAGGTGATACTCAAAATATGGAGATTACCGTACTCAGCGGTGAAGACCGACTCGCTTATGACCGCGTACAGCTTTCGTCTTTTTTTAAAGGTAAAACCGAAGACGATTTAGCACTTACCTGCAGTAAAACCTATCAAGATTGGCAAGTGTGCTTTCATACTCATTCTAAAGTGGTTGATATAAACCGCGATGCAAAAACAGTCACTACTGCAAAAGGCAAAACATTTGAATACGACAAGTTAATATTGGCTACCGGTTCATTTGCATTTGTACCACCCATTCCAGGCAAAGACCGTGAGCACTGCCTAGTTTACAGAACCATTAACGATTTACACGCCATAAAAAAATCTGCACATGCCAGCAAAGTGGGCGTAGTAATTGGCGGCGGTTTATTAGGGCTTGAAGCAGCCAACGCGTTAAAGCAGCTTGGCTTGCAAACCCATGTAATAGAATTTGCACCACAACTTATGGGCGTACAAATAGATGGTGCTGGTGGTCGATTGCTTAAAAATAAAATTACCGAGCTGGGCGTTACTGTGCATACATCAGTGGCGACAGAGCAAATTATAGAAGGTGAAAACAGCCGTTATAAAATGTGCTTTAAAGGGGGGCAAACCCTAGAAACCGACATGATTGTATTCTCGGCCGGTATTCGACCATACGATAACTTAGCTCGTGAGTTTAATTTAGAAATAGGTGAGCGCGGCGGCATCGTAATAAACAACCATTGCCAAACGAGTGATAAAAACATATACGCCATAGGCGAATGCGCCCTTTGGAATAACTTTATTTTTGGCCTTGTAGCACCGGGCTACGCAATGGCAAAAGTAGCGGCGGGGCATGTTTTACAACAGCTGTCTTCAAACAAAGCTTTACACAATTCCTCAAATAGTGCTGATGAATTTAGCGGTGCCGATATGAGCACCAAGCTTAAATTAATGGGTGTTGAAGTAGGCTCAATTGGTGATGCTCATGCACGCAGTGAAGGCGCAATTAGCTATTACTTTGAAGATCAACTAAGCGGTATTTACAAAAAAGTAGTCACTAATGAGCAAGGCAATAAGCTCATAGGTGCTGTACTGGTTGGCGATACCAGTGATTACGATAATTTATTGCAGTATCACTTAAATGGCATTGAGCTTAGTGTGCCCGCAGAGTCATTAATAATGCCGCTTGCAGGTGACGCGGGCGAGCTAAACGCTGATGATTTGCCACAAGATGCCATTATTTGTGCGTGCCACAAAGTGACAAAACACACTATTGAACAAGCGGTTATACAAGGTTGTAGCGATTTAAATAAAGTGCAGCAAGCCACTAAAGCAAGTACGGGTTGTGGAGGCTGTGAAAAACTAGTGCAAAGCGTTATTAGCAGTGCACTTAATAATAAAATAGCCACGCTAACCCCAGTAGATGAGCCTGTATCCCAGAGCGCTTAACGCAAATAATAAGAGAGCAGTATGGAAACATTAAACACATGTTCAAACACACCTTTGCTTAAACAAACCACCTGCGCTTATTGTGGTGTAGGCTGTGGGGTTGATATTTCATTATTAAATAATACCCCAACAAAACTTGAAGGCACGCGCGAGCACCCCGCTAATTTTGGCCGCTTGTGTGTTAAAGGCACGCATTTGCTTGACACCACAGGCACTGATAATCGCTTAACATCGCCTCTTATTGACAACGAACCCGCCAGCTGGGATACGGCAACTGATTACGTTGCCAACAAATTTAACGCCATTATTAAAGAGCATGGACCGGAGTCGGTTGCGTTTTATGTATCGGGGCAGTTACTGACCGAAGATTACTACGTTGCCAATAAATTAATGAAAGGCTACATAGGCTCAGGCAATATAGATACAAACTCAAGGCTGTGTATGTCATCGGCGGTTGCCGGTTATAAACGTGCGTTTGGTGAGGACGTAGTACCATGTAGCTACGAAGATTTAGAGCAAACTGAGCTACTTATTTTAATTGGCTCAAATGCAGCTTGGACTCACCCGGTACTATACCAGCGTATGGAGCGCGCAAAAAAGCTTAATCCAAACATGAAAGTAGTGGTTATCGACCCGCGAAAAACAGATACAGCCGAACTTGCCGATACCTTTTTAAATATAAAACCAGGCAGCGACGGGGCTCTTTATAACGGCTTGCTTACTTATTTAAGTGAACATAACTATTTAGATACGCAATTTATAAACGCGCATACAAACGGCTTTGAAACAGCGCTTGCAGAGGCTAAAAAGTGGAGTATTAAAGCGGTCAGTGATTTTTGTGATATTGACGCGCAGCTAGTCAGTGACTTTTACGCCTTATTTGCACAAAGCCCAACCGCTATTAGTTTTTATTCAATGGGTATTAACCAATCAAGCTCAGGGGTTGATAAGTGTAATGCCATTATAAATGCGCATTTAGCCTCGGGCAAATTGTTAAAACCTGGATGTGGCCCGTTTTCAATAACGGGGCAGCCTAATGCTATGGGTGGGCGTGAAGTAGGGGGTTTGGCAAATCAATTAGCAGCACATTTAGACATTGAAAACGACGCGCATCAACAGTTAGTGCAGCGTTTTTGGCAATCGCCAACAATAGCTAAAAAAGCAGGGTGTAATGCGATTGATATGTTTGATGAAATCGCCAAAGGGAAAATAAAAGCTATTTGGGTAATGGCAACCAACCCGATGGTGAGCCTTCCTAATAACGCAGCCATACAACATGCACTTGAGCAATGTGAGCTGGTGGTTGTGTCTGACTGTATTGCTAAAAGTGATACGCTAAAATTTGCTAATGTGGCGTTCCCATCAACCGGATGGGGCGAAAAAAACGGCACAGTGACTAATTCAGAACGCAGAATATCGAGGCAGCGCCCGCTAGTTGAGCCATTTTCGGGGGCTAAAAACGATTGGCAAATAATGTGTTTAGTTGCTCAAAAAATGGGTTTTGAAGGATTTGACTTTACAGACCCCAGTGGCATTTTTGAAGAATGGGCACAACTTACTGATTTTGAAAATAACGGTGATAGGCTATTAAATTTATCAGCCTTAGTAGGGCTTTCGCAGCAGCAATACGATAACTTAAAACCGGTTATGTGGCCCGTACTAAAAAATGAGCCATATAAAAACGGGCAGGTTTTTGTTAATAATCAATTTAGCACCGCAGATAAAAAAGCCCGCTTTATTCCTATAACGCCCAAACTTCCTGTGCAACAAACATCAAGCGATTACCCTTTTGTAATGAACTCAGGGCGAATACGCGATCAGTGGCATACAATGAGTCGCACCGGAAAAAGTACAGCCCTTTCTACTCATATAACGCGCCCATATATTGAAATAAACCCCATAGATGCCAGCAAATTAAACATAAAAGCAAACGATTTAATAACTGCCAATGCTAAAACAGGGCAAGTGACGGCTCATGCAAAAGTAACGGATGCTGTGCGTAAAGGCGAATGTTTTATGCCTATTCACTGGAACAAGCAATTTGCCTCATCCGCTACGGTAAGTGGGCTTTATCAATCGGTTGTAGACCCTATTTCGGGCCAGGCTGAGTGTAAGCATGGTGCTGTTGATTTAGTTAAAGTGCAGTTTGCTCAGTATATGCAAGTTTTTAGCAAAACAGAGCTTAAAATAACCAGTGATTTTTGGCTTAAAGTTAACGCAAGTAATTGTGTTAACTACCAGTTAGCGCTCAATGAGCCGCAAAATGATTTGCTTTATTATTGTCAAACACTGACAGGCTTACAAGGGCAGTGGTCGGCAATGGGCAGTGCAAAAGCGATGCATGTTCAATGTATTCAAAACGAGCAGTTAGTGTTTGTTGCAGTTATTTCGTCGGCTCAAAAAGACATATCACTTGAGTGGATAAATCATTTATTTGCAGAGCCTTTAATAACCTTTAGCCAATTACAGTCATTATTGTATGCCACGCCTGATGAAGAATTTACTCAAGGCGCACAAGTATGTAGTTGCTTTAAAGTACGTGAACAACCCATTATAAACGCCATTAAAAGTGGTGAAAATACAGTAGAACAATTGGGGTCTAAACTAAAATGCGGCACTAACTGTGGGTCGTGTAAAACCCAGTTAAGCCAATTAATAAAGCAGCATACTACGCAAAACGCTAACAGTATTAATGTTGCAGTTGAAATGTAAATAAACAAGGAAGTATATGCTTAATGATCAATTTGGTCGGCAGTTTAACTATTTGCGCCTCTCAATTACCGATGTGTGTAACTTTAGTTGCACCTATTGTTTACCAAACGGGTATCAGTGCGATACCCCGCGTAACTTTTTAAATAAAACCGAAATAAAAACCTTAGTAAATGCTTTTGCTTCACTTGGCACAAAAAAAGTGCGTATTACGGGCGGTGAGCCGTGTTTACGCAGTGATGTAACCGACATTATAAAGCAATGTAAAAATACTCCAGGTATAGAAAAAGTCGCCATAACAACTAATGGTTTTAACTTATTTAATAAAATTGATGAGTTTTACAGCGCTGGCCTAGATGCGCTAAACATTAGTATAGATAGCTTAAACCCGAGTATGTTTAAATTAATTACAGGACACGACAAGCTAACCCATATTTTAAAAGGGATAGACCGGGCAATTGAGCTGGGCATAAAAGATATAAAAATAAATGCAGTGCTGGCTAAGCAATTTAATAAAAACCAATTAAATGATTTTTTAGACTGGGTAAAACATAAAAAAGTAACGGTACGCTTTATTGAATTAATGGAAACAGGTAATGGTGCCACCTTTTTTGAACAAAACCATTTAAGCGGGCAAAGTGTTAAAACGCAGCTTTTAGCACAAGGTTGGTTACAGGTAGTAAGAGGTAAATTAAACGGCCCTGCAGAAGAGTTTTGTCATCCCGATTTTAAGGGGCGCATTGGCTTAATTATGCCCTACAGTAAAGACTTTTGTAAAAGCTGTAACCGATTAAGAGTTTCGTCATTAGGCAAACTACATTTGTGCCTGTTTGCCGAGCAGGGAATAGATTTACGCCCGTATTTAAATGCGCAAGATACGCCAGCCACTGTAAACGCTATTCAAGCAGCAATGGGCAATAAAACTATTAGCCATGAGCTTGATAAGCGCTTAACGGGCGCCACAACCCATTTAGCTATGTTGGGCGGCTAAAATGAGCAATAAAGCCGTGTTTACAGGGGTTGTACTCGCTGGTGGGCAATCATCAAGAATGGGCAGCGATAAAGCCAACCTCATTTTAAAAAATAAAACATTACTGCAAAATGCATGTGAGTTATTAACAGCAGCAGGGGCAAGTGATGTACTTATAAGCCGTAATGTACAAAGTGCTACTGCGCAATACATACCTGATATATACCCAGGTTCTGGCCCGCTTGGGGGGATTTATTCAACTTTAATGGCAACAGAGCAAGATATACTTGTAACCGCTGTTGATATGCCGTTGCTGACTTGCACGTTGTTATCGCAAATTGCATCAGCAGCAAGCGATAACCCCCACTTTCAAACAAATCAGCCACAAATACATGCGTGGCACTTTGAAAATGAACCGTTACCCCTGTATATTCGTAACACCCAAAGCGTTAAACGTCATTTAAAACAATTACTCATAAACGCAAATAGTCATAAATCAGTTAAACAGTTTACCCGTAGTATTGGTGTGCAAATGCTAAAATGTAATAAAGCTCATGCACTTGTTAATACCAATACACCGGCGCAATTTAAAGCTGTTAACGAGCAATTTGACCAACACAAACCTAATTTATTGAGAAGAACCCTATGAGCCATACCACAGAGTCACAAATTGCATTAAACATTGCCGTAATGACAGTAAGCGATACACGCGATGAAATTACAGATACTTCAGGCCATTATTTAATTAAAGCCCTTACTGAAGCAGGCCATCACTTAGCGGATAAAGACATAGTTAAAGATGATGTTTACCAAATGCGAGCAGTTGCATCGCAGTGGATTGCCGATGACACCATTCACGCCATTTTAGTAACCGGTGGTACGGGCTTTACCGAGCGCGACTCAACACCAGAGGCATTTACACCGCTGTTTGATAAAAGCGTAGATGGATTTGGAGAGCTATTTAGACATATTTCGTACGGCGAAATTGGTAACTCAACTATTCAATCACGTGCGTTGGCGGGCCTTGCCAATAACACCGTTATTTTTTGTATGCCTGGCTCTACAGGCGCATGTAAAACAGCCTGGACAGGTATTATAAAAGATCAGTTAGACTCAATGCACAAGCCATGTAACTTTGCCCCGCATATTACTATTGGTAAAAAATGCGAATCGCGAGAGCAATAATATGCTGAGCCACGTAGATGAAAACGGCCAAGCAAACATGGTTGATGTATCGCTAAAAGAGGTCACTCTGCGCGATGCATCTGCCGAGGCCTACATTAAAATGAGCAAACAGGCTTTTGAGCAAGTGTTGCTTAATCAAAATAAAAAAGGTGACGTGTTAGGCGTAGCCCGTATTGCGGGTATTCAGGGCGCTAAAAAGTGCGCTGATTTAATTCCGCTTTGTCACCCGCTGGCACTGAGTAAAGTAGCCGTTGATTTTGAACTTGATGAAGCAAATAGCCAAATTAAAGTTACTAGCTACTGTAAATTAGCAGGTAAAACGGGCGTTGAAATGGAAGCACTCACCGCTGTATCTGTGGCGACCCTTACATTATTTGATATGTGTAAAGCCGCCGACCCGCTTATGGAAATACACGGTATGCGTGTAACGCAAAAAGCAGGAGGCAAGCATGGTAGCTGGCAGCGAGACTAATTTAAATGATACTGATGCAGCTGCAGGGCATGTAAACGTACTGTTTTTTGGCCAACTAAAAGAGCGCCTAAAGTGCGATAAGTTAACCGTTGATATAGCGCATACCCTTAGCATTAAAGCGTTTAAACACATGCTGGTTGAGCAAAACCCACATTGGCAGGCATGGCTTGAAGAGCGTGATGTATTGTGTGCGCTTAATCAAACTATGTCATCAAGCGATGAGCTTGTAAAAGCAGGGGATGAACTTGCTTTTTTCCCACCAGTGACAGGTGGCTAATGAGTATAAGCATTAAAGTACAAACGCAGGATTTTTCAGTAGGCGAGCAACATGACGCACTTTGCAGTAATAACAAAAGTGATGGTGCCGTAGTGACGTTTACAGGGCTTGTGCGAGAATTTAGCAGCGGCGATAACGTAATCGCCCTTGAGCTTGAACACTACCCAGGGATGACTGAGCAACTACTGCAATCTATAGCCGAGCAAGCGCAAACACGCTGGCAACTTGCTCGCATAAGCATTATTCATCGAGTAGGTTATTTAGCCCTTGGTGAGCAAATTGTATTTGTTGGTGTAACCTCCCGCCACCGCCAAGCCGCGTTTGAAGGCGCACAATTTATAATGGATTACTTAAAAAACCACGCCACGTTTTGGAAAAAAGAACATTTTAAAGACTCCTCAAACTGGGTTGAGTTTAAACAAAGCGACAAGCAAGCGTTAAACAAGTGGGAAAAGTAGGTCTGTGTAAGCCTATATAAATGCGTTTATATAATATTAATGAAAAAATTTATCTCAAAAAGAGAATCAATAGAGTCAGCTTACCTTTGGATAGCGGCTCTACTTATTTTTATAATTATGTTAGAGCTATTAACTGGCTGGTCAATTGGGTCCAAAAGCTCTCCGAGTCAATCTTTAAATATTAATCCGGAGCAGTTTTGGCTGGAAATAAAACTTCAATGCGGTTTTGTTTCATGGGCAATTTTTAGAGCTTTTATTACATTCCCACTTTTTAGAGCGACTTACAATGGAATGCTTCGCTTTAGAGAAAAACACAAAACCATAGCAAATATCCTTTTCTATGTACTTACCCCTGTATTTGTAGTGTTTCTTATTTTAACTTTGTTATATATTTTTGACTTATAATCTTACTTTGTTGACCATCAAGGATGAATGATGAAACTTACGCACTCTTACTTTTAGCTATAATCAAAGGTTTAAGATGAAAATAATCTCTACCAACATCTCTAAAATAAAAACGGTTGTGCATAACGGCAAAGAGGTCAAAACCGGTATATTTAAAACGCCAACCAAAGAGCCGGTTGTTATTGAAAAGCTAAATATAATAGGTGATGAGCAAGCCGATTTAGTTAATCATGGCGGGGTGGAAAAAGCGGTTTATGCGTTTTCGCACAATCATTATGATTATTGGAAGCGCACCCTTAAAAATGATGATTTAGCAGTCGGTGCCTTTGGCGAAAACTTCACAATTTCAGACCTTGATGAGCAAAACATTCACATAGGGGATCGTATTCGTTTAGGTACTGCACTGCTTGAAGTAAGCCAGCCCCGTGTGCCGTGCTTTAAATTGGCTATTGCACTTAATAATAAACAAAGCCTAAAACTGTTCACTCAGTATTACCACACGGGTGTTTATTTTAGAGTGCTTGAGCAAGGTGTTGCTAAAACGGGCGATGCAGTGACTATTGAACATAAAGCTGAGCATAACATTTCGGTTAAAACGTTGTTTCAGGCGTTTTTTGATAAACAATACCCAGATTATGAAAGCGTATTATTAGCAGCACTTGAACTACCCGAGCTTGCACTTGAGTGGCAAACTAAAATCAAAAAGAAATTGGGGAGTTAAAAGAGCGTTATTAAAGCTGTATTACTTTTAATAAAAGCTCACTTTTAGCTGTATTATTTAGTTTGTTAAGTGAGCGACCGCTGATATGTATTTACACACCAATTGGCTTAATGTGTCGTATTGCTGTTTGTTATTTACCGGCTTACTAAAATCGCTACTTACCGCCACTGCGCATGCCCCCGCTGCAAACCAATGTGTTAGGTTGTCTAAATTAATGCCGCCTACGGGCATTAATGGCACATCAGAAAAAGGCCCCGTTAGCGCTTTAAAGTAATTAATCCCCATACTGCCTGCCGGAAAAACTTTAATAATATCGGCGTTATACTCTATGGCATTGGCAACATCGGTAGGAGTGAGTGCGCCCATTAATACAGGTAAACCATGGCGGTGGGCAAGCTCTACCACGGCTTGATTAGTACTTGGTGTAACTATAAATTGCGCACCGGCATCAATCGCTTGTTGCGCAAGGGCGGTGTTAATTATTGTGCCAGCGCCAATGAGTGTATTTTTATAAGCAGCGCGTGCTTTTGCTATTTCTTGCTCAAAGCCAGGTGTATTTGAGGTGATTTCTAGCGCGTTAATGCCTGCATTGACTAAGCAATTAATTAAGGGGGCTACATCGCTTTGTTGCTTTAAGCGAAGTATAGCAACTAACTTATGTTGCTTTATTTGGTTGCTTATTTTTATTCTGTTGACATTTAAAATTTGGCTCATAATGTCACTTCACTTTATTTAATCCAGAGTCACACGTGTAACAGCAATCGGCAATAATACTTAATCATTTTGGGGTTAAACGCGTTAAAAAACTCTCATCTTGATCATTTTGAATAATTAAATAGCGAGTTTTTGTCTAGTTATCAACACGCTTTTGCACCCTAAAAATAGCACACTTAATTAAGCGGATTGGTATAAACATTTCTTTTCTCATAAAAAAACCGCTGAAATATCAGCGGTTTTTTATAAGTAATAAATTACATTACACGCATGCCTGGCTCTGAGCCATCGTCTGGGTTAAGAATGTAAATTTCTTTACCGCCAGGGCCTGCAGCTAATACCATACCCTCTGACATACCAAAGCGCATTTTACGAGGTTTAAGGTTTGCAACCATTACAGTCAGTTTGCCTTCAATGTCTTCTGGTGCGTAAGCCGATTTAATACCAGCAAACACTTGGCGTGTTTCGCCGCCTAAATCCAGCGTAAGTTTAAGTAGCTTATCGGCGCCTTCAACATGCTCTGCTTTAGCAATTTTAGCAACGCGTAAGTCTACTTTTGCAAAGTCATCAAATTCAATTTCATCCGCAATTGGCTCTTTTGCAAGTGGGCTATTAGGGTCAATTGTTACTTTTGATTCTAGGCTTTCTTTTGATTCTTCAACCATTTTGTTCACTTTATCCATTTCTACACGTTGCATGAGCGGCTTAAATTTATTGATAGGGTGTGCAACAAGTGCATTTTTAACGCCATCCCATGCTAAGTCGTCATTTAAAAAGGCTTCTACGTTTGCAGCCATACCTGGTAATACAGGTTTTAAATAGGTAATTAAAACACGGAACAAGTTAAGGCCAAGCGAGCACACTTCGTGCGCTTCTTGTTGTTTTGCTTCGTCTTTAATGAGTACCCATGGCGCTGCGGCATCAATAAATTGGTTGGCTTTGTCGGCTAGGGCCATAATTTCACGAATCGCGCGGCTGTATTCACGGTTTTCATAGTGGGCAGTAATGCTCGGTGCAGCAGCTTGAAATTCTTCAAGTAGTTCTGGCTGCATAATTGTGCTACTTAATTTACCGTCAAACTTTTTAGTAATAAAGCCTGCACAGCGGCTTGCTATGTTTACTACTTTACCTACTAGGTCTGAATTTACACGTTGTGCAAAGTCTTCTAGGTTTAAATCAAGGTCAATAATACCGCTGTTTAATTTAGCTGCGTAGTAATAACGTAAGTACTCTGGGTCTAGGTTATCAAGGTAAGTACGTGCTTTTATAAACGTACCCTTTGATTTAGACATTTTTTCGCCATTGACGGTTACAAAGCCATGTGCAAACACGTTAGTTGGCTTTCTAAAATTAGCGCCCTCTAGCATGGCTGGCCAAAATAAGCTGTGGAAGTAAATAATGTCTTTACCAATAAAGTGATAAAGCTCAGCATCAGAACCTTCAGCCCAAAATGCATCAAAGTCGAGGCCTTTTTCGTCACATAGATTTTTAAAGCTTGCCATGTAGCCAATTGGCGCATCTAGCCATACGTAAAAGTATTTGCCCGGTGCATTTGGAATTTCAAAACCAAAGTAAGGCGCATCGCGGCTAATATCCCACTGTTGCAGGCCATCGGTAAACCACTCATCTAACTTATTCGCCATTTCTTGCTGAATAGAGCCCGAGTGTAGCCACTCTTTAAGCATGCCTTCAAATGCTGGCAGGTCAAAAAAGTAATGCTCTGAATCTTTTAAAATTGGCTCTGCACCTGACATTACCGAGCGCGGGTTTATTAATTCGGTTGGGCTGTAAGTTGCGCCACACGAGTCACAGCTATCGCCATTTTGGTTTTCAGACTTACAAGTTGGGCAAGTGCCTGTTACAAAGCGATCTGGTAAAAATATGCCTTTTTCAGGGTCGAATAACTGTGAAATAGTGTGCTTTTTAATATGACCCGCATCATTAAGGCGGTTATAAATAAGCTCACTCAGCTCTTTATTTTCTGAGCTGTGGGTGCTGTGGTATTTATCAAACTTGATGTTAAAGTCGGCAAAGTCGCGCTGGCGTTCAATGCTTACATTTTTAACCATTTCTTCAGGCGTGATCCCTTGCTTTTGCGCATTAAGCATAATTGGCGTGCCGTGAGCATCGTCGGCGCAAACATAATAAGCTTCGTGGCCTTGTAGCTTTTGAAAACGTGACCAAATATCAGTTTGAATATATTCCAATAAATGGCCTAAGTGAGTAGGGCCATTTGCATAAGGTAATGCGCTGGTAATGAGGATCTTTCGCTGCGTCATAATCATTCCGAATTGAGGATAAACCACCATTTTTACTACAAAAAAGGCGGTTATCATTAATTTATCCATAAGCTTTGGACTAACGGTACGCGCAGCTTATGGATTTTTGTTAATTGACTGGTGTTAATGCCCTGAATGTTACATAATTCTGTGGCACTTTTCATCAAAGAAACGCTATTTAATTGCTATGTTTGGACTGTCGAAACTATTCTCCTCTAAATCGGTGCAAAAACAACCGATTATTACTGCCTTAGCGGCGTATCGAAGCGCGGCATTTGCCGTAGGTATTGATGAAAGTTTTATTGATACCATTTCGCAAAATGACGATAAATCAATACACATTAAAATAACGCTGCCATTTGCGGCTCAATCAGAAATGCCGTTAGTTGAGCAGCACGTAAGTGAAAGTATAAATACACCGGTTACCATAGACTCTGTGGTGACTATAAAAGAGCCTGCAAAATTTAAAGCCATTAAACACATTGTGCTGATTGCCTCAGGTAAAGGGGGGGTAGGAAAATCCACGACCGCTGTTAATTTAGCTGGGGCGCTTAAAAACGAAGGCGCAAAAGTAGGGATTTTAGATGCTGATATTTATGGGCCATCTATTCCTATGCTTTTAGGGCTTGTGGGTGCAGAGCCACAAACCAAAGATAACAAACTGCTTCAGCCATTTGATGCCAACGGCATTAAAGCGCAATCAATCGGCTTTTTAGTGCCAAGTGATGACGCAACGGTATGGCGAGGGCCAATGGCATCGGGAGCGCTCAACCAATTATTAAACGAGACAGATTGGGGCGAACTTGATTACTTAATTGTTGATATGCCACCGGGTACGGGCGATATTCAGCTAACTATGAGCCAAAAGGTGCCTGCCAGCGGCACTGTTATTGTGACGACACCGCAAGATTTAGCCCTTGCCGATGCGCAAAAAGGCATTGCAATGTTTAATAAAGTTAACGTACCTGTGCTTGGGCTTATAGAAAATATGAGTCACTACATTTGTAGCCACTGCGGTGAAGCCAACCATGTATTTGGCAAAGATGGCGCAGAAAAACTTGCCCATAAACACGGCGTACCGGTGTTAAGCCATATTCCACTTGCCATAGATATTCGTGAATACTCAGAGCAAGGTAAATTAATCGCCAGCGATACCAGCGCGGCTATTAGCAACACATACAGCGCAGCGGCAAGACTGATTGCCAGCACGCTTTTTTATCAGCAGCACCAACACAGTGTTGAGATAGTGATAACGCAGGACTAAGAAAAAATGAGACTCTCAGATACCCATATTAAAGAATATTTAAGCGATGGCCGCATAGTGATTGAGCCTGCGCCGACTAATGAAATGATTTCGGGTGTGACAGCCGATTTGCGCTTAGGTAACAAATTTAGAACCTTTAACGCACATAACGCAGCGTACGTAGATTTAAGTGGCCCTAAAGATCAGTTAAATAAGGCTATGGAATCAATAATGAGTGAAGAGATTGAGCTTGCCGACGGCGAAGCTTTCTTTTTACACCCAGGTGAGCTGGCATTGGCCATTACCCATGAAAAAGTTACACTTCCTGCCGACATAGTAGGCTGGTTAGATGGTCGTTCATCACTTGCCCGCTTAGGTTTAATGGTGCATGTAACAGCGCACAGAATCGACCCAGGTTGGAGTGGTAATATTGTTTTAGAATTTTACAATTCAGGTAAGTTGCCACTAGCGCTGCGCCCAATGATGAAAATTGGTGCAATGAGCTTTGAAATGCTTTCAGGACCCTGCGAAAACCCATACAACATTCGTAAAGACGCAAAATATAAAGATCAAAGTAGTGCGGTAGCAAGCCGCATTAGCGACGATAACCTATAACAATATAAAACTATTAAGCGTTTAAATGGCTTTTTTTGCTAGCTTAAACGCTTAATAATTTATACCAATGTACATTATTGCTTAAACTGATATTAAATGTGTTTTTTATTTCTGGCTTTATAAACGAGTAAAAACTCGACTAATATAGATAATAAAATAACTATAATTACAATGCCTTGAATAGTGTGCAGCCTTTTAACCCTGTCAACACTCTCTTTTTCGTACTGCATAACTACCGTATTAAACGCTTTTAAAAGCGGCTCTTTTGCTAAAGAAAAAAAGCTTTCTTGCGCTGTATCTAAATTAAGTGTTTGTGTTTTTAACTTGAGTACTTCTTCAACTCTATCCGAAAACATACTTAATTTTTTATCGACATTAATAGGCTCTTTAAAATACATTGCTAACAACTCCTTAGATAGCGGGCTTTCATCGCCTAATACTTGCGCCCCATAATGCTCACTTAATAAGTATTTATGATTATTTTTTAAAGAGTTTAAAGCATTAATGGCAAGTAATTTAGAATCCTGCGAGCCATACATTAAGTACTCTAAAGTAAACATGCTCACCCGTTGCGAAAGCATTCTTTGTTGACCACTTACATTTACGAGTTTTCCAGTATCGGTTTGCGCTTCAATGACTTCATCAAGCATAAAGTGAATACAGATAGATAAAATTGCAATTACAGTTAAGGGAACAATATAAACAAAAGAGATAGCGCCATGCTTTTTATTTGAAAAATCAGTATTTACCATTTAATTGCTACTTATTTTAAAATTATTAATGCTTTAGGATAGGATAGATTAAATGTAAGATTTTTCACGTAATTAAAGTTTACAAGGTAGTTTGTGGCTTATTGAGATTTATGAAGTGCATAACCTAGTAGTTCAAAATACTTATTAAGCGCTTCATTTGCTTTATTAATATGCTGAGCACTTGGGTATATTAAATTACTGCTTTTTAAGCCACTAACCAAAAAGCTATTTTGAATAGTGCTGTGAGCATCTATACAGGCTTCAAAGCAGCGCGCGGCTAACTCCTCAGGCATACTCATGTAGTTCATGTTATGCGCTTGGTCGTGTTTTATGCACGTTTGTACAAATTCATTCGCATCTTCCCCATCAAAATCTAAAAACACGTTTTTGTAAAAATCGTTTAGCGCACTATTAAGTGGGTGCGATAAATTTGGCGTATTTGAAAGCCATAATTTTGATGCAAAACCAAAGCGAGGTTTTGCATTAAATAAATGCTCGCTTATATGGTGATCAAACGCATGAAACCATTCGTGAGCCAATGCGCCACCGCCGGCGTTTTTTGCTAAAGCAAGGGTTTGTGAAGCTGCGTTATAATGCGCTTGTACGCCTTTTTGACCACCATGCCCAAAGGCAAAATTTAGTTTGCCGCGCAGACCAATAGCTTTGGGCGGTAAATGTAATATTTGAGCAAGGTCGGCGAGGGCGTCGTAAATTAAGTTTGCACTAATAAAATGCTCTTCTTTGGTCACCCATTTTCCTACAACCATAGATCTAAAGCCAAAGGTGTCTCTAATATCACTAAAGTCAACTTGGTCGTCAAAGCGGTAGTCTGGCCCTTTACGAGTGAATCCGCGTTTTAATCTGTTTGGGTAATTACGCATTTACATTTAATGGTGGCTAATTTAAGTAACGTGCTTTTACGTGTTCGGGCATGTGTTGGGTTTGTTTTTGTATTAATTCATCTAATAAATTATAAAGTGGAGCAGGGTTTAACTGCTCTATTAACAACAAACTATGTGCAACGGCCTCAAGCGTAGAAAGACTGTCGGCTCTAGGGGCTTTTCGAATAGCGTAACGGCTTTGCGGTAACTGCTTAAAGCTCACTGTTTTAAATTTAGTGAGTAGCGGGGTCAGCTGCAAAATTTTATAGGCTTTTTTCCAGGTGCCATCAATCACGACCAAATGCGTAATGTTACTTAAGGCTTGCTTTGGGTTTGTATCATCTAAGTTGGTGGCGTGCTCATTAGGGTAGAGCAGTACCGTGGACTTAACAGGTAAAGAGTTGAGCATGGCAAAGTCGGTGTTATTTTCCCCTTTGATTATTTTACAGTCAGTTAGGCTCAAATTAAGCAATTTTGCCGTGTTTTTCGCTATTTTTTCTTCACTGGGGTGTTGTAGAATAACCACGCTAACTTTATTTGTTAAACGTTTAATGGCCCCGCATATACAGGTAGAGGGCGTAAACAAACAGCGTTCACAAACTTGGCGAGTCATTAATTAAACTTTTTATTGCGAGTGTATTTTGATAATTATACATTTATAAAGTAATAAAGTTGGATTTTTTTACGCATAGATATACAGTAATACTATTAATTATAAAATGACACGGAATGTTTAGAAGGGCTTAAAATATGACAGAAGTACAAATAGATGAGGCTGCTTTAGAAAGTATGCAGTCGTTACTTGGTGAGCAGTTTAAAGATACACTTGAATTTTGCTGCAGTGAATTTGAGCGCCTTGGTAATGAAGTAATTGCAACCATTGGTAACGATAAAGAAGCGGCGATTCGTCATGCCCATAGTTTAAAGTCGAACGCGGCACAGTTTGGTGCCACGAGTTTATCTGATGTAGCCCGTGATATTGAGCTTAATCTAAATCAAGATAACTTAGCGCAAGCTGTTACTGCATCAACTGATTTATTGGCGCAAGTAAGTGCTTCGCAGGCCCAATTAAGAGCGTGGGTAGAGTCTAATTAACTTTATTTGTTAACGTGAATTTATTTCAGTATTAAGCAACTAATTACGCTGGCATTTTACGCCTTTACTAGGGTAGTCTTAGACTTTACTAGGGCGTGTTTGGCCTCTCGATAATAAATTTGATCACGCATTGCCCAAGGACCACCCTTGGGCTAGTAACACAATTTTACCGAGCCCATTAGGTTATAACCCTCACATTGAATAAAACCCACTCCTAGTTAATTATTTTTTTCCATAAAGCCAGTTCGCCCCAAAGAGGTAAAAATGTCAGATATTAAAAAGAGTCACAAATTAGAAGGTGTATGTTATGACATTCGTGGACCGGTTTTAGCACAAGCCAAAAAAATGGAAGACGAAGGTCAAAAGGTACTAAAGCTTAATATTGGTAACCCTGCGGCGTTTGGTTTTGATATGCCAGAGGACATGCACCGCGATATTATTCGTAATTTGTATTCGGCCCAAGGCTACTGCGACTCTAAGGGGTTATATTCAGCCCGTGTAGCGGTTTATCAACATTACCAGCAACGAGGTTTACATAACTTAGATGTAGATAATATTTATATTGGTAATGGGGTGAGCGAGCTTATTCAAATGATCACCCAAGCGTTATTAAATAACGATGATGAAGTGCTTATTCCTGCGCCTGATTACCCTCTGTGGACCGCGTCAGTTAAATTAGCAGGCGGCAACCCTGTTCATTATTTATGTGATGAAGAGCAAGATTGGTTTCCGGATATTGCCGATATAAAAAGTAAAATTACGTCCAAAACAAAAGCGCTTGTACTAATTAACCCTAATAACCCAACCGGCGCGGTTTACAGTGACGATTTACTTTTAGAGTTAATTAATGTGGCGCGCGAGCATAAGCTGTTATTGCTTAGCGATGAAATTTACGAAAAGATTTTATACGATGGCATCACCCACACTTCAATTGGTGCGCTATGTGACGATGTGCCCATTATTACCTTTAATGGCTTAGCTAAAACCTACCGTGCGGCAGGTATTCGAATGGGCTGGATGGTACTAAGCGGGCGCACCTCAGCAATGGAAGATTTACGCAAAGGGCTAGATATTTTATCGTCTATGCGTTTGTGTGCCAATGTACCCGCGCAATATGCGATACAACAAGCGCTAGGGGGGGTGCAATCAATAGATAGCTTAATCGACCCAGGCGGGCGATTATATGTTCAGCGCGATATTGCTTGGCGTGGGCTTAATGCTATTGAAGGGATAAGCTGTAAAAAGCCAAAAGGGGCGCTTTACGCCTTTGCTAAGGTAGATACGGCTCATTTTAATGTCACTGATGATGAAAAAATGATGTTTGATTTACTAAAAGCAGAAAAAATATTGTTAGTGCATGGGCGTGCATTTAATTGGCCAGAGCCTGATCACTTTAGGTTAGTGTTTTTACCTAACAAAGACGATTTATCGAGTGCGATGCTTAAAATGCAGCGCTTTTTTAAAGACTATCGCCAAGTTTAGTTAATTCCAACTAATGCGCTGTAAAATAAAAAACGAGCTTAAATAGCTCGTTTTTTATTTACGCGATAATGCTGATAGGGCTTATTAGTACGCGCGGTCAACTCTTACAGTATTATCACTTAAATAGACCAACCGTACGTTATCACCTTTACTAAAGCGCATTGACTGGTCTTGGTCTTGTACCACCATGTATTGATCGCCGTTTTCTACCTGAATCAATAACTCTACTAGGTGTGTTTGCTTATAATAGCTTTTTTGCTGATTATTATGCGCCACGCTTCCGCCAATGACTGAGCCTAAAATAGTGGCGACGGTACGACCGCTCCCACCACCAAATTGATTACCGACAACACCCCCGAGTAGGGCGCCGCCAAAGGTTTTCCAGCCATTGTTTTTGTCTTGCACAAGCTCTTGTTCGGTAATTTTACGTACAGATTTTACATCGCCAAATAAAACCTGTTGTACAGGCACGGCTTTGTTTCGCTCATAGTTAGCAAAACTTGGTGCACTGAGTGTAAGCAATGCACACATTGCTATGGTTAAGGCTTTCATAGGTGTCTCCTATTGGTGTTACGCAAAGGCAATATTTTTGCCTTTGCGTGGAAATGTATACCAATGCGCAAAAATACTTAAATATTTTGGGGCTAAACGTGTCACTACCGGTGTTAAAAATTCTCATTTAAAAACAAACTAAATAGTATTTTCTGCCGAACTCTCAACGCGTTTATCCAGCCTCAAAATAGATCAGTTAATTAAGCTAATTGGTACTATTACCAACCAAATGTCGATTTTTCTTTTGTTTTACGAATTTCAGTTTCGTCTGCCCACTCGACTAGACCGCTTTGCATATCCATTAAGCGCATTGTAAATTTGTAATACACATCTGATTTATCAGCATTTGATTTAACAATGCTCGATAAGTTGCCGTACAACATGTATTGCGCACCAATTTGTTTACCAAAGGCAACTGCGGTGGCAGGGTTTACAAGGGCATCTTCGTTTTGAAAGTTAAGCTGCTCACGTACTGATTCAACACGGGTCATGTCAACAAAACGAAACTTACCGCTGCGCAACAGTTGCGTAGAGATTGAGTCGGTAATAGATTCAGTGTCTATGTGTTCACTGGTTTTATTTTTAATGCGCTCAACAAATACCACAGGGCGTTTGTTTTGGGTCATTGTGCCAATAACCGGCGAGCTAAGTAGTGAGTCGGTCATTTGGCTGGCTACTTTTTGTAAATCGGTAGAGCCAAAGTTTATATCGGTGGTTTCTACTGCTTGCGCGTCGCCATAACTAACTACGGCTTTATTGGCACAACCGCTTAAAATGAGTGCGCTGAGGCCAATAACTGCATAACTCGATAACGTTTTAAATTGTGTAGTGATCATTTTTATAACCCTTATTCTTTAAATTCTTGTGCGTCGGTAGACACTTCTCTTACAGCGAGCGAAAATGTAACCGCATCCGGTGTTGGCGCTAAGCCGGGTAATTGTGTTTTAGAAAAACCAAACAGTGTTAAGGCTTGCCAAGGTGAGTGGTTTCCTTTAATTACAAACCCGTCTTTGTCGTACCAATTAAACTGATACTGTAAATATTGCGACTTTTTATATTGGCTGCTTAGTGTTACTACCACGTCGGTTAACTGGTTTGTTTGGCGTGTTTTAACGTCGGTAATGGCAAGCTTTTCACCTAGAGCAGGATTATCAACATGTAACTGCTCGTTAAATGTATTTTTGCTTTGCTCAACCGAAATGCCTGATGTATCAGGTTGGCTTGCACATGCCCCAAGCATTAATGCAGCCACTAATGGCAAAGTATATTTCATGATGACTCCTAGAGTTGAACCACATGGTAGTTAAAATAGTTATTAATAGAGGTTAGGTAAATTAAGGTTAACCCTTGCTTACTAACGATAAAATTAATAGGCGCATGGTTGCCTATTAAAAGTGTATGCGACCCTGCATTTAAACTGCTACGTGCCATGCTTATTTGATTAGGTAAAGTGAGCCAGCTACGTGTATCAGCCTGCTCAGACGCCAAATTATAAATATTAGCAATGATATTGCCTACATCGCCTGTGCTACGTGCAAGCTCTGCGCGCACTTTTTCTTTGGCTACTAAGCGTAATACTTGCCTAGATACGCGAGCCGGTATTTGTTGCTCTAATGTTTTAGCCGCTAATGCTTCTATATGCACTAACGGGTTGAGCTCTAAATTTTTCGAACCTATATTTACGCCATTAATATTAGCTATAAACGCATTATCTTTATAAACCGGCATTGCTAAACTGTAAAAACGCGCATCGCCACCTGAGGTATAAATAGGCAAGCGTAATTTAAATTCATCTTGTTTAGGCACTAAGCCTTGTTCAACCAATATAACCACTTCACCGTGATTAGCATGAAGGGGCTTTAATGGGCTAAAGCGGCGCTCAAACTCTTCTAAATCTTGGTTAAAACCTTGCTTTTTAGCTAATCGCATTACATCTTGCTGTAAGTAGTGATTGTCAGGTTGAATCTCTAATGCTTTTTTATAATCAATGTAGGCATCATCGTATTGTTTATCACTTTGGTACAACAGCGCAGACAAATAAAACGTAAAGGCATTTTGAAAACCATTTTTAATACCGCGTGTCACATTACTCATACTTGGGTAATGCTGTTGTGCTTGCTCTATTGTGTCGTTTATTTGTGTTTTATTATCAGCAAGCGCATCGACTTGTACTTTGTTAGCGCGACGTATTTCAACCAAGGCACCTTCTAAATCACTGTTGTATACATAATTAAGTGCTTTGTAGCTATGTAGCATGCTCATTTCATATGCCGGTGGTACATAAGTAATAGCAGAGTCGTTAGTAAATAAGGCGTTACTTTGTTCAAGCCCTGCACTTAATTGAATTTTTGCTGCTTCTCGTTTTGTTTGTACCTGGGCGTATACGTTTTCAAATTGTTGTTGTGAAAGACTTTGCTCGTTAGCAAGGTCTTTTAAACGGGCTTGCTCTAATTGGTTAAGTAAATAGCTACTGTGTAACTTACTATTGTTGGCAATAAGTGATTGAGCCTGTTCAATATTGTTATTTTGAATTGCGTTTCTTACAGGCGTCATTTGGCTTGCATAGTCGTTAAATAAATCATTAAAGCCTATGGTGCTGCATCCACTTAATATAAAACAAACACTTAAAATTATACTTTGGCGCACTGAGCACTCCTATATAGTTAGGTTTTAAAGATTAACATACTCTGGTTTTGGATTTGTGTGAAATAGTGTAAAAAAGCGTAGCCTACTTTAGGGTATATAGACCTGTGAGGATTTAAAAATTATCCTCCCTAAGGTCAGCGCGCGTTAGTTAAATTACGTGTATTTAAGGTAGGCAAATCATCATGAATAGCTTGTGAATACCAGAGGATAGACGCTTAATTACAGCAATTTAGCAGTATATAAAGTTATAATGCTGCGAATAAGATTAGAGTAATTACAACAATGCCGCTTTACAGCTAAATGGCTCAGCTGTTTAAATACAGCGCTGGCTGAGCAAGCCAATTTAAAGCATCTCATTATAAGGTTTTAGTTAAGGAGCGATTTTGAAAGCCACTTTATACACCCTCGTTGCATTAATAGCCTTTGCGGCAAATTCTTTACTTTGCCGTATGGCGTTAGCGCAAGGTTATATTGATGCGTGGAATTTTACAATTATCAGGCTCGTAAGTGGTGCCGTGTGTTTAGGCTTAATTATGGCTGTATATACGTATAACCTTAAGCGTAAGGGCGCGCTGAATGATGCTATTTTAAGTGATACCGGTAGTTGGCGAAGCAGTATTAGTTTATTGGTATATGCACTTTGTTTTTCTATTGCTTATATAGAGCTAGATACAGGCACCGGTGCGCTTATTTTATTTTCAGCGGTGCAACTTACCATGATTGGTTGGGGCATATATAAAAAAGAGCAGCTGAGTAAATTGCAGTGGGGGGCTTTTTTTGTCGCGTTAGCTGGATTTGTGTATTTAATGTTGCCTTCTGCCGCTGTGCCTTCTTTGTTAGGGGCCTCGCTTATGGCGTTAAGTGGTGTTGCATGGGGCGTTTACAGTATACGTGGTAAAGCGTGTGTATCGCCGCTGCGGACCACCGCCTTTAACTTTATAAGAAGCTTAGTGGCTATTCCTGTTTTATTACTTGTAGCAATAGGCTATTTAAAAACAGTAAGTATGCAAGGTGTGTTACTAGCGTGCGCCTCGGGCGCCATTGCATCAGGCATTGGTTACAGTATTTGGTATGTGGCCATGCCGCTACTAAAAAGCACGCAAGCGGCGGTTGTACAGTTATGCGTGCCTGTACTAGCTGCTATTGCAGGTATGTTGTTTTTATCTGAGCAGGTAACAGTGGAGTTTATTATTGCAAGCTCACTAATACTTGGCTCGGTATTGGTGTTTATATTAAATAAGCATACAGCGCGGTAATGCCAATAAAAGTTGCCACGTTTTATCAGTACTGATGGCTTTTAAAGTGAATAAAAGCCCGCTATTAAGGCGGGCTTACATTTGTTATAAAACGTTTATATAGCGCGGGTAAATTATCTAAAATAGCTGACTTACCCTCTAAATCGCTGTTGCTTATACATTCGTAAAGCATCGCTTCACTCAATGTGTTTACTAACCGCTGAGATTGCTTAATATGGCTAATATGCCAAAGTTCAGGTGCTACGCCGCCTAAATCCTGTTTGTAGGGGCGATAAAAACCATATTTAGCTAGATTTTTATCAAGCCACTGGCTGAGTGGCGCAAATGGCCCACCATGTTGGTATTCATCAGGGGTAAGTTGCAGCTTATAGTCATCGTTAATTGCAGCGGTATCATACACATCAAGGTCGGTACCTAAATGATGCCGACTAGCCCCTGGCAAGGCAGAGTAGAGCATAATAGCCGTGCATTTTTCCAGCTCATTTAGTTGGCTTAAATCCACTACCTGTTGCTGTTTATTAAAAATAGGGCGTATACCTAAAAACTTGTTATTCCAAATCATAGCTTGGCGATTAAAATCGCGAAAACTTGAGGCAATAGTCAACTCAAAACCAGCATTTTTAGCGCCATTTTGCAGGGCTAAAAAGTCATCAATAATATCAGTATGTAACCGATGCGATTGAATCTCAGTGAGGTGTGTATCACTTTGTCCAGTGATACACATTGCTAATGTATTGGTATCGAGTGCCATTAGGTTAACAATTGCTCTAAAATTTGCTCGTAAATATCAGCTAAAGCGATTAAATCATCGGTGCTTACACATTCATCTACTTTATGAATAGTGGCGTTGCGCGGGCCTAGTTCAATCACTTTTGCGCCTGTTTGCGCTATAAAGCGCCCATCTGATGTACCCCCGGTGGTTTCGAGGTTAGTGGTTAACCCCGTGACAGATTTAATCGCATTTACAGTGGCATCAACTAACGGACCATGCTCGGTAATAAACGGCAAGCCATTTACTATCCAGCTTAATTCGTAGTTTAAGTCATGCGTTTGTAAAATAGCATTAACCCGTTCTTGTAGTTGCTGATGAGTTACTTCGGTACTAAATCTAAAATTAAATTGCACCTCAAGCTCGCCCGGTATGACATTCCCGGCCCCCGTGCCACCATTTATATTTGATACCTGGAAGCTGGTTGCAGGGAAAAATTCATTGCCGTTGTCCCACACTGTTTGGCTCAGTTCAGTAATGGCGGGGGCAGCCAAATGAATTGGGTTTTGTGCTAAGTGGGGGTAGGCTACATGGCCTTGCACACCTTTTACTTTTAAAAAGCCAGTAAGGGAGCCACGACGGCCATTTTTTACTACATCACCGAGTACATCTCGCGATGAAGGCTCACCCACTAAGCACATATCAATTTTTTCGCCGCGTGCTTCAAGCGTGTCTATTACTTTGGTTGTGCCGTTGATAAAGGGGCCTTCTTCATCGGAGGTAATTAAAAATGAGATAGAGCCTTTGTGATCAGGGTTTTTAGCCACAAAGCGCTCAGTAGCAACAAGCATTGCCGCCAGAGAGCCCTTCATATCAGCTGCGCCTCGGCCATGCAGCAAACCATCTTCAATTAAGCCTGAAAATGGCGGGTGCTGCCAGTTTTGTGCAGGTCCTGTAGGGACTACATCGGTATGACCAGCAAAACAAAAGTGTGGCGACTGGTTTCCTTTTCGGGCCCATGTATTGAGTGTATCGGTAAAAAATAACGACTCAATATTAAAGCCTAGGGCTTTTAAACGCTCGTTCATCATTGATTGGCAACCCGCATCTTCAGGGGTTACCGACTCGCGCTGAATAAGCGCTTGTGCAAGTGCAATTACTTCATGTGTCATTATTTAAATATCTCATCGTATTGCGCAGCTTTAAAGCCTAAGTGGTAGCTGTTGTCATTAACAAGCACTGGGCGCTTGATCATAGCTGGTTGCTCTACAAGTAATGTTATAGCAGTGTCTTTGCTTAGGTTTTGCTTTTGCTCATCACAGAGTGCGCGATAGGTTGTGCCACGCTTATTAACTAATTGCTCCCAGTCAATATGCTCAGCAAATTCACTTACAAGCTGCTCGTTTACACCGTCTTTTCGGTAATCGTGAAAGGTAAAATCTATGTTGTTGTCGGCGAGGTATTTTTTGGCTTTTTTAATGGTGTCGCAATTACTAATGCCGTAAAGAGTGATCATAGGTTTAGTTCTTCTTAATAATAGTTAAAAGGGGGTCTACACCCGCATTTACTTGCGTGTGTGAATAATGAAAAGTGCCTAAGTTATGGCCATTTAATAGCACCAAGCTGGCTAGTAAGGGCGATTTAAGTTCGCGTAAATCAAAGTAAGCTAAGCGCTGCCCTTTACTTATTTTGCTGCCATTTAGCTGTGCAATATGTGTGTGTGTAATAGGCTGCTGCGCCGGTAGTGACAAGTTAATGAGAACCTTTAAACCGTTATTTGCTTGGAGAATAAATTCACATCCTGCATTTTTAACCTGCACTAGAGTGCCATCAAAGGGCGCTAAAATTTTATGATTACTTAGTGCAACCAACATGGTTGGCCCAAGGGTAGAAAATTTAAAAAAGGGCTCAGGGTGCAGGTTCAAATCAATGACTTTGCCGCTAAAGGGGCTGGTAATTTTTAATGCGCTGGCGGGGAGTTTATTTTGCGCTAAAAACTCGATAGAGGCTGCTCTCATTTATTGATCTACTACTAAATTGTAGCCATCGTTTTTAAGTGCAGTGATGGCTTGCTGCGCAGTGTGTTTTTTTACCAAAATATAATCTGTGTCGTAGGTTGAGATGGAAAAAATAGAAATATTAGCCTTTGCAAGCACGCCAGATATATTGGCCATAATCCCCGTTAAAGAAAACCCCAACGGGCCAACCACTTCAAGTGCTTGCCAATCAGGCTCTGTATCTAAACACTCAATAGCAAAATGACTAGGGCAAACAATAGAAAGCTCATCGTGAGTTTTAGAAATAAAAAATAGGGGTAATTTTAATAGCGCTACAGGAATGTCTGCATCCACTTCTAAACTATGAATTGACAACAGCGTGCTGTGTAATTGTAATGTTTGTTTTGACATTAATAACCTGCAAACAGCGTATAGAGTCAGTTAATAGTATAGATTATTGGCTTTAAATTAAAGGTGTAACAGCCACTAAAATAAAGGCTGTGTGGCTGTGGGTAATAAGGATTTAAAACTTACCCACAATTTCTGTGGATAAGTATGGGAATTGGTAGGTATAAATAGCCTAACTAACTAATTAATAAGTAAATATTAGCTAGGCTATAAAAAGCACTAGTTTGATTTAGGCGTTTTCGAGCGCTTCAACTTGAGCTGCTTGAATAGCCGTAAGTGCAATGGTGTACACTATGTCATCGACTAATGCGCCACGGCTTAAATCGTTAACGGGCTTTCGCATACCTTGTAGCATAGGCCCTATGCTGATTAGATCGGCACTACGTTGTACGGCTTTGTAGGTTGTGTTACCGGTATTAAGGTCTGGGAAAATAAATACCGTAGCTTTACCGGCTACTGGGCTATTTGGTGCTTTTTTAAGAGCAACATTTTCCATAATCGCAGCGTCGTATTGCAATGGCCCATCAATAATTAAATCAGGACGTTTTTGTTGAGCAATTTGCGTGGCTTCACGCACTTTTTCAACATCGGCGCCAGAGCCAGAAGTACCTGTGCTGTAGCTTATCATGGCAACACGTGGCTCTATGCCAAACGCGGCTGCAGAGTCGGCTGACTGAATAGCGATATCTGCTAATTGTTCTGCATTAGGGTCGGGGTTAATTGCACAGTCGCCATATACCAGTACTTGGTCAGGCAGCAGCATAAAAAACACAGACGATACAAGTGATGACCCTGGAGCGGTTTTAATTAACTGCAGCGGTGGGCGAATTGTATTAGCTGTTGTGTTAACAGCGCCAGATACTAAGCCATCGACTTTACCTTGCTCAAGCATCATAGTGCCCAGTACAACATTATCTTGTAATTGCTCTTGTGCTACGACTTCTGTTAAGCCTTTGTTTTTACGAATTTCGACCATAGGTGCAACATAGTCGTTAATCACCGATTTTGGCTCAACAATACTTACATGTTCGTTAAGCTCAATACCTTGTTGCTCGGCAATACGCATTATTTCATCGCGATCGCCAAGTAATACTGTTTTGGCAATACCACGTTGTCCACAAATAGCCGCGGCTTTAATAGTACGCGGCTCATTTCCTTCAGGAAGTACCACTGTTTTAGCTGCTTTACGGGCTTTATCTGTAAGTAAATAACGAAACGCAGGAGGAGAGAGCTTACGTGTTTTACCAACATTTTTTGCAAGCGTATCGAGCCAATCAGAATCGATATATTCTGCGTTGTGATCTTTTACTTTTTCAATACGTTGGTCATCATCGCTTGGTACTTCCATATTAAAATTATGCAGTAGTAATGATGTACGCCAAGTATCGGCCTCTGTGGCTAAAATAGGCAAGCCTGTTTGCATTGCTTGTTCACACAGCGCCATTATACGCGGCTCTGGTTCAAAACCACCGGTAAGTAAAATAGCACCAATTTTAGTGCCGTTCATGGCCGACAAACACGCAGCGACTAAAATATCTGAACGATCGCCCGGGGTGACTAATAATGCGCCCGGTGTAAAGTGGTTCAAAATGTTTGATACAGTACGCGCACAAAATGTAATACGGCGTAAGCGACGGTGTAGCATGTCGCCTTCGTTAATTATGGTGGCTTTTAAATACGCGCTTAAATCTTTAACGCGCGGCGCAACTAAATCAAAGTCCCACGGGATGGCGCCTAACAGCATAAATGGGTTTTTTCTAAAAATAGGTAAAGAAGCTAAACGGTTTAATTCGTTATCGAGCTCTTCTGCTTTGTATGAATCGACCAAATCAGCGCGGGCGCGGCCTTCTTCATCAAGCGGGGCATTCACTTTGTTAAAAATACAGCCTAAAACACGCGGGTGATCAATGCCACCATAATACCCAGCAGCAATTTCTAAACGGTCTTCAATTTGCGTAATGGTGTAATTACCAGGGGTTAATACAAATACAATATCGGCACCCAGAGTTTGGGCTATTTCGCGGTTTACACGCCCTGCGTAAGGTTGGCGGCGAGTAGGCACCATGCCTTCAATAATAGCCACTTCGTCATCGTTAATTTTACTTTCAAAGCGCTCTACTATTTCTTCAAGTAAATCATCGCCTTTACCATCTCCAATCATTTGCTCTGCATAGCTTAATGCAAAGGGAGTTGGTGGGGTAATTGATGAGCCTTGCATAATAATTTGAGTCGACTTTTCAGGGCCTGTTTCACCCGTACGTGGTTGGGCAATTGGCTTGAAAAAGTTAACTTTCACGGTTTTTTGCTCAAGCGCACGCACTAACCCGACAGAAACAGATGTTAAACCAACACCCGTAGAAACCGGAATTAACATAATACGACGTGCCATAATTAAAGCTCCTTCACAATGTTAGCGGCATCAAGGGCAATTACCCATTCTTCATTAGTTGGCATTACAACCGCTTTAGTGATCGTGTTGTCAGAGCTAATAATGCCTTCATTACCAAATCGCGCATCTAAGTTGGCTTGTTTATCGCAATCTAGGCCTAAAAACGCCAGTTGTGTGATTACTTTTTCGCGGATAATATCTGAGTTTTCGCCTATACCACCGGTAAAAATAAGCGCATCTAACTGCTGTAATGGCACCATGTAGGCGGCAATTTGTTTAGCAAGGCGGTAGCAAAAAATGTCAAGTGCAAGGGCGGCTTTTTCATGGCCAGCTACAGCGGCTTCTTCTATGGTTCTGCAGTCGTTAGACAGTTCACTAATACCTAACAAACCACTTTCTTTATTAAGTAAGTTGTCGATTTGTTTTGCATCATAATTAAGTTGTGTTGTTAAAAAGTTAAATAAACCAGGGTCGATATCACCACTGCGGGTGCCCATTACTAACCCAGCAAGCGGGGTTAAGCCCATGCTAGTATCTACACTTTTACCGCCTTTAATTGCACACACAGAACAACCATTACCTAAATGCGCACTAATAAAATTGCTTTGCTCAACAGGCTTATTAATTAATTTAGCGGTTTGGCCTGCTACATAATAGTGGCTTGTGCCGTGCATACCGTAACGGCGAACACCGTGCTCTGTGTATAGCTTGTAAGGGAGTGCATATAAGTAGGCTACTTTATCCATGGTTTGATGAAATGCAGTGTCAAAAACAGCAACCTGTGGCAAACCAGCAAACGAAGCCTGCGCTGATGAAATACCCAGTAAGTTTGCATGGCCATGTAAAGGGGCAAGGCTTGAAGCATCTGAAATACCCGCAATAACTTTTTCATCCACTAATGCAGATTGAGTAAAGTGCTCACCACCGTGTACAACACGATGGCCTACGGCAATTAAATGCTCATCTAAGTGGTGATCTTTAATTAGGCTTACAAGCGTATTAATGGCTTCATCATGCGCCTGATTAGCAGCTAAGGTGATAACGGTTTTATCACCTTGGTATTTATATTTAATAGATGGATTTTCTGAACCTAGGCGTTCAGCTAAGCCCGAAATAATTTCATGCCCGTTATCAGCATCAATAATGGCAAATTTTAAACTCGAACTACCACAGTTTAATACTAAAACGTGTTGTGATTTAGAGGGCGTAGTTGGCATAGATACAGTTTCCATAAACAATAAATTTAGTAAGTGTACGTTAAGATATGAACAATACACTTATGGTGCAAATTAAAGGTAAACTTAGCCACCATATAGGTGATAAAAAAGCGACTAAAGTCTAATTTATAAGATGAGTATTTTAACCCAGTTAATAAATTTAGTTTAGTGTTTAGTTGCTTATATATACAAAAACAATAACTTTTACTGCTAAAGTGTGAAGCTATTTATTTGTGTTACACTTACAGGCAGTGGCAAGCAGGCGCTACGGGTTTAAAAGTTTAGATGTGAGGAGTCATGATGCAAAAAAGTGTGATGTCACAATTACAAACGGGTAGGGCATATGCAAAAAAATGGCCTATGCGTAAAGAGTTAGCACCGTTGTTTAACGAATTTAAAGTAATTAAGGCAACCGAGCTGGCAATTACTGTAATGCCAATATTAGCCATGCTTACGTTATTTTTTCAGCTTAACTATTTAGGCCCCGATTTTTTACCGCAAGCGATTGCCAGTGCATTGTTTTTTTTATCGTTGCCGTTGCAAGGCTTGTTTTGGTTAGGTAAGCGAGCCGAAACACCATTAGAACCGAGCATGCAAAAATGGTACAACGAGTTATATACCAAAATGGTGGCAAATGGCTATCAAGCCCAAATAAGCGAAAACAAGCCCCGTTATATGGAACTTGCACACTTATTAAAAGACATGTTTGATAAAATGGATAAAGCGTTTACTAAAGAGCAATTTTAGAGCGCATTTATCTATAAGTGTATGAGCAGAGCGCACGCTTTGCTCTATTTATTTATAACACTCCCTCTGGCATATGAGCTGACTCAATATAGCCTGTTAGTAATTTCCTCACAAACACTCGTTATTAAAACATCAATCGGCTTTACTAAACTCGGTAATGTAAAACGATAGGGTGACGCTTTGGGCGCCTTTTTCTTCAAGAGTTTGCCAATGTTCAGGTCTAAATTTCCACGCAAATGGTGTCATCATTATTAAATTTTTAATATCTGAAAAATTAAGCGTAACCTGCTCTGTAATGAGCTTTTGATCTGCTTTTATAAAGCCGCTTGGCGTGTCAATTTCAGTGTGTTTTGCTACATCTGCATAAATATATTCTTTAAGCTCTTTTAAATGCCACGGCCCTGGGCTTGCAACTACTAATGTGGCATTTGGCGCTGCTAAACGCGCCAGCTCTTGCTCAAACAGAGGCGCAAAAACACTCAGTAATACGTCAGCAGTGCCTGACTTAAAAGGCGCCTGGCTAATTGATGCAACGCTAAAATGACATTGTGGGTATCGCTTTGCTGCATATTTTACGGCTGATTTAGAAATATCGACGCCGTATACCTGCGCCTCTATTTTATCGGCAATGGCATGAGTATAAAATCCTTCGCCGCAGCCTAAATCTATTAGCACGTTTGGTTTGCGCTCACTAATTATATTACTTAGTGCGCGCTGTAAAAATGCGTAAAAGCCTTGCTCTAAAAAAGCACGTCTTGCTTGTACCATTTCAAGCGAATCACCCGGTTGCTTTGAGTTTTTGTGTTGCACCGGTAATAAATTTACATAGCCTTCTTTGGCAAAGTCGAAGGTGTGATTATTGTCACATCTAAGTGATGAATTATGTTTTAAAAGTGCGTGGTTACATAAAGGGCATTGGTATTGCAGACTCATGAGTCTAGGTAGTCCTTATCATAAAAAGTTTTGACCCAGTGTGGCCGATAAGTGATCAAAAGCGTAATGGCCATACCGTTGAGCATTGCCTCAGGAAACCAAATGATAGCACTTAGGTATACGTAATTATCTGCCAATTCTTGCCAATTATATTGCCCTATAAGCAAATAAAACAAAGCCCCTAAGCTTATTTTTAGACATGCAATAAAGCCTGCCAATATAAAAGAGCATACAAAAATATAAACAAAAAAGTGACGCGGTAAATACTGATAACTCATTATAAAGCCAAGGTAGCTTAATAATGTAGGAATAAATGCACCAAACAGTATTTGCATGGGCAAAAGGTTAAGATCAATGTTTGCAAAAGCCGCCAATAGGGCACTGGCCAGCAGGCTACTTAAAATAGCAAGGCGCCACCCTAAAATTAGCGTTGCGGCAGTTACACCTAAAATGTGTAAATCAAGACCGCTTAAAATACCCGCTTTAATTTGCCATAACATGGCAAACACTAACGCACACGCAAGTACCCCTATTTGCCGTGCAGGCGTTTTATAAAGTGCTTTATAGGTATTTTTTTCTACGCTTATAAAGGTAATAATTAAAACAAGGGCCCAAAGTAGCCCTTGCATTTTAAGCGTTAACATAGCAATTATTTAAAAGTTGACCAAATAGGGGCATGGTCAGAGGGCTTTTCTATGCCGCGTAATTCGTAATCTATGCCGGTATCAATACAGCGCTCGGCAAGGGCATGGGTAGCAAGTACAACATCAATACGTAGGCCACGATTATCCACAAACCCTTTAGAGCGATAATCAAACCACGAGTATTTGTCGCTTGTATCAGGGTTTTGCTCTCTGAAGGTATCTTTAAAGCCCCAATTTAATAATTTAGCAAGCCATTCGCGCTCCTCTGGTTGAAACGAGCACTTACCTGTTTTAAGCCAGCGTTTAGCGTTTACTTCACCAATACCAATATCTAAATCGGTAGGCGAAATATTGATATCGCCCATAACGATAACGTCTTCATCGGGCGTGTGGTTTGTTTGTAAATGGGTCATTAAATCTTTGTAAAACTGGCGCTTATAAGGGAATTTTGTTTCGTGATTTATATTATCGCCTTGTGGAAAATAACCATTCATTACCGTTAGGTCGCGGCCATTTTCTTGCTCAACTGTCACACTTATCATGCGTTTTTGTGCTTCTTCAGTGTCGCTGGCAAAACCTTTTAAGACCGATTTAGGCTCATTTTTGCATAACATTGCCACACCGTAGTGCGCTTTCTGACCATGAAAATAAACGTGGTAACCCATTTTTTGTACGTCCTCGAGAGGGAACGCCTCATCATGAACTTTAATTTCTTGCAAACCAATAATGTCTGGCTGGTGTTTATCTATAATTGCTTGTAACTGGTGTAAGCGAGCTCGCAGACCATTGATATTGAAAGAAATAACCTTCATAAAATTTACCTTTAATTAGACTCTGTTTTTATAACTAAATTGTATCAGTAAATAAGCCTACATAACATGATCGAAATGAGAAAATAGCTGCGCAAATGTTGATCAATTGGTGCGTAAAGTTTAAACATTGTAAATGCTTTATTAATTATTTAAATAAATAAAAAATTCAATTGATCTCGTAATGATTGAATATATAATGCGCAAAAATTACTTGTTTAGTCGTTCAAATAGGATCTCTCTCATGAAAACACAATTACTTTTAGCTACTGCTTTATTAGCCTCTGCGTCTGTATCAGCAAAAAGCAACACTTACTTTAGCCAAGATAATAAACTTGAATCTAAATTATGTGTATTAAGTGCAAATGAAGGCTTTAGCGCAGCGCGTAAAGAAGCAGCACAACACGGTGTATACTTATCGCGTTTTTCTAAAAGTGTTTTATGTAATGGTCAAGATATTCGCGACATTGCTAAAAAAGTAACGTCTAACCAAGCTGCTGAATCAAAAGTTGAAGTGTTTGCAAAAGATGCACACCAAGAAACACAGTTATGTATCACAGCGTTAAAGCAAGGCCTTGCGCCTGTTCGCCAAAAAATTGGTAACTTAAACTCATTAAAGTGTAACGGACAAAACGTAACTGAATTTGTAAAGCGTTACCAAAACGCAGCAATCTAATTGCGCGGTAACATGTAGATTAAAATAATGCCCAGTTTGTACTGGGTATTTTTTTGCAAAAATTACAAGGTATGCAGCAATCATTGCAAAGCTAAGTAATTGATTAATGTATATAAAATAAGCTAAATACACGTAACTTATTGATTGTTGGCGGCTTGTGCACTTTGGCATTGGACTTGTATTAGTTAAAGTGACATTTACTAACTACAAGGATACGTCTTATGAAAAAGTTAACACTCGCAACAACTATTTTAGCTTCGTTAAGTTTAGCCGCTTGTGCCTCAAACCAAGGCCTTGAAAAAATCGATAGCGATTTTGCAAGTTTAGATAACGACAGTGATGGTTATATTTCAAAAGTAGAAGCAGATGACGATAGCATCTGGGGCCACTTTTCAAATATTGATACCAATATGGATAACGAGATCAGTCGTAAAGAATTTAACACTTACATGCAGTTAAATACCGGTAAGGTAGCGACTGATAGCGAAGTAAGTGAGTCGGCGTTTAAAGCTAAAATAGCTAAATTTGATAAAATCGAAAATGATTTTAGAAGTTTAGATAACGACAAAAATGGTTACATCTCAGTAGAAGAAGCTGACGATGATGATATTTCAAACCATTTTGGTTACATGGATGGCAACAATGATAAACGCATCAGTAAAGGTGAGTTTAAAGGCTACATTAGCAAATACGGTAAAGCCGTTGCTGAAGATGATGCACTAAAGCATTATAAAAACAGCTAATATTAGCTAAATACGCTACACATAAGAGCCAGCATTAATTGCTGGCTTTTTTGTGCATTTAATTTGTTTTAAAAGCAGATATATTTTCCCCCTTTTGCGATGTTCTGTCATAATAGATGGCTACGTATTTTAAAGGGCAAAGCAAATTATTATGGCGGGTCGTCGAATTAGTGATGAACAATTAATTGAGATCATTGAAGCGGCTATATTTGTCGCAGACAAACCTGTTAGCAAACGCCACTTAAAAGATACCGTATTGGCTGATTTAGCTATTTCAATGTCACGAATTAACACTGCAATAGACGCTATACATACCCACTATCAAACACGTGGCATTAAGCTAGTTGAAGTAGGCAGTGGCTATCGCTTTCAAGCGTGTAGTAGTTTAAGCCCTTGGCTTAGTAATTTATGGCAAGAACGGGCACCTAAGTACTCTCGCGCACTACTAGAAACATTGTCGTTAATTGCCTACAGGCAACCAATAACGCGTGGTGAAATAGAGCAAGTACGAGGCGTAACAACCGGATCAGCAATTATTAAAACCCTCCTTGAGCGAGAGTGGGTTAAAGTAGTAGGGCATAAAGAAGTACCTGGTAAACCAGCGCTTTATGCAACAACAAAATTATTTTTAGATTATTTTTCGTTAACCGGTTTAGATGAACTCCCTGCATTGCCAGCGCAACAGGAAAGTAAAATAAACCAGTTATTAAGTGATCCTTCTGTGAGAGAACCATCCGAATGAGTATTCAAGGTGAAAAGTTACAAAAAGTCCTAGCCCGTGCAGGGGTAGGCTCACGACGTGAAATGGAAAAATACATTGATGCAAACCGCGTTAGTGTTAATGGTAAAGTGGCTAAATTAGGTGACCGTGTTGAGGAAACAGACTTAATACGTGTTGATGGCCACAGCGTAAAAATTGAAGAAAAAGCCGACCGTATTTGTCGTGTAATTATGTACAACAAGCCAGAAGGGGAGTTAAGTACACGTAAAGACCCTGAAGGACGTCGTACCGTTTTTGACCGTTTGCCACGCATAGAAGGTGAGCGTTGGATTGCTGTTGGTCGACTAGATATTAACACGGCAGGTTTAATGTTATTTACCAACGATGGTGAGTTAGCGAACCGTTTAATGCACCCAAGTTATGAAGTTGAGCGTGAATATTCAGCCCGTGTATTTGGTGAAGTGACCAATGAAACCATTAAAAACCTAACGCGTGGCGTAGAGCTAGAAGATGGTCCAGCTAAGTTTTTAACGGTTAAATCTTTGGGTGGTGAAGGCATTAACCGTTGGTACAATGTAACGCTAAACGAAGGACGTAACCGCGAAGTTCGCCGCTTATGGCAATCGCAGGATGTAGAAGTATCGCGCCTTATTCGTATTCGTTACGGAAAATTAGAGCTAGATAAGCGCCTTCCTCAAGGTGGCTGGGCTGAACTTGATTTAGAAACCGTCAACTATTTACGTAAAACCGTTAAATTAGGCCGCGAAACACAAACTAAACTGTCGGTTATGCCTGAAAAACGCAAAGATAAGCGTGCTAAAATTAACCAAATTCGTAAAGCGGTTAAAAAGCATAACCAACGTGTTAAGCAAACTAAGCGTAAGTAATACCAATACGTAATAATACTTAATCATTTTGCGGGGCTAAACGTGTCGTTACCTAGGTAAAAAAATGCTCATTTAGCACAGCTAAATAGCGAATTTTTTGCCAAGCGAATAACACGTTTTTCTAGCCTCAAAGTAGCTCGCTTAATTAAGCGAATAGGTATAATTACAAAAAGATTACCGACAAAAAAGCCGCAATGTATGCGGCTTTTTTTATAATTAAAAATGTCTTGTCCTGAAATGTGTTTACACATTTAGGACTTATTTTATGAAAACCACTAAAACTAAAGACGTTAAGCGTACTCAGCGAGATTATACATTAGGCTTTAAATTATCTATTGTTGAGCAAGTAGAAAAAGGCGACTTCACCTATAAACAAGCGCAAAGTCATTACGGTATTCAAGGCCGCAGTACCGTTCTGGTATGGCTGCGAAAACATGGTAAATTAGATTGGTCTAAACCAACTTATATAGCCAACATGCCTAAATCGAAAGAAACCCCAGCACAAAAAATTAAACGTTTAGAGCGCGAGATAGAAGAGTTACGCCTAAAGGATTTAATCAAAGATGAAATGATTAATATTATGGATGAAGAATATGGAGCGGGCTTGCGAAAAAAGTACATATCCGAGCTATCACGCGCGCAAAAGAAAACCATCAAATAAAGCTTACTCCGTTATGCCGTGCATATGGCGTAACGCGACAAGGTTACTATCAAGCTATGCGCAGAATAGATGCTCGGAATAAAGAATTGGAGCCAGTCAAAGAATTAGTGATGTACTGGCGGCAATTCATGCCTCGTATTGGTGGGAAGAAACTTTATCTGATGATAAAGCCAGACCTGCAAGAGCGTGGCATTAAACTAGGTCGTGATTTTTTTTTTTGATTATTTGAGAGAGCATGACTTTCTTGTAAAACCAAAGAAAAATTACACTAAAACAACAAACAGTAACCATTGGATGCGCAAGTATCCCAATTTACTAAAGTAATACATGCCTACTGCGGCCGAGGAAGTCTTCGTTAGTGACATTACATACGTAAAGTCAGCGCAAGGCGTGCATTACCTATCGTTAGTCACTGATGCTTACAGTCGAAAAATAATGGGTTATGAGCTGAGTGATGAAATGAAAGCAACCGATGTAGTCAGAGCATTAGAAATGACAATTAAGCAACGCGTATATAAACGTGATGCCATTCATCATTCAGATAGAGGTTTACAATATTGCTCTGAAGTATATCAAAATGCGCTATTAAAAGAGGGCATTAGACCATCGATGACCGATGGGTATGACTGTTATCAAAACGCATTAGCAGAGCGTATTAACGGGATATTAAAGCAAGAGTTTTTACTGTATAAATGTCGCAATATGGCAGAGTTAAAACAGCTCGTTGAAGAATCGATATTTATATACAATGAAATGCGACCGCACTTAAGTTTGGATATGAAAACACCAAATCAAGTGCATAAAAAAGACCTGGCGCTTTCGCACCAAGTCTTTCATTAAAGCCGTCAACCTATTTCAGGACGGGACAAAATGTAGTTTACTTTTTTTGTTGCGCATCGAGAGATTCACCGTTTACATCGCTCGAGTCATCACTCATTAAATATAAATACGTTGGCATTAAATCTTCGGGGGTAGCAAGCTTATCGCGATCCTCCCCTGGGTAGGCTGATGCGCGCATAGAGGTACGCGTTGCGCCAGGGTTTATACAATTTACACGGATATTGGTTTTACCTACTTCGCAGGCCCATGTTTGCATCATGCCTTCAACTGCAAATTTAGATATTGCATAAGGCCCCCAAAATTCGCGCCCTTTACGGCCAACGCTTGATGAAGTGAAAACAATAGAGGCATTTTCTGATTTACGCAGCACAGGGAATAGCGCTTTGGTGATCATTGCTTGCGCAGTAACATTCACTTTCATGATGTTTTCAAACGTAGAAGAGCAAAAGTGCTCAAGTGGCCCTAGCGACCCTAAAATACCGGCATTATTCAATAAGCCGTCTAATCGGCCAAATTGACTTTCGATTGTAGCTGCTAAATCGCGGTAGTTTTGTTTTGTCGCGCCTTTTAAGTCCATTGGCACAATAGCAGGCTGAGGGTAACCAGCATTGACAATCTCATCGTAAACGCATTCGAGCTTATTTGTAGTTTTACCAAGTAAAATAACTGTCGCGCCATGCTTTGCGTAGGTAATTGCTGCTACGCGGCCAATACCATCGCCGGCACCTGTAATTAAAATTACTTTATTTTGAAGTGCATTTGGAGTTGCTTGATAAGTTTGCATATAAATACCAATTTATAAAATTTTTTTGATTTTAACATAGCAAATCGTCAAGTAATCGAATTTATTGAAAATTTAGGTGGCGGAATTATAAACTTTACGTTAAGTTTAACTGGTCTAATGTCTCATTAATAAACTGATTACATTGTTTTAACTTTACTACACTGATTAAACACACTTACTTTGAACGAACACACTATAAAAATAAAGATATGTGCGGAGCCAACAATATGAAAAAAATGCTACTCTCACTCTCGGTTACAGCTGCGTTAGCAGGTTGTGGCGGCGGAGAAACATTAGAAGATGTTAAAAACGATACTGCAACCATAATACCTAATGCCACGGTGACCTTTGACCCTGCGAATGGGGTTTTATCTGTCCCTAACGATTTATTAATGAGCGGCACTCAAGACGGCACAATTAATATTCCAGGTGAATTAGACGATGATAACGTCTCTGTGCCTCGCACTGCTTATGCAGATCCGCAATTAGCGCTAGGTGCGTTAGATGGCTGGTCATCGCAAGTGCCTTACAAAATTGATTTAACTTTCCCTACAGGTGTATCGCTTGATGAAACCTCTGCAGCGTCGCCTGGTACAGTAAGAATTTTTGAAGTGGTTATGGGCGCAAGCTTAACTGACGCAGAATGTGCTGTTGTTACAGCTGGTTCAGCGTGTAAATTGGTAGGTGAATTAACCTACGGCGTAGACTTCATTTCTCAAGCCTCTGGCGATGCAGTTGCTATTATCCCATTAAAACCTTTCACACCAGGAAGTTCTTACATAAATGTATTAACCACTGGATTAAAAGACTCTCAAGGGCGTTCTATTCAGCCTTCTTCTACTTACGCTTCTGTAAGTGAAGAAGCGCCATTGATTACTGATGCTCAGCTTGGTCTTCAAGCGGCAGTAAATAGCTATGAGAATGTGGTTGTAAGCTCAGGTGATATTACAAAAGATGATATTATATTTTCTGCTGCTATGACTATTCAATCAGCGGGTCCTGTGCTTGGCACAATTAAAAACTTACTGGCAGCTAGCTTACAAAATGATGCTTTGCCAACACCAATGGTAAGTGTACCTGAACAAGCAATGGTAAATGTGCAGCAAGTATTTGCAGCTGCGGGTGTTAGCGTATCGGATGCGTTCTCTGGTGTGCAATATTTAAAAGGTAGCGTTATGTTACCTATGTATTTAGGCACCCCAACAGGCACTGAAATAAGCGATTTAAATGATACATATTGGCAAGGTATGTGTGACAACGCGGTAGCTGTTTTAGGTTACAAAGCTGCAGCAGGCGAGGCTTTCCCTGCAGAGCCAATTAGCGATAATGATGGGCTTTGTGCTGCGTTAAGTGACGGACAGTTGCGTGATTTAGGTTTAGACACTACGCGCCATTTAACTAAGTATAACTCTATTCCTAAAGTGCAAAGCATGGCGAATGTGCCAGTGCAAATAACCAAACCTATTTTACCGGTTATTAATTTTATTCGTGATTCACAAGGTCTTGATCCAATTGAAATGCCAGAAACTGGCTGGCCAGTTGTTATTATGCAACACGGTATAACAACAGACAAAGAAAGCATGTTGGCACTCACTGCACAACTTTCAATTCAAGGTTTTGCCACAGCGGCGATTGACCATCCTCGCCATGGTGAGCGTGGTGTAGATGTTGATGCTGATGGGACAGATGACTTTAATGCAACAACAGGTTCAGTACTAAGTTACATGAACTTAAACTCGTTGTTAGTGGCTCGTGATAGCTTGCGTCAATCATCAGCAGATTTATTAGGCTTACGCTTAGGTTTAAACTTTATTAATGATGCGACAATTAACGCACAAGATGTAACCTATGTAGGGCATTCTTTAGGCTCTATTGTTGCACCTGCATTTATAGCTCAGGCTAATACTCCGCTTGCAGATACAGTTGACCCATTATTTAAGGTAAACACGGTAGCACTTGCCAGTGGCGGTGGCGGTATAGCAAGCTTTTTACTTGAATCGGCTGCGTTTGGGCCATTTATTCAAGGCTCTGTATTATCGCAAGCTGGTACAGCAGAGTCGCAAGAGTTTAACGAGTTTTTACAAGCAGATGCTATTTCAAACTGTGGTACATTATTACCAGATATGGAAGCGTTTTTAACTTGTGGCTATCAGGCGTATGTAACCTCACTTACTACGGCAGGGGAAACTACAAAGCTTGCTAACATTCAAGCGGTAATGACCGAGTTTGCTTTTGCAGCGCAAACCGCACTTGATAGCGGAGACCCAACAAATTACGCAGCAGCGGTAAATGCATTAGGTACCCCTGTATACACTAATGTAGTTGTAGGCGATGGCGCAGATAACAAACCAGACCAAGTTATTCCGCCAGCGGCAGCAAATAACCCTATATCGGGCACAATTCCGTTAGCAACATTAATGGGGCTTGAAACAGTAAGCACTTCACAAGCACTAAGTGAAACCCCGGCGAGTTATTTGGTGAAATTTACAAAAGGGCACCATGGCTCAATTTTAACGCCAGCACAAGACGATGCCCAAGCGGCAACAGTTGAGGGCAGTGCAGCAGCAAACGCTGAAATGCAGCTCCAAGTAGCTACTTATTTAGCTGCACGCGGGCGTATGTTATTAGTCAGTAACCCAGAGGTTGTGACTGATTAATCAGCAAAAACCTTATTAACCTTGAAAAGCCACTGTTTAGTGGCTTTTTTTTGTTATAAAGCATGATAAATTAGCTTAAATTTATAAATGGAGAGACCAGTTGGAATTTTTATACGAATACGGTTTGTTTTTTGCTAAAACGGTTACCTTTGTTATTGCTATTGCAATTATTTTAACTCTTATTGTGGGTTCAGCAGTAAAACCTAAAGCTAAAAAGGGAGCCATAGAAATAGACGATTTGTCTGAGCAACTAGATGACTTAAAACACAGCTTTTTAGAAAATACTTTAACTAAAAAAGAGTTAAAGGCGCATCATAAAGCGCAAAAAGTCGAGTCTAAAAAAGCGGCAAATGATGAGCCGAAGCCACGCCTATATGTTATTGATTTTATAGGTAGTATGGACGCTCATGAAGTTGAAAGCCTACGCGAAGAAGTGACCGCAATTATTGCCATTGCTAATCCTGAGAAAGATAAAGTATTAGTTCGCTTAGAAAGTGGGGGCGGCGTGGTGCATGGCTATGGTTTAGCTGCATCGCAATTACAGCGTTTTAAAACTGCAGGTATTAAGCTTTCGGTTTCTATTGATAAAGTAGCAGCGAGTGGCGGTTACATGATGGCCTGTGTGGCCGATGAAATATTAGCGGCTCCTTTTGCTATAGTTGGCTCTATTGGTGTAATTGCACAAATACCTAACTTTAATAAAATTTTAAAGAAAAACGATGTAGAGTTTGAGCAAATTACAGCAGGCGAATTTAAACGTACGTTAACCTTGTTCGGCGAAAATACAGATAAAGCCCGCGAAAAGTTTCGTGATGAAATAGAGCAAACACATGGTTTATTTAAAGAGTTTGTAAGCAGCCAACGGCCAACACTTAGTATTGATAATGTGGCAACGGGTGAGCATTGGTTTGCAACACAAGCAATTGAAAAGGGCTTAGTTGATGTAATTAAAACCAGTGATGATGCGTTATTAGAGCAACAAGCTGAGCGTCAAATATACAAAGTAAAATACAAAATTAAGAAAGGGTTAAGTGATAAGTTAGCAATTGGGCTAAGTAGCTCTGTAAATAAAGCAGGCGTTAATTTAATGTCGCGTTTTAAAGCAATGAACCCATAAAACGTTATTAAAGGTAATAAAAAACCCTTGCATAGCAAGGGTTTTTTATGGGCTTAAATAATTACTCAGTAGATTTGTGGTAATCTTCTAAGTCTTTAGCTGCGTTCGGGTCGTTAAATATTGTTTCATCTAATTGACCTTCTGATTTAGCAACCACACAAGTTACCATACAGTCACCCGTTATATTAACGGCTGTGCGCGTCATATCGAGTAATCTGTCAACACCAATAATAATTGCAATCCCTTCTACTGGTAAACCTACTTGGTTAAGTACCATTGCAAGCATGATTAAACCCACACCAGGCACACCCGCAGTGCCTACCGAGGCAAGCGTTGCGGTTAGAATAACCATTAAGTAATCAGAAATCGTTAAATCAACAGCAAACACTTGTGCAATAAATACTGTTGCCACGCCCTGCATAATGGCTGTGCCATCCATGTTAATGGTAGCGCCTAGCGGAATAGTAAAAGAGGCAACCGAGTTATTAGCGCCGAGTTTTTTGGTCGCAGTTTCAAGTGTAATAGGCATAGTCGCGCTTGAGCTTGAAGTGCTAAAACCAAATAAACACGCATGTTTCATTTTAGCTAAAAAGGTAAGCGGGTTAAGGCCTGTTAATACTTTTAAAATAATACTGTAATTAATAAACGCGTGAATTAATAACGCCGCCACTACTACAAGGAAGTACTTAGCTAGGCTGAGTATTAATCCCATTTCGATAGTGGTAAAAAGTTTAGCCATTAAAAAGAACACACCGTAAGGTGCAATGTTCATAAGTAGCGTTACTAGTTTTAAAATAACCGTGTTTAAATCTTCAAATACTGCGGCTACACGTTTACCTGCTTTGCCACTTAGCGCCATTGATACACCAAATAAAAGCGCAAACACAATAACTTGCAGCATGTTCCCTTTAGCCATCGCTTCGAATGGGTTAGTAGGGAACATATCGATAATCACTCGCGCTAAGGTAGGGGCTTCTTTAGCATTAAAGCTTGCATCTGATGGCAGTGCAATGCCTTGACCTGGGTTAAATAATAACGCCAGTGAAATAGCTACGGTAATTGCCACGGCAGTTGTAACTAAATATAAGCCAATCGATTTACCACCTAAACGGCCTAATTTTTTAGGATCGCTTAAGCTACACGTACCACATACAAGTGATACAAATACCAGCGGCACAACCAACATTTTTAAGCTGGCAATAAAAATTTGTCCGCCAACATGGAAAAGGCCATCTACAAAAAAAGCTTTAATTGGCAAAGAGAATAACCCAAGAGGAATTAGATAATCGTCTTCACCAGCTAATATAGCCTGAAATAAAAAGCCTACTGCAATACCTAGTGCCATGCCAATCATGATACGGGTAGTTAAACTCATTGAACGTATTTTAGACATATTCCCTAATCTATTTTTTCAAATTTGCCATAGACTACCAGCAAGGAAATATTTACTACAGAAAAAAATAGCCTTTGCGGAATTATTTACATAAAAAAGTGACAAAAAACTGTGATATTAGACTAAGTTATAGGTTAATATTAGGTAAACAACTATTAGTAAATAATAACAACGCTAGGGAGAGGTCCATGCCTTTAACGCGACTACTCAGCATTACACTATTTAGCATTTTGCTTTGCGCTTGTGGTGGTGGTGGAACAATCGAAAAAGACGGCACCATCGGAGATGATGACGATTCTACTACAGAAACATCCACTTACACGGTAACTTTAAAAGGTTACTTACAATCTAGTGACACTGAGTCAAACACGGTCACAGCGGCTGCTCCTTTAGAGCTTAGAGCTACTTTAGAAGATGAAGATGGCGATGCAGTCTCAGGTGAGCGTATTACTTTTACCCTTGCTGACTCAATCGGTGAACTAAACCCTACAGCAGGTACAGCGTTAACCCAATCAGATGGTATAGCGATACTGGAACTTACCGCGGGTGAAAATGCAGGAGCTGGTGAAGTAACAGCAACCTATACAGTAGATGGCGAAAGTTACACCGATACGTTTGCATTTGAGTCGGATGGCGCACAATCAACAGATCCACAATTGAGTGTAACGCTTGTTGATTCATCTGGAGCTACGACTCGAAGTGTTGATTATTTAAACCCTGTTACCGCGCAGGTTGAACTATTAATTGATAATGAACCCGCTGCTTACCAATTAATTGAGTTTGTACTTACTGGTTTAGGGAGTATAAATCCTACAAATGGTACAGCTTTAACAAACGAACAAGGCATTGCAACAATTAGCTTGCTTGCAGGGACTGAAGCTGGGGCTGGCTCTATTGTGGCCACCTACACCGATAACGAAAATACTGTTTATAGCTCTGAAGGTTATACATTTACAACTGAAGGGGATGCGCCCATTCAAGGTGAATCATTAGACTTTTCTATCGGTTTAAGTCTTACCTCTTCAACGACGTTATCAGAAATTAGCACAATCAGCGCTGCAGATAGCGCAGTTGTTAAAGCAACTATTCTTGACGGAGATGGCGTTGAAGTTGAAGGGGCAGTTGTAAACTTCTCATCAACTTTAGGTAATTTAATCCCAAGTATTGGTACTGCACTAACGAATGAGAGTGGTGTTGCATCAATTAACTTAACTTCGGGTACTGTAGAAGGTGCAGGCGTTATAACAGCCCAGTACGAAGGTGTTGAGCAAACGCTGGGTTTTTATACAAAAGGTGATGCTGTAAATCCAGACCAAAGTACTGCAGATATTAGTTTTTCAATCCTAGAAAATTGTCCAGCAGACTTTAAATCTCAAAGAGATGCAAGCCAGTGTGATCTAGTAACTAGTATCTCAGGTGATTCAACGGCGATTCTTTATATCGAAGTGACTAACGAGAATTCGACAACTCCTCTTACGCAGACCCTAGTAACAGCGAGTACAACAATTGGCTCAATTACACCTTCAACTGGCACGGCTATTACCGATGCAAATGGTATCGCACTTTTAGATATAGTTCCTGGTCAAGATGTAGGCGCCGGTGAAATTACTGTGTCAGTGCTCGATAGCGATTTAACTAAGGCATTTCAAATTGCTGCTGTAGATGTTGAAATTGCTATTAGCAGCTCGGTTGCAGACGATGAACTATTAGCTGCAGGTGCAACAGCACTTATCTCAATTGAAATCTCAAAAGACGGTGAGCTATATACCACACCACTTACTGTTGAATTTTCATCTGGTTGTGTTGGCTCTGGCCAAGCACTTATAGACGAAACAGTAACCAGCATTGGCGGCTTTGCACGCTCTACATACCGTCCGCTTACTTGTGTGGGTGGCGACATAATTACGGCTACCGTGATCACCGGTGGCGATACGGTTTCTGCTAGTACCACTATAAATGTATCACCTGCCAATATTGGCTTTTTACAATTTGTAGAAGTGACTGAGCCAGTAATTGCATTAAAAGGTACGGGTGGTGCTGACAGAACTGAAATCTCTGAAGTAACATTTAAACTTGTGGATTCAAATGGCAATGATTTAGCTTCAAGAACGGTTAACTTTGAGCTGTCAACGGCAGTCGGTGGTATAACGTTAGGCACAGCCAGTGCAATTACTAATGCCAGCGGTGAAGTGACTACCTCAGTTCAATCAGGTTCAATTGCTACGCCTGTGCGTGTTATCGCTTCTAGCGAAGAAGACGTAGATGGCGACACGGTTATTGTAACCGCCCCTTCAGATATTCTTGTAATTAGTACAGGTATTGCTGATCAAAATAGCTTTTCGCTATCGCGTTCAATATTTAACCCTCATGCGTTAAATGTTGATGGTAATACGGTATCGGTTAATGCTCGCCTAGCTGATCACTTTAACAACCCTGTGCCAGATGGAACAGCTGTTAGCTTTATCACAGAAGGGGGCGTAATAGAGCCCAGTTGTACAACAACCAATGGTACGTGTAGCGTAACGTGGACCAGCAGTAACCCACGCCCGTTTACTGACTCTATGTATGAAAATACCATTACGCAAAAGTGTGATGGTGGCTTACCATGCCCATTAGGAATTTTAAATAATGACTTAACGGTAGATTTACCGTTAGGTGGACGTGCAACTGTACATGCTTATGCAATTGGTGAAGAAACGTTTTCTGATTTAAATGGCAACGGCTACTTTGACAGTGAAGACTTTTTTGATGATTTATTTGATATTCCAGAAGCCTTTATCGATAACAATGAAGATGGCACCTATGGCGGTAAAGACTGTAATGATGGAACCGACCCCTGTTCACGTGATAACTCAACCGGTGATGAGTTTGAAGAATTTGTCGATTTTGATGGCAATGGTACATGGACCACAGAAAACGGCCTATACAATGGTTTACTGTGTCGTGAAGAAGACGAAGCCGCAGGTATTTGTAGTCGTCAACTGGTTAATGTATTCCAAAATCAAGAAATAGTGATGTCAGGGGATGCTGCGTTCTTCAGGGTTGTTACGTTTGCTGATGACTGTGCCGCAATACCTGGTGTTACAGCGACCGAAGTACGCGTTAATAGTGACCCTGCAAGTCCACTCGTACGTAGGAATCCTGTAGATCCAACAAGTGCGCAAATGTGTCAAATATCGCAAATTGATTTAACCGAAGGCACCGGGGTTACTACTGCTGGGGTGACGGTATTCATTGCAGATATTTATAATAACCCTTTACCAGCGGGCTCTGAGGTGAACGTCAATACGGATCAAGGAGAACTTTCAGGCACGACGAATTATACTTTCCCTAACACGACAAGTATTCAACCTGCTAATCTTTCATTTAGCATATCAAGAGTGTTAGTTGAAGATAGAAATGCGGTAGTTAGTGGTGCTTTAACTATTACCACAACGGCAACATCAGGTTTGATTTCGTCGTCGTCAATAACAATATTACACGATGCAAAACTGTAATTCGGTAATGATTAAACAAAAATGCCAACCTTAAGGTTGGCTTTTTTATTTGTGTTCTATATATTCCACAGCAATTATTTTAAAAACACCGGTTTGTATAATTTAACAACAAAAATTGTTTGTTTATTCAGTAAATACTGAAAAGTTTGTATTAAAAGCTTGTAACAATAGGTGTTTGTAGATATACCTATAAATATTCGCGCCGTTTATGTCGGCAAAACACATTTAAATATTTGGTTAGAAATAGGCAACTATGGGCAAATCGCTAGTAATTGTAGAGTCACCTGCTAAGGCTAAAACAATTAATAAATACTTAGGTAAAGACTTCATCGTAAAGTCCAGTATTGGACATGTGCGTGATTTACCTACTTCAGGTTCGAACAAAGCTAAAGTACCGGCGACTAAAACGCCAGCTGAAGTTCGTAAAATGGAGCCTGAAGAAAAGGCAGCGTATAAACAGCAACGAGATTACACTAACTTAGTTGCACGTATGGGTATTGATCCTGAAAAAGGGTGGGAGCCACATTACGAAATTTTGCCAGGTAAAGAGAAAGTAGTTCAAGAGTTAAAAAAGCTGGCCGAAAATGCAGACCAAGTTTATCTCGCAACGGATTTGGATAGAGAAGGGGAAGCAATTGCTTGGCACCTTCAAGAAATTATTGGTGGTGAGCCTGAAAAATATAAACGCGTTGTATTTAACGAAATTACAAAAAATGCGATTCAACAAGCGTTTGAAACACCTGGTGAACTAAATACCGACATGGTATATGCACAACAAACACGCCGCTTCTTAGACCGTGTAGTTGGCTTTATGGTATCGCCATTATTATGGGCTAAAGTAGCGCGCGGGCTTTCTGCTGGGCGTGTGCAATCGGTTGCGGTACGTTTATTAGTAGAGCGCGAACGTGAAATTAAAGCGTTTATTCCAGAAGAGTTTTGGGATATACACGCCGATGTTAAAAATACTGAGTCACAATTACGCTTAGAAGTCACCAAACAAGCTGACAAGCCATTTAAGCCGGTAAATGAGGCTCAGGCTACAGCCGCAGTTAAAAGCCTTGAGACAGCCGAATATAAAGTAATAAGTGTTGAAGAAAAACCAAGCAAAAGCCGCCCAAGTGCGCCTTTTATTACTTCAACCATGCAACAAGCCGCCAGTACACGTTTAGGCTATGGCGTTAAAAAAACAATGATGCTTGCACAGCGCCTCTACGAAGGCGGTTACATTACTTATATGCGTACCGATTCAACTAATCTGTCAAAAGATGCAGTTGAAATGTGTCGTGATTATGTAACCCAAGAGTTTGGCGCAAAGTACTTACCTAAAGACCCAATTAGCTACAGCTCTAAAGGCAACGCACAAGAAGCGCACGAAGCGATCCGTCCTTCAAGTGTCACTGTACTTTCTGGGCATGTTGAAGGTGTTGATGCCGATGCCAAAAAACTGTACGAATTAATTTGGCGTCAATTTGTTGCCTGTCAAATGGTACCTGCAGAGTACGACTTAACAACGCTTACTGTGGCCGCTGATGAGTTTCAACTAAAAGCAAAAGGGCGAGTACTTCGCTTTGATGGTTGGACAAAAGTACAACCTGCGGTACGTAAAAAGAATGAAGAAGATCAATCGCTGCCAGCAGTAAAAGAAGGTGAAGTACTTAGTTTGATTGAGCTTGACCCTAAGCAGCATTTTACTAAACCGCCAGCGCGCTTTAGTGAAGCAAGTTTAGTAAAAGAGCTTGAAAAACGTGGTATTGGTCGTCCATCTACGTACGCATCAATTATTTCAACAATTCAAGACCGTGGTTATGTACGGGTAGAAAACCGTCGTTTTTTCGCTGAAAAAATGGGCGAAATTGTTACCGACCGTTTGGTTGAAAACTTCACTGATTTAATGAACTTTGACTTTACAGCAAAAATGGAAGGTCGTTTAGATGATATCGCCGAAGGCGAGCGTGTATGGACCCAAGTGCTTGATAAGTTTTATGCTGATTTTTCTACGCAATTAAACATAGCCAAAGATGAGCCAGAGCAAGGCGGAATGCGCCTTAATCAAATGGTCGAAACCGACATTGACTGCCCTACATGTGGCAGAAAAATGGGTATTCGAACAGCATCAACGGGTGTTTTCTTAGGGTGTACAGGTTATAACTTACCGCCTAAAGAACGTTGTACAACCACTATGAACCTAGTGTCAGGGGATGAAGCGGTTGCGGCAGATGTTGAGGACATTGAAACTGAAACATTAATGCAAATGAAGCGCTGTCCAATCTGTGAAACGGCTATGGACTCTTACCTAATAGACGAAACCCGTAAATTACATGTTTGTGGTAATAACCCTGCATGTGAAGGGTATATCGTTGAGCAAGGTACCTTTAAAATTAAAGGATACGATGGGCCTATTATCGAATGTGATAAATGTGGTTCAGACATGGAGCTTAAGTCGGGCCGTTTTGGTAAGTATTTTGGCTGTAACAACGAAGAGTGTAAAAATACGCGTAAGTTACTTAAAAACGGCGAAGCTGCGCCACCAAAAGAAGATCCTGTGCACATACCTGAACTTGAATGTGAAAAGTCAGAAGCTTATTTTGTTTTACGTGACGGGGCTGCAGGTATTTTCTTGGCGGCTAACACTTTCCCTAAATCACGCGAGACGCGCGCGCCTAAAGTGGCTGAGCTAAAGCGTTTTAGAGAGCGTATTTCACCTAAGTTTTATTACTTAGCTGATGCGCCAGAAAAAGATCCTGATGGCAATTTAGCCGTAGTACGTTATAGCCGTAAAAATAAAGCGCAATACGTGATGACTGAAGTTGACGGAAAAGCCACAGGCTGGACCGCTCACTATGAAGCGGGTAAATGGGTAGAAGAAGCGAAGAAAAAAGCAGCGCCTAAAAAGAAAGCGGCTGCGAAAAAATCGCCAGCTAAACCTAAAGCAAAAAAAGAAGCTGAATAAACGTTAAAATTTATTTAGCCTAAGACAAATAAAAACCGGAATACACAGCCTGTGTCATTCCGGTTTTTTTATGATTATATGCGTCGCAATGGCTTTATTAGCCGCATATTTTTTATTGTTTAGATTTGTACAGTAGATACTTTTTTGTAGCCTTCAGACTCTAATTCATCATTAACGCATTGAAGAACATAGCCAAATAGATCGTCGTTACTTACATCATCATCTTTAGCCCAATTTACACACATATCTGTGTATTCTTTAATTGTTTGTGCAGAAGCTACTGGTGCATCGTCTGCGATTGCAACCGTTGCAGATACAGCAAAAAGTGGTGCAACTATTAATGCTAGCAATGCTTTATTCATTTGTTGATTCCTAAATAAATGGTTTTACGATTTAAATACATTTTAAAGCTGTATTTAAATAGTGCCCAATGCAGAACAACTCTGTTGGTGTAGTGATTTTTAATCGAAATTAAAATAAAAGATAACGAAAAATTTTTATCGTCAAGATGAGTAAATTACGCTTAAATAATTATATAAGTAATTGTGTTGTAATAAATTATAAGCTAAGGTCGCTTTTTTATAAAAAGATAAGTTAATGTCAGAACACCAAGCAAAACCAACCAGTACGCCTCGTAAAATACACAAAGTAGAGCAGGGCTTAGAGTCGTTTATATTTAAAGGGCGCTGGTTATTAGCCCCGTTTTTTGTAGGCCTACTATTTGCTGTAATATTGCTATTAATAAAGTTTTTTAAGCAACTTTATTTAATGGGTATTGCCACTTTTAGTGCAACAAACCAAGAGTTATTAGTGGGTATACTTACCCTCGTTGATACCGCTTTACTGGCTGGTTTATTACTTATTATTATTTTTAGTGGTTATGAGAATTTTGTTTCAAAGCTTAATATTGAGGGCCACGAAGATAGGCCGTCATGGATGGGAAAAGTAGGTTTCTCTGGCTTAAAAATGAAGCTTATTAGCGCAATTGTTGCCATATCTGCGGTTGAGCTTTTAAAGGTATTTATTAATTCTAATATTCATTCAAGTGAGGAGCTATTTTGGAAAGTGATTATCCATGTCACCTTTGTAAGCTCTGGCGTGTTATTTGCGCTCACTGATTATTTAAATAGTAAAACACAATCACATTAGAAAGGTTAAGTTAGTGGTTTGGTGGCCTGTATTTCGTCTTAATACCGGCTATAGCAGTCCCACTATTTGAGCGCACAAAAAAGCCCGATAAAATCGGGCTTTTGAGCATCATACGTCAGGGCATTCTTATTTTACAAAAGCAAAGTAACAGCCAAAACCATTCATGTTTAGCTTATTACCATCTAAAGTAGCATTACAATGAGATAGTGAGTCATGCGCCTCAGTCACTGTTTTAGTCAACTCAAATGTTTGATTGCTATCAGCTAAGTTAAACACACATAACATAGTTTGCTCGTTTAGCGTTCTGTAAAAAGCGAGGATAGGCTCAGCAGTATCAATAAAATTAATATCGCCTGCTAATAACACAGTATGCTGTTTACGCCATGCCATAAACTCACGATAGGCATTAAGTATAGAGTTTGAATCTTTATCTTGTACAGACACAGCCTGCTGCGTATGCGCGCTATCAACCGGTAACCACGGTTTAGCAGCACTAAATCCTGCGTTTTGTGTGTTGTTACCTTCCCATGGCATTGGCGTTCTACAGCCGTCGCGACCTTTAAAGTTTGGCCAAAAGGTAATGCCATATGGGTCTTGTAGGTCTTCAAATGCTACAGAGGCTTCACCTAGCCCCAGCTCTTCACCTTGGTACATACATACGCTACCACGCAAAGAAGCTAATAAAGCTGTAAGCATTTTGCATTGTGCTGGGTTTATTTCACCATTTTGGCTCCAGCGGCTCGCAACACGCTCTACATCATGGTTGCTAAACGCCCAGCACGGCCAACCTTCAGTCATGCGTTGCTCTAGAGTCTGTACGGTTTCTCTTATGTATTCACTTGAATAATCATCCGTGAGTAGCTCAAAACTGTAACCCATATGCAGCTTATCTCCGCCTTGGGTATATTCTGCCATTGTTGCCAATGAATCTTCCGATGAAATTTCACCAAGTGATACAGTACCCGGGTATTTATTAAGTAGTGCACGTATGTCTTGCATAAACTCAATGTTTTCTGGTTGGGTGTTATTATAATAATGGTACTGAAACGCGTATGGGTTATCTTCACTAAAGCCACGGCCTTGGCGTTTATCTTTAGGCTTTGCAGGATTGTCACGTAATTGTGCATCGTGGTAGCAAAAGTTAATAGCGTCTAATCTAAAACCATCTACACCTTTTTTAAGCCAAAACTCTACGTTTTCTAAAACAGCTTTTCTTACATCTGGGTTATGAAAGTTTAAATCAGGCTGTTCGGTTAAAAAGTTATGTAAATAATATTGACCGCGACGAGGCTCCCATTGCCAAGCACCGCCACCAAAAATAGATAACCAGTTATTAGGCGCTGTGCCATCTTCTTTAGCATCTGCCCATACGTACCAGTCAGCTTTATCATTGTTTTGGTTTTCGCGGCTATCTAAAAACCATTGATGTTGGTCTGATGTATGGCTTAACACTTGGTCAATAATAATTTTAATGTCGCGTTTATGTGCTTGATCTATTAACTCATCAAAGTCGTTTAGGTCACCAAATATGGGGTCTATATCGCGATAGTCACTTATGTCGTAGCCAAAATCTTTCATTGGAGATTTGAAAAAAGGAGAAATCCAAATAGCGTCAACGCCTAAGCTTTTAATGTAATCAATGCGATTAATTATCCCTTTAAGATCACCAATACCATCGTTATTGCTGTCTTGAAAGCTTCGCGGGTAAACCTGATAAATAACCGCACCTTTATACCACTGCTGTTGGGCCATGCTTTTCTCCGTCGTTCCACACAGTATTTATATTGTTATTAGTTTGATTGAAACAATCACTAAATTTTCAAAAAGCATACGTGAAGGGTGCTGCTCTGTAAAAAGTCTGCATACGTATGCAGCTAATTTACTTACATAAAAGCGGTTTTAGCTAAGCAGAAAGTTACGCATAAAAACCGCTGCAGCACTTTTACCAATCATGTTTATTTATGTGTAACTAAAACAACTGGCTATTTTGGTGCTTATTTTTAAAGGGCTGCATAGCTTTGGTGATTTCATTCTTTGGTCAGACCAATTTAATCTGATATTTTTTACAAAAGATATGCGTGTAAATTTATAAAAAACCTTTAATTAACGCTATTTACAAACGATGACAAAGGGATTTCAGTTAAATAATTGATGTATTTTTATAATGATAATAAATCACTAGGTTGCACCAATATAAAACTATTTAAAACAGTGGGTTAAAGTTTTATTTGTGAACTCATTGTTAACTTTTAGCCTTTTGCATAGTACTGAATACGTATGCATAAAGTTGTTAATAAAATAATTCGAGCGTTAATATTGATGCTGACAACAAAATTAGCTCGCCTGTTTGACTATCACTCAAATAAAGAAGCGAGTATCACAATATGGGTAACGGGAAAAACATCATGTCTATGTTCAAACCAAGTATATTAACGTTGGCAATGGCTACTGCAGGATTAGCAAGCTTTGCCTCTGTAGCAGCACAAGAAGATACAGTTAAAAATGATGACGTTGAGGTTATCGAAGTAAAAGGCTTTCGTGGCAGTGTTGTAGAATCAATCAACACAAAGCGTTTTTCTACTCAAGTCGTTGAGTCAATTTCAGCTGAAGATATAGGTAAACTTCCTGATTCGTCTATTGCTGAGTCTATTGCACGCTTACCAGGTTTAACGGCGCAGCGCCTAGATGGTCGCGCAAGCAGAGTATCAATTCGTGGTTTTGGTGAAAACGAAAGTGGCACCACATTTAATGGCCGCGAGCAAGTATCTATTGGCGATAACCGCGGCGTAGAGTTTGACCTTTACCCATCAGAAATTATGAGCGGCGTTACCGTATATAAAACACCTAATGCAAGTATTGAAGCAGAAGGTATTGCCGGTGTTATTAACATGCAAACCGTACGTCCTTTAAGTAAAGGCGAGCGTGTATTCCAAGTTAATGGCCAATACGAGCAAACTAGCTTTGATAAACTAAACCCAGACGGTAACGACGATGGTTACCGCGGTACTATTTCATACATTGATCAATTTGCAGATGACACCATAGGTGTTGCGTTTGCACTAAATACCATGAGCTCTCCAAATCAAGAAAAACGTTGGAACTCTTGGGGTTACCCTGAATTTACTGCTGATGATGGTCAAACGTACTCTATATTAGGGGGTGCAAAACCATTTGTACGTTCATCAACCCTTGAACGTGACTCAGCAATGCTCGTACTAGAGGCCGCGCCTACAGACAAATTAAACATGACGTTTGATGCGTTATATGTTGATTTTACAGATGAAAAAATCTTACGTGGTATCGAAATTCCATTCGCATGGGGTCAAGGTTCGATTGACCCTGCAAGCGTAGCTGTAGATGACGCAAGTGGTTTTATTACCAGTGCGGTAACAAATGGCCAACGTGTGGTTGTTCGTAACGACTACGAAGAGCGTGAAGCAGAACTAACCGCGTTTGGCTTTAACACTAAATACGATATTGATGACTCGTGGTCAGTAGAGTTTGACGCAAGTTACTCTCAAGTTGACCGTAAAATTTGGAGCCTTGAGAGCTACTCTGGCACAGGCCGAGGCGATGCTCGCGGTGTTGCAGATAACCTTGGTTACACATTTAACGGTGGTAATACAGGTGCTACGTTTACTCACGATTTAGATTACAGCGATTACAGCTTAATGCAATTAGGTGGTCCTTTATCATGGGGTGCAAGCTCTGCTTTAAATGATAAATATGGCTTAACCGGCACCGAGTATGAAAACCAAGCGCAAGATGGTTTCATTAATGCACCTACAATTGAAGATGAGTTATCTACGTTAAAACTAGCGGCATCTAAAGTATTAGAAAACGAATACTTCAGCTCAATTGAATTTGGTATGTCTTATAAAGAGCGCGAAAAAACCAAAGATTCGCAGGGCTTCTTTATGACGTTATCTGGGTTTTCACTTGATAACCCGGGTTTAGTTACCGTGCCAGAGCAGTATCGAATGGGCAGCGTTGATTTAGACTTTATTGGCATGGGCGATATGATTGCCTACGATGTAAATGGTCTTGTTAATGACGGCTACTACGACTTACTAGATGAAAGCTTAACAAATACGAGCCACTTAACTAAATCGTGGACCGTAAAAGAAGAAATTACCTCTGCATTTGCACAAGCTAATATTAATGCCGAAGTAAGCGGCTTAGCGTTAACGGGTAATATCGGTGTACGTTACGTTCACACTGATCAGTCATCGCAAGGTAATGCATTTAGTACTGTAGATGGCATTGTTGTGGCATCACCTACCAATATTAGCCACGATTATTCACACGTTTTACCAAGTTTGAACTTATCACTTGCGATTGATGAGCAGCAAACAGTACGTTTTGGTGCAGCTAAAACAATCTCACGCGCCCGTTTGGACGAGATGAACTCATCTATTGATGCATCATACAACACAACGCCTGATGAAAACGGTAACTTTTGGTCTGTATCGGGTGGTAACCCTAACCTAGAGCCTAAAGAAGCAACTGGTTACGATTTAACGTACGAAAACTACTTTAGCGATGAAGGTTACTTCTCTGCTGCGTTTTTCTATAAAGACTTAACCCAGTGGATTTTTGACGGCACATACGAAATTGATATGTCGGGCGTTGCTGCCCCATCAACAGGTGAAATACCAGCTACTTCTGAAGGTACTGGCAGTGGTAAAGTAAATGGCGGTGGCGGCGACCTATACGGTTACGAGCTATCTCTCGCATTGCCATTTAAAATTTTCCACCCATCACTTGAAGGTTTTGGTTTAATTGCAAGCCATACAGGTATTGAGTCTGATATTGAAGATCAAAACGGCAATGAGTACGAGTTACCGGGCCTGTCTGACAAAATTCAAAGCTTAACGGTTTACTACGAAATGAATGGTATTCAACTGCGTACCAGCATGCGTAAACGTAGTGCCTTTAAAGGTGATGTATACGGGCTAGGTTTTGATACCGAGCAAGTGGATATCCTAGGCGAAACAATTTGGGACATTCAAGCTGGCTACGACTTTAGTGAGGCCGGTGTTGAAAGCCTTGAAGGGTTATCAATTCAGTTCCAAGTTCAAAACTTAACAGAAGAGCCGTTTACATCGCTTTCTGGCGATAACGCGCTACAAGTTCGTGACTACCAAGATTACGGACGTACTTACTTGTTAGGCTTTAGCTACAAGCTATAATAAAGGTTGTGTGTAGGAGCCCTTGTAATTTGTTTTACAAGGGCTTTTTTATAGCTACTTTATCTAAATTTTATCAAACTTAACAAAGCTTTAAACTGTAAACGTGGACAATAATATGAAACCAATAAAACACGTCGTAATCGCAGGCGGGGGCACGGCAGGGTGGATAACAGCCGCCTTGCTTAATAAAGTGTTAGGTAAAGTAATTAAAATAACCCTTATTGAGTCAAGTACTATTGGCACTATAGGCGTGGGTGAAGCAACAATTCCGCCTATTATTCAACTTAACAATGCACTGGGTATAAACGAGCAAGATTTTATAAACGCTACAAATGCATCTATAAAACTAGGAATTGAATTCGAAAATTGGAAAACCCCCTCTCATAGCTACATGCATGCTTTTGGCTCATTTGGCAAAGACTTCCCCTTTTGCGATTTTTACAATTTTTGGGTAAAAGGACATATTAGCGGTGCAGAAGAAAGCTTATGGGACTTTTCTCTTAACTACCAAGCGGCTAAACAGCATAAATTTGCACCCTTAAATACCCTACCTAATACACAATTGCCTGGCTTGAGTTATGCGTATCACTTTGACGCAACCTTATATGCTGAGTTTTTAAAAAAGCTCGCAACATCACGCGGTGTTGAGCATATTGATGACAAAATAGAGCAGGTTGAACAATGCCCTCTATCAGGGAATATAAAATCATTAACCCTTGGTAACACACAGCAGATAAATGGCGACCTTTTTATAGACGCTACAGGCCAGCGCGCCTTACTCATAGAGCAAACCCTTAACACAGGTTTTGTCGATTGGTCTCATTATTTACCGTGTGATAGCGCCGTAGCGGTGCAGTCTCAAGGTACTAGCGAGCTAAAACCTTATACGCGTTCAATTGCACACAGCGAAGGCTGGCAGTGGCAAATACCGCTGCAAAGCCGAATAGGTAATGGCTTGGTGTACTGTAGTCGTTATTTATCTGACGATGCGGCAACGCAGTTATTATTAAATAATTTACCCGCTGAGCCAATGACTGAGCCGCGGGTGATTAAATTTAAAACAGGACGGCGGTTAAAACAATGGCATAAAAATGTGGTATCGGTTGGCCTTGCCAGTGGCTTTTTAGAGCCGCTAGAGTCTACCAGTATCCATTTAATACAAAGTGCCGTAACCCGTTTAATAAAGCTGTTTCCACACAATGGCATAAGCGATGCTTTAGTTACTGAATTTAATAAGCAAAGCGTGATAGAAATAGAGCACATTCGTGATTTTATAATATTGCATTACACACTAACAGCGCGAGAAGACTCTCCATTTTGGCGACAATGTAAGCAAATGGACATTCCTGACTCATTGGCCCATAAGCTCAAATTATTCAAGCAAACCGGCAAAGTAGTGCGCGAAAACGACGAATTATTTGCCGAAGTTGCCTGGCAACAGGTGTTTATTGGCCAAGGTCTTATCCCCGAAGATTACAACTGCATTGTTGACTCACTCAGTAGTGAACAACTAAACGATTTATTCTCAACACTAAAAACGCTTATTACCTCAACGGTAGATCAATTACCCACTCATAAAGATTTTTTAGCAAAAATTAAAAAGGCCTGATGATGCAACTTTTAAAAAAACTTTTACTTGTAAGTGCCTGTACTTTACCAACCATTAGCTTCGCACTTGACGTTGAGCCAGCTAATTGGTGGGTTGGCATGAACAAAAACACGATTACCATCATGGTTCATGAGCAAAACATTGCAAACGAGCAAATTAAATTAGCTAAATACAACGGCGTTAAGTTAAATAAAGTAACCCGTACCGACAATCCAAATTATGTATTTTTAAATATTACCATTACCGACGCCGCTAAAGCCGGAACACTTGAATTTAATAGCAGCGAAACGAGCAATAACTTTGAGTTTCCACTTCTTGAGCGAGATAAAAACAGCGCTCAGCGTCAAGGGTTTACATCAGCTGATACGCTTTATTTAATTAACCCAGATCGCTTTGCTAATGGTGATAAACAAAACGATACCGTCCCAAGCATGTTAGAAGCGGCAAACCCGAGTATAAAAGGTGGGCGCCACGGTGGTGATATTCAAGGCGTTATAAACGCGCTACCCTATTTAAACGACTTAGGCGTAACACAGCTTTGGTTAACCCCAGTGCTTGAAAACAACATGCCTAATTATTCTTATCATGGTTATGCAATTACTGACTTTTATAAGGTTGACCCACGAATGGGCTCAAACCAGCTATACAAAACGTTATCAGTAAAAGCAAAAGAGCAGGGTATAGGGCTAGTAATGGATATGGTTCTTAACCATTTTGGCTCTGAGCATACTTGGGTTAAAGATAAGCCAACTAAAGATTGGATTAACTTTAATGGTGAATTTAACAATGGCAAAAATGCCACCAGCCATGCGCGCCAAACCATACAAGACCCACACGCCAGTGAATACGATAAGCGCCAGTTTAACGATGGCTGGTTTGTAGAAACCATGCCTGATTTAAATCAGCGCCAACCACTATTAAGTGAATACTTAATTCAAAATGCAATTTGGTGGATAGAATACGCCGATTTAAGCGGCATACGTGTTGATACCTACTCATATTCAGATAAAGCATTTTTGAGTGATTGGACAAAAGCCATAATGCAAGAGTACCCAGACTTTAATATTGTGGGAGAAGAGTGGACGTCTAACCCTGCTATTGCCTCTTACTGGCAACGTGGAAAGCATAACCAAGATGGCTATACATCAAGCTTACCAAGCGTGATGGACTTTTCGTTGCAAGGGTCGGTAATTCAAGCGCTAAATGAAGATGAAAGCTGGAACACGGGTTGGGTTAAAGTATATGAATCGTTAGCTAATGACTTTTTATACCCTGATACAAATAACATTATGGTATTTGCCGATAACCACGATATGAGCCGTGTTTACACTGAGCTTGGTCAAGATGTAGCCAAAACAAAAATGGCGATGACCTTGTTTTTAACTACACGTGGCATAGCGCAAATGTATTACGGTACGGAAGTACTATTAGATAACACCCCAAGTAAAGACCATGGTGATATTAGAATCGACTTCCCCGGCGGGTTTGAAGGGCAAACTCGTAATGCCTTTACCAAAGAGGGCTTAACAAAACAGCAAAAAGAGATGCATAACACCATCAGTACGCTGCTTAACTTTAGAAAAAACAGCTCAGCATTAGATAAAGGAAAGCTTGTACATTTTACGCCTCAACAAGGGGTTTATAGTTATGCGCGTATTAGCGATGAGCAAACAGTGTTGGTATTTATGAATAAAAACACACAAACGCTACAAAAAAATATTGAGTATATGCAAGAGGTAATGCCTAACAGCACAACAGCATTTAATTTATTTACTCAAAAAACACAAAAGCTTGGCAAAACCATTGAATTACCAGCGATGAGCGCAACGGTACTCGTTATGAATACGCCACAATAGTGACCTGAATACGTATGCAGCAACTGTATGGTTGCTGCAGTAATCTTTAGTATAAAGTTAATAACAATACTGACAAAAAGACACACAATGAAAAAATCAGTTTATGTACCCGCAGTACTGTGTAGTGCACTTATTGCTACAGGGTGTTCAGAAAATAACAAACCTGAACAACAGCAAGCACCTGCCCACACGCAAAATGAGCTTACCAAGCCGGTTGTATATCAAGTATTTACCCGTTTGTTTGGTAATACCGAAACAGCCAATGTGCCATGGGGCACTAAAGAGCAAAACGGCGTAGGTAAATTTGCCGACTTTAACGATGCAGCCCTCAAAGGCATTAAAGAGCTAGGTACCACGCACGTTTGGTATACCGGTGTATTACACCACGCGTTAGTGGGCGATTATACCGACTACGGCATTTCACAAGATGACCCCGATGTAGTAAAAGGCCGCGCAGGGTCACCGTACGCAATTAAAGATTACTACGATGTTAATCCCGATTTAGCCGTTAATGTAACAAACCGCATGGGAGAGTTTAGCCAGCTTATTGAACGTACACATAGCCACGGTATGAAAGTCATTATTGATATAGTGCCTAACCATGTTGCCCGTAATTATCAATCACTTGGAAAGCCTAAAGGCGTAGAGGATTTCGGCGCACAAGACGACACCAGTAAAACGTACGATAAAAATAACAACTTTTATTATGTGCCTGGGCAGTCATTTCAAGTGCCTACCTCTACAACTTATACCGTGTTAGGTGGAAAGGCTCACCCACTTGCGGATGGCTTTTTTGATGAAACACCTGCTAAATGGACAGGTAACGGTGCCCGTGCACCAAAACCCGACATTAACGATTGGTACGAAACAGTAAAAGTAAATTATGGCGTAAAGCCTGATGGTAGCTACGATTTTGCTCAGCTGCCAAACGATTACAAAGACAAAGATTACCGTGCTCATTATGCGTTCTGGCAAGATAAAGAGCTACCAGATAGCTGGTACAAATTTAGAGACATTGCACTTTTTTGGTTAGACAAAGGCGTTGATGGCTTTAGATACGACATGGCCGAAATGGTCCCGGTTGAATTTTGGAGCTTTTTAAATTCGTCAATAAAAATGCAAAAAAGCGATGCCTTTTTATTGGCCGAAGTATATAACCCGTTAATGTACCGCGCGTATATTCAGCAAGGTAAAATGGATTACCTTTACGATAAAGTCGGCTTTTACGATACCTTAAAAGCGATAATGCAACTTAAACAACCTGCCAATAGTATTTTTGATGCGCATCAAAGTGTGCTCGATATAGAGCAACACATGCTGCACTTTTTAGAAAATCACGACGAGCAACGAATCGCAAGCCCAGACTTTGCAGGTAATGCCCAGTGGGGTAAACCTGCTTTAGTTGTTTCTAATTTAATTAGCCGCGCGCCAACACTTTTATATTTTGCTCAAGATGTGGGAGAAGATGGCTCTGAAAACGCGGGGTTTGGAGCGCCGACACGTACCAGCATTTTTGACTACATTGGCGTGCCAGCGCACCAAGCATGGATGAATAATGGGAAATTTGATGGCGCTAACTTAACCGCAGAGCAAGTAGCACTTCGTGAGTACTACAAAGCGGTTATGTCACTGAATAGTTTACCTGCTGTAGTAGGCGGAGAAATGTCGGCACTTAACCTTGTTGGAAGTGAACGTGTTGTTGGTTTTACCCGCTCTTTAGGCCAGCAAAGTGTATACGTGTTAAGTAACTTTAGCGAGCAGCCACAAACAGTTACGGTTAATTTATCAAAGGCACAATTAGGTGCAGTGAGTGAAAATACGCTATTAAATGATTTACTTGAAAATCACACCACCGAGCTTAAAGCTCACCCGCAAGGCGCTACATTTAACCTAACACTTGATGCATTTAGCAGCGCAGTATTAACAAATAAGGCTAATAATGAATAATCAAAATAATAATACCGATAAGCCAAATTTAAGTTTTTGGCAAATATGGAACATGTGCTTTGGCTTTTTAGGCATACAATTTGGTTTTGCCCTGCAAAACGGCAATGTGAGCCGAATATTTCAAACATTAGGCGCACAAGTTGATGATATTCCCATTTTATGGGTTGCAGCCCCGCTTACCGGTTTAATTGTACAGCCAATTATTGGTTACTGGAGTGACAAAACATGGGGGCGCTTTGGTCGTCGTCGTCCGTTCTTTTTTATAGGCGCAGTGTTAACAACGCTTTCACTATTTATTATGCCGCATTCACCAACGCTTTGGATTGCCGCGGGTATGTTATGGATCATGGATGCGTCAATCAACGTAACCATGGAACCGTTTAGAGCACTTGTTGGTGATAACTTGCCAGAAAAGCAACGCGCGACAGGTTACGGTTTACAAAGCTTTTTTATTGGTATTGGGGCGGTGTTAGCCTCAGCGCTACCATGGATGATGACCAACTGGTTTGATGTAAGTAATACCGCAGCCCCAGGGCAAATTCCTGAATCTGTTAAATACTCATTTTATTGGGGCGGGGTGGTGTTACTTGTCGCCGTGCTTTGGACCGTAGCACGTACTAAAGAATACAGCCCTGAGCAATTAGCGGCTTTTGAAAAGCAAAGCGCACAACCTACAACAAGCAAAGTGGTTGATATAAACTTTAATAAAGGTGCCATTATTTTTGTGGTACTGGGTTTAGCAACTCTTGCATTAGTCATGGGCTTATCCCTTGAAAAAGAATTATACCTACTTGCTGGTGGTTTATTAGCGTTTGGTATTGTGCAGTGGATTGCAGCGGCGCTTAAAAGTGCGAATAAAACCCAAGGTGGTTTTTACCAAGTAGTACAAGATGTATTTACTATGCCAGAGGCCATGAAGCAGCTTGCCTGGGTGCAGTTTTTTAGCTGGTTTACTTTATTTGCTATGTGGATTTATACCACCGCTGCAGTAACAAGCTTTCATTATGGTAGTAGTGATGCAACTTCTAAAGCATTTAACGATGGCGCTGACTGGGTGGGTATTTTATTTGCCGCCTACAATGGATTTGCTGCAATTGCCGCTATGTGTATTCCGTTTTTAGTTAAAAAAATGGGATTAAAAGGCGCGCATTGCTTTAATTTATTGCTGGGCGCGTTAGGTCTTGCAAGCTTTATGTTTATTCAAGACCCTAAAATGCTACTTATACCTATGATAGGCGTAGGGTTTGCGTGGGCGTCTATTTTATCACTCCCGTATGCCATGTTAAGTAACGCACTACCGAGTAACAAAATGGGCGTTTATATGGGGATTTTTAACTTTTTTATAGTTATACCTCAGTTACTTGCCGCCAGTATTTTAGGGCTTATTTTACGCCACGTATTTTCTAATCAGCCTATTTACGCATTATTAATTGGTGCAGCTTCGTTTGTTGTTGCTGCTGTTGCAGTAATGCGCGTTAAAAATTCTCATTAAGGACACACAATGAAAAAATATAACCTTATAACCGCCTCTCTTTTAACGTTAGGTTTAGCGGCTTGCGGCGCTCAAAACACAAGCACAACTAACGAAAGTACCACAGCACAGGTTACATCAGCACCAGGCGCCCCAGGTGCAGAGCCTTTTTGGGCTTATGCGGGTAAAACAGGTATTGGTACATCATACGAGCAATACCAAAACGGCCAATACACTGATGCAGCTGCAACGGGGCATGTGTCTAAAGTATGGTTTTCAATAGCTAAAGGGATGATCACCGAAACCATGTTTGGGCTTATTCACCAAGCACAAATAAAAGACATGCAATTTATAGTAACAGGTAAAGATTTTACCGTTAGTGAAGCGGATGATTTAAATGTCACCATTGATTATTTACATAAAGATGCACAAGGTCGCCCGTTATCGCTGGCTTATAAAGTAACAAGCACTGATAAACAAGGCCGCTTTAGCATAGAAAAACACATATTTACTGACCCAGATGGGCAAACCCTGTTTGTACGCAGCGTGTTTAATACTGAGCTTGAAGGGTTAAAAGCGTATGTGTCTGTTAATCCGTACATTAATAATAACGGCTTAGGTGACTTTGCTAAAACGACAGAGCAAGGCCTAGTAGCATGGGAAAACGATAACTATCTATCACTTCAATCCGCGTCACCATTTAAAGCAAAAACGGTAGGGTTTACAGGAAAAAGTGACGGCATTAACACCCTTAAAACTACGCAATCTATAAATACCCAATACACAAATACCGGCGAAACTGCTGGTAATGTAAACATGCTTGCAGAGCTTGGCGAGATAACTGCAAATACTACTTTTGATTTAGCCCTTAGCTTTGGCAAAACGCAGCAGCAAAGTATACAGCAAGGCGAAAAAAGCTTAGCTAAAGGGTACCAAGCGGTGCTAGATCACTACAACGGCAAAGGAGAAGCGCTAGGCTGGGAAGATTACCTACAAAGCCTAAAACCACTTAATACCATGGTTGAACAAACAGCTGATAACGGTAAGCTTTTATACACCAGCGCCATGGTATTAAAAGCACAAGAAGATAAAACACACGCAGGGGCATTAATTGCTTCTTTATCTAACCCATGGGGCGAAACGGTTTCAGCCAAAGAAGGTTCTACGGGTTATAAAGCGGTATGGGTGCGCGATTTTTATCAAGTAGCCATGGCATTTATGGCGCTTGGCGATACTGCCACAGCAAAAACAGCGTTCGAATATCTTGAAAAAGTGCAAGTAAACAGCAAAACACCAGGTAATAAAGGCGATACAGGCTGGTTTTTACAAAAAACACACGTAGATGGTGAGTTAGAATGGGTAGGCGTACAGCTTGATCAAACTGCTATGCCTATCATGCTGGCATGGAAGTTACATAAAGCCAACGTACTTAGCGATGAAGAGCTAAAAAGCTGGTACGGAAAAATGTTAAAACCAGCGGCAGATTTTTTAGTCGAGGGGGGGCTTGCTAAAATTTTGTGGAACGACACACAAATTACACCTCCGGCAACACAACAAGAGCGCTGGGAAGAGCAAAGCGGTTATTCGCCATCTACAACTGCGGCAATAGTGGCAGGCCTTATTACCGCAAGCGATATCGCAACGCTTAGTGGCGATGATAAAAACGCGCAGCGCTACCTTGCCACGGCTAAAAAATACAGCAGCGATATTGAATCGCAAATGTTTACTACCGAAGGTAACTTAAAAGGCGAAAATAGCGATGGCGAATACTTTATTCGTATAGGCCAAGATACCGATGCAAACTCAAATACTAAAATTAACGCTAATAATGGCCGCGAAGGGTTTAATAAAAAGCAAATCTTAGATGGCGGCTTTTTAGAGTTAGTACGCTATGGCGTACGCGGTGCAAATGATGAAAGCATAGTTAAAACACTACCTGAGTATGACGACGAAACACTTGAAGATAACCTACAAGTTAAATACAGCTTTAGCTTTGACGATGGCAGCGGCACTTTTGCAGGCTACCGCCGCTATGGCAATGATGGCTACGGTGAAGATGAAGTTAAAGGCACAAACTATGCTGAGGGTGGTAGTAATACACCAGGCCAACGTGGGCGTGTATGGCCATTTTTCACCGGTGAGCGCGGGCATTACGAAATCGCAGCAGCTAATGCAAACAACGCTCTGGATGATGCTAAACAAGCGCAAATTAAAAACAGCTATGTAAAAGGCTTAGAGCAATTTGCTAATAACGGCCTTATGTTACCAGAGCAAGTATGGGATGGTGTAGGGGTTAACAAAGCAGGTTATGAGCTAGGCGAGGGGACTAATTCAGCAACACCATTGGCATGGACTCATGCCGAGTATATTAAATTAGTTCGTTCACTGAGCGACAAACAAGTTTGGGATCATTACCCAGTTGTTGAGAAAGCTTTAAAAAATTAAATTTAAAATTAAAGCTCCTTAATTGGAGCTTTTTTATATTCTTTATATTCTTTTTTACAACTATGGCCGCTACTGAAACTATTAAAGTGTTTATGGTGAAATGTTTGGATTAATTACTAAAACACAACTTTTTTAATAAACATCGTTGTTCAAAGTATTATAATGTGGTTTTAACTTACGGTGTTTTTTTAAAAAAACATTAAATTAACATTTGAAACTTCTTTTTTGAAAAAACAAAAAAACCTACCGTTGCGCAATGTACAATTTAATTTAATATATTGTTAAATTACTGTTTAATATCCTCTTTTTTTGCTGTTTGGTAGGTGTCGCATATTATTGACGCATTTGTTTTTATTATGTTATTAGTTTGTTCCTCTTTTTGTTTAAGAGGTTTTTCATTTACATCTTAGATTTATATGTAAATGAAATTGATTTTATAATAATTAAAAATTATTCAGGGATATGTTAAATATGAAAAGTAATTTCTCTAAAACATTTAAGCGCTCATTAACTGCTGCTGCAGTAGCAATGACAATAAGCGCGGCCATGCCTGTAATGGCAGATAACGTTAATGGTGCTATAAAGGGGAGTATAACAACACCATCAGGTTTATCGTTAGCGGGTGCTAAAATAACAATTACTGATGATACGAAAGGGTATTCAAAAACTCTAATAGCAGATTCAAATGGTGAGTTTGACCTAAAGCAAGTACCAGTAGGCAAATATGACATTATAGTTTCTCAAACTGGTTATGATCAGGCCCAAGTTAAAGATGTTGTTATTGGAGTGGGTAAAACAGCTCTAATCGAGATTCCACTGACTGCTGGTAATATTGAAAGGATTGCAGTTGTAGGTGGTTCAGTTAGAGCTATCGATGTGTCTGTATCTGAGTCATCATTAAATATTAGTTCTGAGGAGTTAGAGCTCTTACCTATATCTCGTTCTGTAACTTCTGTTGCACTGCTTGCGCCTGGCGCAACAGAAGGCGACAGTCGTTTTGGTGACCAGGCGTCTTTTGGTGGTGCCTCAGTTGCTGAAAACGCGTATTACGTAAATGGTCTAAATATGACTAACTTCCGTAATGGTCTTGGTGGTGCAACAATTCCATTCACGGCTTACGATAGCTTCCAAGTTAAAACAGGCGGTTATTCTGCAGAGTTCGGTCGTACTACAGGTGGGTTAATTTCATCGGTTACTAAATCGGGCTCTAATGATTTTCATTTTGGTGTTGAAACGATTTATTCATCTGACTCGTTAAGTGAGCAAGCTCCTAACTCACTTTACAAGCAAAATGATCGCTGTGTTGATGCAGACGGGCATTGTATTGGTGATTTATATGTGAATAACCAAGACGATTATGATAATTCATTTGAAACAAATATTTATGCTTCAGGTGCGATAATTGAAGATACATTATTTTTCTATGGTATTTACACTGCAAGAGATAATGATTACGAATACGGTAATGCATCTCAAACAGATTTAACTGTCGAAAAAGATGATGACCCATACTACCTAGCTCGTTTTGATTGGAATATAAACGAAGATCACCAGCTAATGCTGTGGGGCTTTAGTGATAAACGCACATATTCAGAGAAAACGATTTCAGATCCTGAAGGAAATGGTAATTACACTGAAGATGGCGGTACAGCTTACCACAAGCGAGGCGGTGAGAGTTTTGCAATTCGCTACACTGGTAATCTAACTGAAGATTTAAGCATGTCTGCTATGTATGGTGAAGTGAAGTTCTCGGAAACAGATTACTCAGATTTTGATGACTGTCCTACAGGTTACGATGCTGACTTAGGTGAAGATACCACGTGTTATGTGAACTTTACCGTTGGTGCAAATGAAGATAAACGTGAACAATTGCGTGTTGACTTTGACTACTATCTAAACGATGAGCATACATTAAGATTTGGTTATGATTCGGAAACCAATACAGCTGACTCAACAACCATAAACTCTGGTGGCGTTTACTACTACTACAGAACATATGAAGAAGGCGCTAGACTACCTAATGGTTATGTTTTACCAGAAGAAATGAAAACAACACGAGTTCGTGATTATAAAAATGGTGGACAGTTCGAAGTAGAAAACTGGGCTATTTATATTGAAGATCAATGGTCAGTTACTGAAGATTTAACGTTAACACTTGGTCTACGAAATGACAGCTTTACTAACTATAATGCTGATGGAGAAGAGTTTGTTTCTATTGATAACCAAATTGCTCCGCGGATAGGTGGGTCTTGGGATATCAATGGTGACGGTGATAGTAAATTATACTTCACAGCAGGTCGCTACTATTTACCTGTAGCTGCGAATACTAATATTCGTTTAGCAGGTGCAGAGACATACATTCAAACATGGTATGCATATGAAGGCTTAAATGCAGACGGTACTCCTGTTGGTTTAAGCACACAGTTAGGTGATCCTGCTATTTCTAATGGCGGTGACGGTACTGCAAAACCATCAAATACCCTATCAGACAAAGATCTAGAACCAATGTATAACGATGAGTATATGATTGGTTACCAAGCAGCAATTAATGATGATTGGTCATGGGGAATCAAGGCAACTTACCGTGTTTTAGGTAATCAAATTGATGATGGTTCTTACATCTTTAGGGATGAAAACGGTGAATACTTAGGTGAAAACTGGTTCTTATTTAACCCTGGTAATGGTGCTACTTTCAATTTCGATCTGGATGGTGACGGCACTACTGAAGAATATAGCTTTAGTGCTGAAGAGTTAGGCTATCCAGACGCTAAAAGAAAATATGCTTCAGTTGATTTAACATTAGAGAAAACATGGGATCAGGTATGGTCTTTAAAAGCACTATATACATGGTCACACAACTACGGTAATACAGAAGGTTTTGTTAAATCTGATAATGGCCAAGATGATGCTGGTCTTACGCAAGATTGGGATTACCCATATTTAATGGATGGTGCTAATGGTAATCTACCTGCAGATCGACGTCATAACATTAAAATTTATGGGGCGTATGCTGTTACAGAAGACTTCTTGATTGGTGCAAATGTTAATGTTGCTTCAGGTCGTCCTTGGACAGCTTTAGGTCAAGGTTATACACCAGATCCTGATTTATACCAATATGGTGATACATACTACGTAGGTGACAAACGTTTCCCTCGTGGTAGCATGGGTACTACACCATGGACAGCTCGCTTAGATCTTAACTTTACTTATAACCTTCGCTTTAACGATCAAAAAGTTCGTTTAGCCATGGATATATTTAATGTATTTGATGCTTCTACAGCAACTCGTTACGATGAGGAAGCAGAAGTTGCAGCTGGTGATGGAAATGCTACATTTGGTTTAGCTCAAACTTACCAATCACCACGTAGAATTCAATTATCAGCTTCATACGACTTCTAATAAGTTAAATAGCAGAGTTTGATTAACTAAAAAGCCTCATTATGAGGCTTTTTTTATGACTTTTTCAGAATTTTAAATGATATAGACTATGAGAATGATATTTATAAGTAGATAAAAAAGCAGTTTTACTATTAAAATAATTTATAAGCATTCTATTTTATAGACATTTGCAATTCTAGCTACTCCCTCTAGCAATTAATACCGGCGGTAAAAGGGTGCTTTGCACCTCTTCTTCGCGTATTAATTTAAGTAAATTCTCTACTAACATTTGCCCTGCGACGGTGGTGTCTTGCGCTATGGTGGTGAGCGGTGGGTTTATGTAGCTTGCAATGGCTATGTTATCAAAACCGACCACGGCCACTTCGTTAGGAACATTAATATTGGCTTCTTTTAAAGCGCGAATTGCACCAATGGCAATTAAATCACTGGCGGCAAATAAGGCGTTAAATTTTATGTTATTAGCAATAAGTGAGCGTGTAGCATGATAACCAGACTCTTCAGTTGAAATAGCATTGGCCATTTTTCGCTCATTAATGGTTATACCGTTAGTAAGTAGCTCATCTTTAAACCCCTGAAAGCGGGCAAAAAATTCTGGGCTGTGATCAGATGCATCACCGATAAACGCGCAATCGGTGCGGTTATGGGCAATTAAATGGCCAGCGGCTAGTTTGCCCCCGCCATAGTTGTCGCAGCATACAGTAAGATCTGGGCGGTTATCTACTGTTGCGCCCCAGCATACAAACTTAGTATTTTGGTCAAGCAAGGTTTTAAATTTTGGTTGAAAGTCTATGTAATCACCATAGCCGAGCAAAATAATACCATCGGCTCTGTGGCTGTCTTCGTAGTCGGCTTGCCAATCGGCGCTAGCTGATTGAAACGATACTAATAAGTCGTAACCTTCTTTTGCACACGCACGGGTAATACTGCCCAGCATTGATAAAAAGAATGGATTGATTTGTGATTCATCTGATGTTGGGTCTTCAAACAACAATAGCGCAAGGGTACTACTTTGCTGAGTACGCAAGTTGCTGGCATTTTTATCAACTTTATAGTTAAGTTGTTTTGCTATGTCGTGGACGCGTTTGCGTGTTTCTTCATTAACAAGGGGGCTGTTACGTAAAGCGCGAGATACAGTTGATTGTGAAACCCCTGCATAATGGGCGATGTCAAATGAGGTGGCTTTACCTTTCATTGTTACAACTTAATTAAATGCTAAATAATTGTGTCATTTTCGACTATTAGTGAATTATTTCAAGCTTTTTGCGATTTATTATTGATCTAATCCTGACACCGGTGTCATAATGCCAATGTTTTATCATTTTGTTGTCAAAACGTATTAGCTGCTATTTTATATAGCAGCCTTTTTTACTGTGATAGCTACTTTGAGGTGATAGCTCAAAGTGTATAAATAACAACGCATAGCCGTTGTAAAATAATAAGCATAAGCCGCTTACACAAAAGAGATAATACCATGAGCCAAAATTCTTCTGCCCAGTTTAACCCTATCCTAGTTGCCGATATTGGTGGCACCAATGCGCGCTTTGCATTAATTACCGACTTTAATGAGCAAACTAACCAATTTGTTATTGAGCATATTAACATATTTCCCAGTGCTAATTTTGGCTCATTAGAAAGCGCACTTGAACAATACCTAACAACGATTCCTCATGTTACGCCAACTCAGGCATGTTTAGCTGTTGCAGGCCCTATAAAAGCAGGCCAAGTGCATTTAACCAATTTGGGTTGGCATTTTAGTGTTAGTGAATTTAAAGCACATTTTAATTTAACACAATTAGAAGTAATTAATGACTTTGCTGCATTTGCTTATGCAGCGCCTTATTTAGACTCAACGCAAAATATTACTATTAAGCCCGGTCAAGCCGATGCAAATGCAAATATTGGTGTTATGGGACCAGGTACTGGCTTTGGTGCTGCGTGTTTAGTGCGTACAGCGCAGTCAACTGCAGTATTAAGCTCTGAGGGCGGGCATATGTCGCTTGCTCCTGTAAACGAGCTAGACGCTTTATTAATTAACGAGCTTCGAAAAGAGCACCCTCATGTATCTATAGAAACTGTTTTTTCAGGCCCAGGTATTGCCCATTTATACAAAGCAATGGCAGCCGTGAAAGGGGTTACAGCTAAAAATTTAGATGCGGCACAAATTAGTAGCCTTGCAAACAGTGGCGAGTGTGAAGTGTGCGATGCAACGCTTAATCAGTTTTGTGACTGGATAGGCAGTGTGGCAGGCGATTTAGCGGTAGTATACGGCGCATTAGGTGGCCTATTTATAGGCGGCGGTATTTTACCGCGCATGCAAACCCGATTACTTGAAAGCCGTTTTGTAGAGCGTTTTTCGCAAAAAGGTGTTATGTCGCAATATGCAGGGCAAATTCCAGTTACTTTAGTAACACAAGATAACATACCGCTAATTGGGGCGGGTGCGTGTTTATATAACAGCAAGTAAATTTGCTTAATGGTTGTATTTGGATAATGAACAAATGAAAAAAGTAACCATAAATAGCGTAGCAAGCCATGCGGGCGTTTCTAAAAAAACCGTGTCGCGGGTTTTAAATAATGAGCCTAACGTGAGTGCAGCTACGCGCGAAAAAGTACTTAAAGTATTTAAAGAGCTTGATTACACGCCTAACCCAATAGCACGCGGGCTTGCGCAAAATCGCAGCTTTATTATTGGCTGCTTATACGACAACCCCAGTAAAAGTTATATAACACGCGTACAAACAGGTGCACTTGCTGCCTGTAAAGAAAATAACTACAACTTATTAATACACCCGTGCGAATTACGTGGTGATGATTTAATTAACGATATAGAGCAGTTATTACAAACCTCGCGTTTAGATGGCGTAGTACTGACCCCTCCATTTGGTGATTTTGAAAAGCTCGCTAATTTTTTAAAAGCTAAAAAAATACCCTACGCACGGGTTGCATCGGCACTGCTAGAAGATGATTCAATTTCAGTGCGCAGTAATGACGAGCAGGGCGCCTATGAAATAACCGAGCACTTAATTTCGCTTGGTCATAAGTCGATTGCTTTTATTAAAGGCCACCCTGATCACAGTGCTACGCAACAGCGCTTTAAAGGTTACAGGCGCGCGTTGGCAAGCCACGGTATAGAATTTGACGAGCGCTTAGTAGAAGAGGGTAACTTTAGTTATCACTCAGGTGTAGACAGTGCGCGCAGCATTTTAGATTTATCGCCACGTCCTACTGCGGTATTTGCATCAAACGATTACATGGCGGCGGCGGTATTAAAGCTTGCCACACAGCGCCAATTACGCGTACCTGATGATATTTCTATTGCAGGGTTTGATAATGCACCAATTGCTCGCCATATATGGCCGGGCTTAACGACTATTGCACAACCTGTAGAAGAAATGACTAAACAAGCTGTTACGCAGCTTATATCGCATATTTCGCAGCCACAAGAGCAGCCGTATCAGGTAACGCTAGAATCACGTTTAATTACCCGCGAGTCTACAGCAGCAATAAAATAACCTCCTTTTTTGCTTTTCACAGTAACCCGAATTTGAGTGACGCTTATTCGGGTTTTTTTTGTGCGGATTTTAGCAAATAAACTAAAATTAGCATGGTCATTAATTGGTCACGTTAAAATTTTACACTATTTTTGTTACTCAGGGTTGACACCGGTGTCAATGCTGTGCGTTAATACAGTGACACCGGTGTCAGGGTTGTTGTGAGAGGCTCCCTGGTAGCGTACCTTTGAACGGGTAAATCAAAGATGCTCAGTGCAGTTATTTACGTGGAGTCTGTAATTGCTACTGAGCCTTTTTCCTCTAACTAATAGAGATGAGCTAAATTATGTTGCACCCTCGCATTGAAGAAGTCACCCAACGCGTTATTGAACGCAGTAAACAAACCCGTCAAGATTATTTAGATCGTATTTCGCACGCAAAAAAACAAACAAGAGTCCGTGCCGGACTAGGCTGCGGAAACATCGCTCACGTTATGGCTGCGTGTAGCAGCGACGACAAAGCGCGCTTAAAGGCTGATGAGCAGCCAAATCTTGCTATTATCAACTCATATAACGATATGCTTTCGGCCCATGTGCCATACAAAGATTTCCCAGATTTAATTAAAGACCTTGCTACTAAGTACGACGCAACTGCCCAAGTTGCAGGCGGTGTACCAGCAATGTGTGATGGCGTTACGCAAGGGCGTGACGGCATGGAATTATCGCTTTTTTCTCGCGACGTAATTGCTATGTCTACTGCGGTATCACTATCGCATGACGTATTTGACGGCGTTTTTTGTTTAGGCGTATGTGACAAAATTGTCCCAGGTTTATTAATTGGTGCCTTATCTTTTGGTCACTTACCGGTATTCTTTTTACCTGCTGGGCCAATGCAATCTGGTATTCCTAACAAAGAAAAAGCACGTATTCGCCAAAAATTTGCACAAGGTTTAGTAAGCCGTGAAGACTTACTCGAAGCTGAAAGCGCCTCGTACCACAGCGCAGGTACGTGTACGTTTTACGGTACTGCTAACTCAAACCAAATGTTAATGGAAATAATGGGCTTACACCTTCCTGGTAGCTCGTTTATTAACCCTTACACTGAGCTTCGCGATGGTTTAACAGGTAATGCTGTAGAAACCATGCTTAAGCAGCTTACAGATGATAAAGAAAGCCCGTGTTTAGCAGATGTAATCAGCGAAAAAACCATTATTAATGGTTTAGTTGGCTTGCTATCTACAGGTGGCTCTACTAACCACGCTATTCATATTGTTGCTATCGCAAAAGCGGCGGGCATACAAGTAACGTGGAAAGACATGTCTGACTTATCAGAAGTTGTACCACTACTTACGCGTATTTACCCTAACGGCTCAGCCGATGTAAACCATTTCCAAGCCGCAGGCGGTATGGGCTTCTTAATGCGTGAATTAGCCGGCGCAGGTTACTTGCATACTGATGTTAAAACAATGCTTGGTGAAGGTTTAGCGCCTTACATGATGGAGCCGCGTTTAGATAAAGACGACAGCTTAATTATGAGCAACTCAACAGGCCCTTCAAAAGTTAAATGGGTAGATTGCCCAGAAAACTCACTCGATGAAGAAGTACTGCGTCCAATTAGCAATCCATTTAGCAAGCAAGGCGGCCTACAACTACTTACGGGTAACCTAGGTAAAGCAGTCATTAAAGTCTCTGCTGTAGCCACTGAGCACCAAGTAGTAACAGCCCCAGCTAAAGTATTTAGCTCACAAGGCGAACTGCAAGAGGCATACAGCCGTGGCGAGTTAAACCAAGACTTTATTGCCGTACTTAAAGAGCAAGGCCCTAAAGCGAAAGGTATGCCAGAGCTTCATAAATTAACGCCAGTAATGGCAACACTTCAAGACGAAGGCTTTAAAGTAGCCATTGTCACTGATGGCCGTATGTCGGGCGCATCAGGTAAAGTGCCTGCTGCTATTCACTTAGCGCCAGAAGCTGTTGAAGGTGGCATTATTGCAAAAATTCTTGAGGGCGATTTAGTAACACTGGATGCGCCAAACGGAATATTAAAAGTACATGTTAGCGACGAAGAGCTTGCTAAGCGTGAACTACAACTTAGCCAACCAAGCTTAACCTTTGGTACAGGCCGAGAGTTATTTACTGGATTTAGAAATATTGTAAGCAGCGCCGATTTAGGTGCGAGTGCTTTTGGACTTGAATAATAATTGCCACACACTGGGTAATGAGGAACAAGTAATGAGTATTGAAAAAATCTTAGCGTCGGCACCTGTGGTGCCAGTGGTTGTAATCGAAAAACTAGAAGATGCAGCACCACTCGCTAGAGCGTTATACAACGGTGGCTTAAAAGCCCTTGAAATTACGCTACGCACGCCTGTTGCAGTGGAAGCTGTAAAACTAATGAAAGCAGAAGTTCCAGAAGCTTACGTTGGTACAGGTACAGTGGTTGATAAAGCAAGCTTTGATGCTTCAGTAGAAGCAGGCGCTGATTTTATGGTAAGCCCGGGTGTAAGTGATGAATTATTAGCATTAGCTAAAGATTCAGACATTCCGTTTTTACCGGGTGCAGCAACTGCAAGCGAAGTAATGCAGTTAGCAAGCCATGGCTTTAAGTACTTAAAATTCTTCCCTGCAGAGGCTGCAGGTGGAACGGCAATGCTTAAGTCGATTGGCGGGCCATTGCCGCACATTACTTTTTGCCCAACCGGTGGTATTAGCCTAGCAACAGCCCCTAATTACTTAGCGCTTAATAACGTTATTTGTGTTGGTGGTACGTGGATGCTAGATAAGCAACTAATTGAAAACAAAGACTGGCAAGCCATTGAAGCGCTTGCTCGACAAGCAAGTGAAGTTAAATAGGAGTCTAAAAATGATTAATGTAGCAATTAATGGCTATGGCCGTATCGGTCGCAACGTATTACGTGCACTTTACGAGTCAGCACAAAACAGTGAAATTAAAATTGTAGCAATTAACGATTTAGCACCGGCTAACGTAAATGCGCATTTAACACAATTTGACTCAGTTCACGGTCAATTTTCTCAAAAAGTAACGTTATCAGATAACACTATGCTGATTGGTGATGACGTAATTACTTTGACTCAAGAGCGTGACCCTGCAAACTTACCGTGGAAAGAGTTAAACGTAGATATCGTTTTAGAATGTACCGGTTTTTTCACTAAGCGTGAAGACGCAGCTAAGCACATTACAGCAGGTGCTAAAAAAGTAATTGTGTCTGCTCCTGGTAAAGATTTAGATGCAACGGTAGTACACGGCGTTAACAGCGATGTAATTAACGCTGATAGCAACATTATCTCTAACGCATCATGTACGACTAACTGTTTAGCGCCAATTGCAAAAGCAATTAACGACACAGTAGGTATTGAGCAAGGTAGCATGACTACAATTCATGCTTACACAAACGATCAAAACTTATCTGACGTTTATCACCCAGATCTATACCGTGCACGTAGTGCAACACAGTCTATGATCCCAACTAAAACAGGTGCTGCTGCAGCTGTTGGCTTAGTACTTCCTGAGCTTGCGGGTAAATTAGACGGTATGTCGGTACGTGTACCTACTATCAATGTTTCTTTAGTTGATTTTACGTTTATCACTAAGCGCGAAACAACTGCTGAAGAAATCAACGAAGTAATGAAAGCCGCAGCAACGGGTTCAATGAAAGAAATTTTAGAGTACAACGAGCTTCCGCTTGTCTCTATTGATTTTAATCACAACCCTGCGTCATCAATTTTTGATGCAACGCAAACTAAAGCTGATGGCAAATTAGTTAAAGTAATGGCTTGGTACGACAACGAGTGGGGTTTCTCAAACCGCATGTTAGACCAAGTTAAAGCATTAGGTCAGTACTTATAATTGACCCTGTAAAAGTTTAGCTTTATCCAACCAAGCCTGCATTATGCAGGCTTTTTTATTTTGATTGATTTATACCCGCTCGTTTAATAAAGCGCTTAGCTCTTTAAAACTAGGCCGCGATGCAATATCAGTATTTATAGCACGCGCTGCTATATCGGACATTTTATTAAACAGTTCGTTTTGCTTATCTGCTGCGCTAACAGTACTTAGTAAATCCTCAATTAAGCACCCAAAAGCACGCACTTCTATTAATTGTATTTGCTGTTGCTGATATTCACTAAGCATAGCTAAATTTGTTGCAGCACCAAAATCACCAAATAAAACATCGTATTGCTCGTTGATCATGGTGTTATGGGCGTAAATGTCGCCATGACTTACGTTGTTAGCATGTAAGTGGGCAAGGGTGCTTATCATTTGCTGGGCAACTTTATAAATTGCCTCAGGTGAATAGTGACAGTGTGTATTAAATGTATCGCGCGTACAGGTTTCTAAACTTGGCGGCAAACCTAAATTAGTAAAGCGTCTATCTATTAGCTCCATAACTAAACCAAGCTGTGTGCTTTGCTCTATGTAGCTTAATACGTTAATTAAGTTTTTATGATAGCCTGCTTGTAAACAGCAGTTTACTTCATCAAGTGGGTAGCCATCGCTTGTAATTGCCCCTTTAAATAATTTTACCGCCACATCGTGCTGTGCTTTTTTAGCTAAATGAATAATGCCCGATGCACCTTGGCCAATTACTTTTTTAAGCTGAAAATTTTCAAGTGGGGTGTTTTGCAAACGACTGTTAGTTAAGCATTGAGCTTTATTAAATGCATTACCCGCAAAGGCAAGCCAAGCAAGTTTGGGGAGTTCTAATAGCCAATTATCAAGTTTTGTTAGGTTATTAGCAGAGAGCCTAACTAGCTCTAAATTAGTACAAGAGGCCATACTCGCGGGTAGTTGTTTTAGGTTATTTCCAGCAAGGGCGAGCTTTTTAAGCTGTGTGTAATTACCAAAGTCACTTGGCAATGCGCTTAATTTGTTATCGGTAAGTATTAACCATTCAATATTTTTAGGTAAGCTGTTTAGTGCAAACTCTTTTATTTGATTGCCTTTAAATGCCACCATAATTAAAGCAGGGCACTTAGCGAGTACTTTAGGTATATGTTTAAATTGGTTAAACGATAAAAACACCCGCTTAAGCTTTGTTAAGCACGCAAACTCATCTGGCAGTGTAGTGAGATTATTGTTTGATAAATCGAGTACTTCTAGGGTATCTGCAAGGGTTAAAATTTCTAAAGGGAACTCAGTTAAGCCTTCTACGAGTTGTAAGCGAGTAACACCATTCAACCTACCAGCTCTAAGCTCTGCAAGGGTATTCATAAATTTTCACAAGCCTTATAAAATAAAAAAGCCAACATCGCTGTTGGCTTAAAGTAAATACGTTTAGTAAAGTTTAAAATTGCGCGTTATGGTAAACGTTTTGCACGTCGTCACAATCTTCAAGCATGGCTAAAAAGCGCTCCATTACTTCTACGTCTTCACCTTCAATAGGGGCTTCAACTTGTGGTACAAACGAAATTAAATCTACGTCAAAATCTGTAATACCCATTTCTTCAAGCGCTGTACGGGTGTTGTTGTATTCTGTATGTGGTGCAAAAACCGTCACTTTACCGTTTTCTACTTCTACATCTGTTACATCAACATCGGCCATCATAAGGGCTTCTAGTACAGCTTCATCGTCATCGCCATCAAAAACAAAAATAGCGAGGTGATCAAATAAATGTGATACCGAATTTTGTGCGCCTATTTTAGCGTTTGCTTTGGTAAAACAAATACGTACATCAGCAAACGTACGTTTGTTGTTGTCGGTTAAACAGTCAACAATAATCATACAGTTACCAGGGCCGTAACCCTCATAACGTGTGGCTGCGTAATCTTCACCGCCGCCGCCTTTGGCTTTGTCTATTGCGCGCTCAATAACGTGTGCGGGTACCTGGTCTTTTTTAGCGCGCTCGATTAAACGGCGCAGCGCAAGGTTACCATCTGGATCTACGCCACCATTTTTAGCGCATATGTAAATTTCTTTACCGTACTTAGAATAAACTTTAGTTTTAGCACCCGCAGTTTTAGCCATTGAATCTTTTTTGTTTTGGTAAGCTCTTCCCATCTGCGTTTCGCCTTAATATATGTAAATTATTGAATAAAATTGCAAGGCCGTATTCTAAAGGTAAAGCCGCAGTATCGCCAGTAAATGGCGTTAATTAATCATCTTGCTGTTGTAATTGCCACATTTGAGCGTATTGACCATTTTGTAATAAAAGCGCTGAATGTGTGCCTTGCTCAACCAGTTCGCCCTTTTTAAATACTAATATGTTATCGGCATCAACTATAGTTGATAGCCGGTGTGCAATCACAATACTGGTGTGGTTTTGAGTTACATCGCGCATTGCCTTTAAAATGGCTTGCTCCGCGTGCGAGTCGAGCGCCGAGGTCGCCTCATCAAAAATTAAAATAGGAGATTGCTTTAAAATTGCACGTGCAATTGCAATACGTTGTTTTTCGCCGCCAGATACTTTTAAACCGCGCTCGCCCACTAACGTTTTATCGCCTTGCGCTAAAGTTGAAATAAAGTCCTTTAAATGGGCCATTTCTATTGCTTTATCTATTTCACTATCGCTTGCTGTGGGTCTGCCATAGGCGATGTTTTCGCGTATGCTGGTGTTAAATAGCACGGTGTCTTGTGGCACTATAGCAATGGCTTTACGCAGGCTATCGAGGGTGACGGCGTCTATAGCTTGGTTATCTATGGTTATACTGCCCGCGCTAATATCGTAAAAGCGATAAAGTAACCGCGCCAAAGAGCTCTTACCTGCACCACTTGCACCTACAACGGCAACCTTACTGCCTGCTTTAACTTTAAAGCTAATATTACTAAGAATAGGGCGGTTGGCATCGTAACTAAAACTGACATTATTAAAGGCTATATTGCCTTTGCTAACACAAAGGTGTTGAGCATGGGGTCGCTGCGTTACCTGTGGTTTTTTATTAAGTAAGCCCAGCATGTTTTCTAAATCGGTTAGGGCGCGTCTTATTTCTCGATAAACAAATCCTAAAAAGTTAAGCGGTAAAAATAATTGGATCATGTAGGCGTTTATCATTACAAGTTCGCCAATTGTTAGAGCGCCCGTTACCACTTCTTTGGCACCTAACCACATTAGCGCTGTAATAGCGCTTGCAATTATCAACGCTTGGCCTGAATTAAGCGCAAGCAACGACATTCTATTTTTTAAACGGGCGGTTTCCCAATTTGCTAAAAAAGAGTCGTATGTTTTGGCTTCAAATTCTTCGTTATTAAAATATTTTACAGTTTCGTAGTTAAGCAGGCTGTCTATGGCGCGCGTATTACTAAGGTTATCGGCGGCGTTTGCCTCGCGTATAAAACGGTTTCGCCACTGCGTTACTGTTACAGTAAAGGTAATATAAATAGCAACCGCTAATAAGGTTATTAACGCAAACCAAATAGAAAATAGCGAGCCAAAAATAATAGCAACGGTCAGTATTTCAAAAAGGGTGGGGACAATATTAAACATTAAAAAACGCATTAAAAAGCTCAGCCCACTAGTACCACGCTCTATATCACGGCTTATTCCACCGGTTTGCCTATCGAGATGAAAAGCAAGCTCCAGCGAGTGTAAATGTTTAAATACTTTTAACCCAATATCGCGCATCGCGTGCTCTGTCACACGAGAGAACACCGCATCTCTTACTTCGCCTAAAAACACGCTGGCAAACCTAAGCCCACCATACAAAATCAATAGTAATGCAGGGATAACTAAAACTGGATTGATTGATTTATCAACCGAGTCGATAATTTCTTTTAATGCCCAAGGCATTAAAAGAGTTGCGCCTTTAGCTCCTATAAGCGCTAAAAGTGCAATAAATACGCGCCCTTTAAATTTAGTAATGTATGGCCACAGCGTTTTAATGCTTTGTTTTAAGGTCATTGCATCGGCGCGTTTTATAGTACTGTGTTTAGAGCGCATTACGGATCTCAGTCAAATAAATACTTAATTAATATGCATTGTATTTTAAATACTTGCCCATATATACTACGCATCCCTTATTTTAGTTTGACGCAACCATGTTTAACATTCGTGTGTTTATATCTGCTTTTTTACTGTTTTGTGCGCTTTTTAGTGTTCAAAGTAGTGCGCAGTGCGCGACACATAAATTAAACACTGTAACCACCTCATTGAGTGTGTTTGCTGATAGCGTTGAGTTAGCTAAAACGCTGCCTATATCAAAATCGGTAAAGGGAAATGAGCACAAAAAAACTCATCAAACAGGGTTTGACGCTCATCAACCTAGGTTAACGGCTAGTAATTCTTCGTTATTTTTACATGTCGCGCAAAGTGAGCCTGAATACGACGTTGTATTTGAACTTTTTGCACACACCCTTTTTAGAGAAATATACCTAAGCCCCAACGCGTTTATTGCCCAACGGCCATGGTATACACTTGTAACGCATAGCAAAAAGTCGCGACTCAGCGGCTGGAAAGACGCTAATTTACTTTATACCGCCGTAAGCACCTATCACGCTTAATTTTCTTATTTAATTTTTATTAGGTTTTAACGTTTTACGTTTAAGCCTTGAGATTAATTGTGCTTTTAAAAAGTACGTTACCGGTTCTGGTAATAAGGAAACACCATGTTAAGTGTAAAAAAAGATCACAAGCCGTTTATGGCAAAATTTAAATTAAGCTATATAGCCATGCTTATTGTGCTGGTTTTATTAGCCATTAGCGCATTACCCAACTTATACCCAAATAAATCGTGGTTACATGTAAGCAATGCACCTCATAGCGAAACACAAGCTGTGCTAAGCACTAATGCATTAGTTACTTTTTTAAATAACCAAGGCTTAAAAGTTGAGCAAGGGCTAAATAATCAAACATCTATAAATATTTTGTTAAACGAGCCAACTAAAAGCGCACAAGCGCAAGCGGCTATAAAGGCGCAGTACCCACACACGCAAGTTAAAATTGTAGAACATGCAACGAGCCCACTTTGGCTGCAAGAGTTTGGTTTATCGCCAATAAAATTGGGACTAGATTTAAACGGCGGTGTGTTATTTGTACTCGACGTAGATTTAGATAAAGCAATTGATGAGCAATTAGTCAGTGCGTATCAACAAGCAAAATCAATTATTATTAAGCAAAAAGCGTACGGCCTTAAAGTGCTGCAAACAGGGCACGGCTTTGAAATAAATGCACACCCAAATGGAGCAAAAAAACTTACCCCGGTAATTAATGAGCTACAAAGTCGATTTGCTAATTTAGCAGTTTCAACAACCAGTAATGGTGATATTAAAAATGCAAAATTCACCTATTCAGAGCAAGGGCGAAGCAACTTTGATAAAGAAGTAATGAGTCAAACGCTCACAACGCTTCGCTCACGCATAGAAGAATTAGGCATTACCGAAGCCGTCACTCAGCGCCAAGGTAAAAACCGTATACGCATAGAGCTACCTGGCGTGCAAGACCCAACAGAGGCAAAGCGCATTATAGGCGCAACTGCATCACTTGGGTTTTATAAGTTAAAAGAAATCGGTGGGCAAACATTTGATATGCAATCTGGCGGGACCATCAAACTTGATCCTGTGCCAATTTTTACCGGTGAGCATATTAATAATGCCACCATAGGGCGCGACGATTGGGGTAAACCCCTTGTGCAACTTAGCCTTGATGGGCAAGGCGGCGATGCCATGTCGTCGTTTTCAAAAGCGAATATTGGTAAGCCTATGGCCACGGTTTACTCTGAGTACTCTCAAAATGCTAAAGGTGAAACGGTTAAAAAAAGCGAAGTTATAAATGTAGCGAATATTGCGCAGCATTTAAGTTCACGTTTTAGTATTACTAATATGAAAAGCCAACAAGCAGCGGCCGATTTAGCAGTATTATTACGCGCAGGCTCGCTAACTGCACCGGTTACTATTGTGCACGAGCAAACAATTGGCCCAAGCCTAGGTCAAGAAAATATAACTAACGGCTTGGCCGCATTGATGCTGGGCATGGGTATTACACTTGCCTTTATGGCAATGTGGTATCGCCGTTTAGGGCTTATTGCAAATGTAGCGCTGTTATTAAATTTAACGTCGCTAGTGGGGCTAATGTCGTTATTACCTGGGGTTGTGTTAACACTTCCGGGCATTGCCGGGCTGGTACTCACCATTGGTATGGCGGTAGATACCAACGTTATTATATTTGAGCGAATAAAAGAAGAGCGTAGAAAAGGCCGCTCTGCTTATCAAGCTATTCAAGAAGGTTACAAGCAAGCCGCTAACACCATATTTGATGCCAATATAACCACCATGATCACCGCGCTTATATTATATGGAATAGGTTACGGCCCGGTTAAAGGCTTTGCCATAACATTGGCACTTGGCTTAATAACCTCGGTATTTACTGGCGTGTACGTATCAAAAGTACTAAGCCAAACGGTATATTTAAAAATGACTAAAAAAGCAGGAGTAAATGCACATGCTTAACACTTTTTTAAAGGGCGAGGCGGGTACACGTATGCGTTTTTCGGGCATGCTTTTGAGCGCCATACTTGTACTGCTATCGGTATTTACGCTTAGTCAAAAAGGGCTTAATTTTGGGCTCGACTTTACCGGTGGTTACCTAACAGAATTTACCACCAGCCAAGATGTTGAGCTAAAACAACTTGAGCAATTTATTACTAAAAATCACAATGGCGAGTTTGAACTAACCGCACAAGGTAATAGCCATTATCAACTTCGCGAAGCGCCCAGCGGTTCAACAGCAAACAGCAATGATTGGCAAAGCGCCATTACACAAAATGCAGATATCAACGCCGAAGTTTTATCATCAGCGTATATTGGCTCGCAAGTGGGTGATGAACTGTTTGAGCAAGGTTGTTTAGCGCTATTTTCAGCTATGGTTGCAGTAATGCTTTATTTAGCTGTACGGTTTGAATGGCGTTTAGCTGTTGGCTCTGTGGTTGCGCTAGTGCATGATTTATTACTGGTACTGGGGCTATTTTCGCTATTAAGTATTGAGTTTAATTTAACCGTACTTGCCAGTTTGCTGGCGATTATAGGTTATTCACTTAACGACTCTATAATAGTGGGCGATAGAGTACGCGAGCTTTTACGTGTTAAATCTAATAATGCGCTTAGCCCCGCGAGTATTATTAACAACGCCATAAAAAGTACCTTAACGCGTACGCTTATTACATCGGGTACCACACTTGCTACAGTTGCAAGTGTTTGGCTCCTCGCGGGTGCGCCATTACAAGGCTTTGCCATCGCGCTATTTACCGGCATTGTAGTAGGTACGTTCTCATCTATTTGTATTGCCGCCACGTTACCCGAGCTATTAGGGTTAAGTGCTAAAAATTACGAAGAAAAACAAGATGAAGAAACGCAAGCGTTGCTCGATATGCCCTAGCAATAAATACTTTTAAAATCAGCATTAAAATACAGGCGCTTAAAATAATGGTTTTAAGCGCCTTATAACGTTAAAATTAACCACATAGTTTACCGTATTGGTTATTAGCGCCTTTCATGAATAAATCCCACGTAATAGAACACCTTAAATTTGCACTCGAAGCACAATTAAACAGTGCAAAACAAGCAACAAAAGCCGCGCACGACGCCGCCACTCACGAAGAAAGCGTTGCAGAAACGCAGTATGATACCCTAGGACTCGAGGCCGCTTATTTAGCACAAGGCCAAGCCGAGCGTGTAAACGATTGCTACAAAAGCATTAAACAATTTGAAGCCATTTTTAAAGAGCCCACTCACAATAAAGTGATTATAAGTTCTCTCGTTTGCCTAGAAGATGAAAACGCCCTACAAAAATGGTTTTATTTAGGCCCAGCCGCAGGCGGGTTAATGGTTGAAGTAAAAGGACATACTATTCAAGTTGTTACAGCCGAAGCACCACTAGGTAAACAACTTTTAGGCAAACAACGTGATGATGAAGTAAGCCTAACCATTGCAGGCAAAAACCATGAATATGATGTGGTACAGATTTTATAAATATCTTTTCAGCAAAATGAACTTTCTGAGGCAGAACTTTTTATATAAAGGCTGAACTAGTTTTTCTGATTTTGTAGCTATATTACTTTGATAGTACTTATGTAGAGTGTAATACTCAAAAATGTAAAATGCTCTCTATTAAATTAAGGGACACCGAAGGAAACTATGACAATTCATAAAGGCGATATTGCTATGGATATGATAGAAGACGCTATCGACCTATACAATGATGAACGCTTTATTTCTAGCTTACACTTATCTGCTGCAGCATCTGAATTATTATCTGGTTTGAGTGAAATTTATGGGTTTGAAAGCTCACATCAAAACTTAAAGAAAATGACCTGGGACTTTCATAATTCAAATCCAGGTTTTTTCTCTAAGCCTAGCCTTGCTATTAAAAGGTTTAACTACTCTAAAAATGCTGTAAAGCATATTAATGGTTACAAAGATCAATATGCATACATTTCGCCTAAGATGGATGCTGAAATGTACATCAAACAATGCCAAAAAATGTTAGAAAATTTTGGTATATGCTTATTGAAGCGGATATGAAAACATGTCTTCGCTTATATATATTAGGTTTAATTATTCATTTATAAGGGGGGTAACTCAGCTCACTTTTTTCACAAACTTCGCTGTTACCATCATTTCGCCAATACCATCTACTTTGCAATCTAGCTCGTGATCTTTTTTATCAAGAACACGCCTTACGACCGCTTTGGTGCCAATTTTAATGACTTGTGAGCTGCCTTTTATTTTTAAATCTTTGGCTACGGTTACTTTATCGCCATCAGTAAGTTGGGTGCCATTGGCATCTTTAACTAAAATTGCGTCTTCATTGTTTGTACTGTTTGGGTTCCATTCGTAGGCGCATTCAGGGCATATAAGCAGTTGCTGGTCTTCGTAAACATATTCAGATTTGCACTGTGGGCAGGCAGGATGTGACATTTATAACGCTCATAAAGTAGTAATTTTGCGTATTTTAATCTGCATTAATAGGAAAATATAGTTAATCAATATTTTTTATCTTCACGCTAAAAATATCTCGTTTGTGTGGTTTTTAAAAAGGGCATATAAAGCAGATGTCGCTTAAGCAATTTAAGCGCTAACACTTACAGTAGGTATTTGTTAAAGCACCCATCGTATTAAGTGATACGCGCAATGCCCACTTAGTACGATGGGTGTTTCTATTTATAGTGCTGAGTATTTTATTAGGCATGCTTTTTATATTTTTGACTTAACTAGGAAAAGTCGTGTTTAAAACCTTAATAGTGGTTGATAACAACGAGCAAACACTTGCTCAATCGTTCGACAATGTGATTTCGTTTAATAGTTACTTACGTGATTACCCAAAACATAATGAACCTAAAACCCGCATTATTAATTTATGCGACTCAAGCCAATACTTGAGTAAGGGTTACTATTGCTCTTTGCTTGCAGAGGCCCGCAAACACCAGGTGTTACCCAGTGTTAAAACAATAAACGCGCTTCGAAGCGGTCAAGCTCCTATGTTAAATATTGGCTCGATTGATGGCGAAATTTACTTTGGTAATGCCTTAAACGAGCTACAAAGCAAAGCGGCTAAATCGGTATTTAAGCAATACCCAGCGCCTATTTTATATGTAGATGAACAAGGCTTGTTACAGCAAGGTTCGCTTAGCACTTTAAACGATGAGCAATACAGCAATTTTGTAGCAAAACTAAATACGTTTACTCAAACCCAATGGCGCATTGGTACTGTGCAGCGCCGTTTTAGATGGGATATGGCAATCCTTGTTGATCATAACGAAAAAGTACCACCGAGCGATAAAGATGCCATAGCCCGTTTTATAAAAGCAGCGGCTAAGCATGGTATTAATGCTCAAGCATTAAGCTTTGAAGAAATAGACAACATTGCCCAGTTTGATGCGTTATTTATTCGCCAAACTACAGCGATTGACCACCCAACGTACCGCCTTGCAAGTAAAGCGCAAAGCCTAGGTTTAGTGGTTATTGACGATGCTGAATCTATTTTACGCTGTTGTAATAAAGTGTATTTACACGATGCGTTTAATTATCAAAAAGTGCCCAGTTTAAAAACGGTGGTAGTGGCTGATCAATCAGCGCAAACGCTTGAGCAATTAGAAGAGGCGTTTACCTATCCGCTGGTTTTAAAAATGCCTGAAGGGTCGTTTTCTAAAGGGGTGTTTAAAGTTGCAAACCGCAGTGAGCTTGAAGCTAAACTAACCGAGCTGTTTGAATATAGCGCATTGGTACTTGCACAAGAATACATGTACACAGAATACGATTGGCGAGTAGGCGTATTAAATGGCCGCGCTATTTATGCGTGCCGCTACTTAATGGCGCGTAATCATTGGCAAATTTATAATCACGACGCTAAACGGTTTTTCTCTGGTGGCTTTGAAACGCTACCTACCTTTGAGTTACCAAAAGTTGTGTTAGATGCCGCTTTAAAAGCATGTAAAACTGTTGGCAAAGGCTTATATGGCGTAGATGTTAAAGAACATCAAGGCAAAGCATATGTGCTTGAAGTAAATGATAATCCAAGTATTGATCACAAAGTAGAAGACGGCTATTTAGGCGACGAGCTTTACATGATCATTATGGACGAATTTAAACAACGTTTAGAAGCGCGAGGCCGTGGGTAATAACATGCGTAACCTTGTTATTCGACAGGCACTTAGCAGTGATTTAAACGCATTGATTGACGTTGAAAATACTTGCTTTAATAACGATAAATTGAGCCCGCGTAGCTTAAAGCGCTGGTTAAATGCTAAGCACGGTATTTTGCTCGTTGCCGATAACGGCGAGCAAGTATGCGGCTATGGGCTGGTGTGGTGCCATAAAGGCACGCGTTTGGCGCGTTTATATTCGCTTGCTGTAAAACCCACAATGCAAGGCAAAGGCATTGCCAAAATGTTATTAGCTGCGCTTGAAAAACAAACCAGCGAGCGTGGGCGAATTTACTTACGTTTAGAAGTGGCCGTAAATAACGAAAGTGCTATTGGGCTTTATAAAAGTTTGGGTTACAGAGTGTTTGGTCAATATAGCGATTATTATGACGATCACAGTGATGCGCTGCGAATGCAAAAAAATATTCGCCAAACGCGTGAGCTAAAAGTAGCGCGATTAACGCCATGGTATCAGCAAACTACCGAGTTTACTTGTGGGCCTGCGGCGTTATTAATGGCAATGGGGGCACTTGAGCCAACAACGGAGCTTAGCCAATCACATGAGCTGGCACTTTGGCGCGAAGGCACCACTATTTTTATGACATCGGGCCACGGTGGTTGCCATCCGTTTGGTTTAGCGTTGGCGGCTAATAAACGCGGCTTTAAAAGCGAGGTAATGGTAAATACCACAGAGCCTTTGTTTTTAGATGGCGTACGCAATGAAAACAAAAAAGTGGTGCTTTCAACAGTACACCAACAATTTGTAGAGGGTATAGCGCAGGCAAATATACCGCTTAGCTATAAAGATGTAGAGCTTGAGCATATTGAACAGTGGTTAAGCCAAGGCTTTAGTGTGCTGTTACTAATTAGCACATACCGGTTTGATGGTAAAAAATCACCTCATTGGGTGTGCGTTACCCACCTTGATGAGCACTGCGTGTATGTTCATGACCCGTTTTGCGAACCAGGAAGCGATAAACAACTCGCTATAGATTGCCAGTACGTGCCTATAGCGCGCAGTGATTTTAGTAAAATGTCAGCATTTGGTGGCCAACGGCTAAGAACCGCGGTGGCCATTGCTAATAATTAATAGGTTTTAAGTAAAGAGTGACTTTTTTAGATTTAATTGATGTAGCCCCTTATTCGTGGGCGGCCATTGGTACCGCCGCTTTTTGCGGTGCCATAATTGGCTTAGAACGGCAATTGCGCGGTAAACCTGTGGGTATTCGTACCTCAGCTTTAATAACGCTGGGCACGTATTTGTTTTTATCAACCGCGTTTAACTTACAAGGCGATGTAATTGATCATTCGCGTGTAGTGGGGCAAATAATTACAGGTATTGGCTTTTTAGGTGCAGGTGTCATGCTTGCAAAAGACGGCGCTGTAGTAGGGGTTACCTCAGCTGCAACCATTTGGGTGCTTGCCTCAATTGGCGTAATGATAGCCACCGACAATTTAGGTGCAGCTATTAAACTTTCGGTGCTGGTGGTTGGTATTTTATACGGTGTAGATGTACTGGAGGCAAAATTTAAAAGCTTAAGCAAAGGCGTGCACACTAAAGTAAAAAATTATCAAAAGCGCTACTACCGAAAAGACTTTAACGACACAGAAAGCCACTGATTTAACGCCACTAATTTAGTGGCGTTATTATATGAGTGTATTAGCTAAAGCGTGACTGCTTGGTACTCTATTGCCTCGTTAATAGGCGCAGGGCGACCAATAAAGTAGCCTTGGACGTTATCTACTTTTAGCTGCCTCAATGTGAGAAGCTCTTCTTTATTTTCGATGCCTTCAGCTACAATCGTACAATTAATTGCTTTTGCAAAACCACATAATGCTTTTGCGAGTAAAAACTTTCTTTGGTCGTTATTTATATTTTCAGTCAGGCTTATATCAAGTTTTATAATATCGGCTTCTAACTCCAATATGTGCTGAAAAGACGAAAACCCAGCGCCTACATCGTCAATTGCTAGTTTTACGCCTTTATTTCTCAATGGCTCAAGTGCCGCGCGCATAGCTTGGTAATCTAAAATAGGCGAGTGCTCTGTGACTTCTAATATAATGCGGGTGCAATCAACATTTTGTAATACATTATTAATTGAGCCCGATAATATATGTGCAGGAGATGTATTTATAGTCAAGTAGGCATGTGGGGCAAGTTCATCCATACAATGTAGGGTGTTTTGTATAGCAAGAATTTCCAGTGCTTCACCTAGCCCTAAGTTGTCGGCATCTTTAAACCATACATCGGGGGTTTTGTAAGGTTGAGTAAAAAAGCGTGAAAGCGATTCATAACCCGATAGCCGATTCGTCGCTAGGTTAAAAATGGGCTGAAAATGAATAGTGATGGCATTTGTTTTTATAATATTTTCAATCAGTATTTTTGTCTCATTACTTATGGTGTCTGATTGCGATCTTTGTTCAATGAGCTCGGTAGCAAGCTCTGAAATTAGTTTTAAAAAAGCCAGATCTCTATCATTTAAATCGTCATCAAATGTGGTTTTATAACAGCAAAAGGTACCATACGTTTTGCCTGATGCTAAAACAATCGGTACACCTATGTAAGCGCCTATATTTAATTTTTTGGTGACCGGCATAGCCTTAGTAATAGGGTGTTTATGTGTGTTAGGAATTATTGGTTCAAGGTCGTTGTCTGAAATTTTTTTACAGTAAGTCTCACAAATAGGATCTGAATTACCTACTGATACGCAGTGGTTATCGGTATGATTATCGACCACCTTAAAAACCCGATCTGTTTGTGTAAATTCTGATATAAACGCCACATCCATTTTAAGATGTTTGCGAACAAGCGAAAGTAACCTTAATAACTTTTCGTCCACTGAGCCATTATTTTGTTGTTCAAAAAGGTGCTGTTTTATTTCATCGCTCATACAATAACCTAGCTAGGATTTTAGCTAATAGTGTAATTTATATAAGGAAAAAAGCCACTTAATTGCAGCTTTGTATTAGCCAAATAGTTTTCTTCGTACTACTTTTCTGTACTCGCTTGGCGTTTGGCTAAGCACTTTTTTAAACACGCGGGTTAAATGGCCTTGGTCATTATAGCCGACCTCAAGTGCTACTTCTTGAATCGTTAAATTAGATGAAGCTAATAACTCTTTAGCGCCTTCTACCCGTAATTGTTGCCAATATTCTATAGGGCTTTGATTAGTCGCAAGCTTAAAGCGGCGGGTAAATGTACGGTAACTCAAACTAAATTGGGCGGCTACTTCTTGTAAGTTTAACTCGCTGGCTAAATTAGTTTTAAGCCAAAACTGAATTTGCGCAATGAGTTCATCTGGATGGCGGTCAACCGCGCCTTCAAGGTAGCGCTGATCTTCGTATGGTTTACGTACTTCGTGCGAAAAGTTACGCTCTACATGTTGCGCAGCTGCTTTGCCATAGTATTGGCTAATAATATGAACGATCACATCGGCAAGGGCATTTAAGCTTGCCACCGTATACATGCGCTCAGATTGGGTGATAAAAAAGTCAGGCTTTAAGCGCACTAATGGGTAGTCGTTGCTAAATTGTTTTGCATAATGCCAGTGGGTTGTTGCAGGGTGCCCATCCAGTAAGCCCGCTTCTGCAACTAGGCAATTACCCGTGCCTACACCAATTATATGACTGCCGGTTTCAAAACTTTCTTGTAGCCATTCAACAACTTCTTTATTAGTACGAACAACAGGGCGAGGGTTTCGCCATATACCGGGCACAATAATTAAGTCGTTGTAGGGCGCGTTGTGTGTGGTGCAGTCGGGGACTATGGCAAGCCCAGTACGGTTTTGTATTGGCTCATTATTTTTAGCAATTAAATTTATACTAAGTGGTCTAAAATCCGTGTGGCTTAAATGGCCTTTTGCATAAGCCTCACCGGCTCTTAGCATTTCAATAGGCAGTGTTAAACTGGTAATAAGTAAATGCGGGTACACCGCTATGGCAATATTTAACGCTGGGTTTACTGATTTTTTATGCATGTGAATGCTCCGACCAGTACTTTTTGGCCTTTAATGCTGAATATTTGGCTATTAAAGCACAAAGCGCTGTGATTAATCCAATTAAACTGTTGGCTTCTCCTATAACACGTTTTAAAGGTTAATTATGACAGCATTACCCGTAATAGTAGGCATGGGTGGTATTAACGCCGCTGGCCGTACTTCTTTTCATCAAGGTTACCGCCGTATCGTGTTAGACGCATTAAACGCACAAGCTCGTAGTGAAACATTTTTAGGCCTCGCCACATTAATGAACTTAGTACGCGTTGTTGATGGTCAATTACAAGACACAAACGGTAATAATGTTGAGCAAAGCGACATAGAAGCACGCTTTGGTGAGCAAATTATTGCTGGCACACTTATTCGTAAAATTGAAAAAGAACATTTTGACGCAGATGCCACGCCTTGGCAGCAAAAGATGACGTTAAAGTCCTCTGATGAAAACGCAATTGTGTTTGAAACGCGCGCACGCGATTTACCAACCCCAGTGCCTGCCAGTTGGAAAATACAAGAGCTTGAAGGCAAAAAAGTAAAAGTGACTATAGCGGCAGAGCTAGATGTAAAATTAGATTCTACCCGTGATAACCCAATTAAATCGGCAGGTCAGTTTCCTACCGGGTTTGATCCATCAATAATGTATAACAGCCGTTACCAGCCACGTGGTTTGCAAGCCACTATATTTGCTGCAAACGATGCTATTAAGTCAACTGGTCTTGATTGGCAACGCATAATGAATAGCGTAGAGCCAGATAAAATTGGTACTTATTCAGCCTCGGTTATTGGTCAAATGGACGACAAAGGATTAGGCGGTTTAGTTAAAGCACGCCAGCAGGGCGATCGTGTTAGTACAAAGCAATTAGCACTTGGCTTAAACACGATGTCGACTGATTTTATAAACGCCTACGTTACAGGTAATGTAGGTACTACGTTTTCTACCTCGGGTGCATGTGCCACATTTTTATATAACTTACGCGCTGCAGTAAACGATATTCAAGCAGGGCGCACCCGTGTTGCGGTAGTAGCAAGTGTTGAATGCGCTATCACGCCTGAAGTAGTTGAAGGCTTTGGTAATATGAGCGCCCTTGCTAATGTTGAAGGCCTGCGCCGTTTAGATAATTTAAGCAGTGAACAAGAGCCCGATTACCGTAAAAGCAGCCGTCCATTTGGCGAAAACTGTGGCTTTACATTAGGTGAAGGCGCACAAGTGGCCATTTTAATGGACGATGCGTTAGCACTAGAGCTTGGTGCAGATATTATGGGCTCAGTGCCTGATGTATTTGTAAATGCCGATGGTATTAAAAAATCAATCACCTCACCGGGCCCTGGTAACTACATTACAATGGCCAAATCTGCAGCGCTTGCAACAAGTTTATTAGGTAAAGAGGCGTTACAAAAGCGCAGCTTTATTTTAGCGCACGGTTCTAGCACGCCGCAAAATAGAGTAACAGAGTCACTTATTTATCATAAAGTGGCACAAACGTTTGCCATTGATAGCTGGAAAGTGACGGCGCCAAAAGCTTATGTAGGGCATACAATTGCTCCCGCCAGTGGCGATCAGCTCGCTATTGCGCTGGGTGTATTTAGCCATAATATTATGCCGGGTATTACTACCATAGATAAAGTTGCCGACGATGTTTATGCTGAACACTTAGATATACGTAACAGCCACTACGATTGTGGCGACATGGACATAGCCTTTATAAACTCAAAAGGTTTTGGCGGTAATAACGCCACTGCTACTGTACTAAGCGCTAAAGTAACACTGCAAATGCTTGCTAAGCGTCATGGTGAAAAAGCGATGAGTGATTACGCTGATAAAAATACATCCGTTGTTGCTGTGCAAAATACCTATAAAGCGCAAGCTGACCTTGGAGAGTACGAATTAGTATATCGTTTTGGTGATGGCGCCATTGACGATAACGATATTGTAATTGGCGAAGACGGCATAGAGCTTCCTGGTTTTGATAAAGCAATTTCGTTTAATACAACCAACTCCTATCAAGATATGTTTTAGAAGATCAGTTTTGCATAGGTTAGCATAATTTCATACCCCCCGTTTTTGCTGGGCTGTAGCGTAGACATAAGTTATCAAAGCTTATAATCGGTACAGACCCAGCATGGACCCATACCCAAAAATAGACCCGAAATGGACCCACAGTGGACCCACTTTTTCTATCTTCGAAACTCTAAAAACGCCGAGCTTTTAACATTGAAGCTTAAGTATTCGTAGTCATCACCGAACGACAGAAGTTGCAAGTTTTAAGTTCTTAACTTAAATTGGTACAAAATCATCAGTTAACATCATTAAGAGGCCGCGTGAGATTATTCGCTTTATTACTTTTGTTGTCCTTCACAGCTAACGCTGAAAGTATAAGAAACAAGAATCATGGCACTTTGATAGTCTCAGAAGTAACCTCAATCTATGACGGCGATACCTTTAGAGCTAACATAAGAGGACTTCATTCCTTAATAGGGGAGCGAATCGGCATTCGAGTAGCTGGTGTCGATACGCCAGAGATGCGCGGCAAGTGTAAACAAGAAAAAGATCTAGCTCGCCAAGCAAAGCAAGTAACCGTTGAAGCTTTACGTTCGGCAAAGGTTATTGAGCTTAGGAATACAAAGCGTGGTAAGTATTTTAGGATAGTTGCTGACGTATACGTGGACAACAAAAGCCTGACTGAAATTATAATTAGCTCAGGTTTAGGAGTGACCTATGATGGTGGAACTAAAGCGAAAGATTGGTGTGTTTAAGTTTAGTAGTGAAGGGCAGCCAAGAGCGAAATATAGTCATTCAGGTGAGTCGTCATTAGTTTAGTAATAATAAGAGGAAACTCTCATTTTTTTACATCTTTACATATACAACAGAAAGCGTAACATTCATAGCTGGCAGTAATTTACACTATTTGCTATTAATATACGCCCACAAAAAAGGACGCTTTCGCGCTAAAATAGGGAAAATCATCCTCTGATAAAGTTATTACGTTTACATGGAGTATTAAATGGATATAGTTTCCACCGTCAACAATTCGCTCAAACTTGTTAAGCGTTTAAAAGAAATATCGAAAAACATTTCTGATGCTGAGTTTAGTAATTTATTAGCAGATCTTTCAATTGAGTTAGCTGATGTAAAACTTGAATCAGCATCCCTAAAAGAAGAATTAGCCTCTCTTAAAGATGAGGTTAGAATTTTAAAATCTACAACACCTGCACCAGATGAAAAACCAACTGGTACAAAGTGGGGGTTTTATCAATTTGTGGATGATTCTGGTTTGTATTGTACAGCCTGTTGGGATTCTAAACGCAATAAAAGTATGACTAATCGCGTAAACGCAAGATTCCGTAGTTGTCCAGTTTGTAAAACCGTAATTGGCTCGTAAGCCTAACAATCTGTTAAAAAAGGAAAAAAAGTTGGTTTTGCTCCTTTCGTCGCTTATTCTAACCAACTATTATCAGCCTCTTAGTGAGGCGTTAAATTTCAAACCTGAGGCAAGTATGGAAGATAAAATTAAAACAGTATTTATTGAGGCTACAAGAGACTCAGAAAAAGGGTTGTTTGGAGGAGATAAAGTACAGGATAAAGTTAAAGGCGAGTTGCTTTCAAAACAAATAGAAGTCGCCTGTAATGGTCTTGTGTCTAACGGTTATATGATATCAAATATCATGCCGATTAATTCTGGAGGGAACAATTATAAAAATGGTACTGGGTATGGTTATGGATATGCCTATACATCTGGAGTTGTAATTGTAGCAACCAAAATTTAACAAGCGGCTGCAACGGAAAATTTTACTGTCACCTTTTTTGCAAAAAAAACACCATTAAAATTTGCTCAGTGAGCCGGGCGTACCACTGTCCGCTGTATATGGCGCACTGCCGCTCCTCTGAGGTTAGATTACTACAGAGACCACCCGTTAATCACATTATTAATGTGAGCAAGATCACCTGCTAACCTTTAAAAAATGGCTGTACGTATATACAGTGTTTATCTATAATTATCTAAATGCTCTTATTTAATAATTGAAATAGCTATATGCTCATAGAAAACGCCCAAATTGGGTCTCAACTCACAGACTTAGAAAATACGCTTGATTCTACTTTCATCAAAGACTCTATGTTCATAGGCCGCGCCAGTGGCAGAAGTATGGAGGGTGTAGGGATATATGACGGTGATTTATTAATTATCGATAGGGCGCAAGATGTAAAGCATTATGACGTCATCGTAGCCTGCTACAACGGTCTGTTCATATGCAAAATAGCAGATATGAAGAACAACCAGCTTGTGTCTGCTAGCCCAGATTATAAGCCAGTCAAAATAAAGGCAACTGACGAATATTGTATTGAAGGTGTCGTTACACAGTCGATAAGAATGCATAGGGGGAGTTCTAGGTTGGGGTAGGCATGGTTTTCGTGCCTAGGTTAATAAATTGATCAAGATAAATTTAGTTTAATAAAATATGAAAGGCATAAAATGGATATAAGTAAAACAAAAAGTTCATTCTATAGGAGATTGCTCCTTGCGGGCTATATAGAAAATGGTGTTAATACTATCCCTAAGATAATGCAAGAAATAGATATACCTAGAAGAACTGCTCAAGACACTATTAATGCACTAATAGAATTGGATATTGAGTGCTGCTATGTTGGCTCGACTAAAAATGGCTATTATGAGATTTGTAGTTGGGGTGCTATAGACAGGGAATGGGTTAAAGTTAACCTAGAGCATTTGAAAAATACTCTAGGTTACTAAATTTGTAGGCAGAAAAACTCATTTATTGTAAGTAGTTTTAATAGCTTGCTCAGGCCTCTAAGTCATTTAGAAGCCTGATTAGCGATCTACCTATAGCTGCGGCCATATTTACAGGTACAGCGTTGCCTATTTGCTTATAAACGGCTGATAGAGGGCCTATAAACTCCCAACTATCTGGAAATGTCTGTATACGTGCGTACTCCCTAGATTGTAATGGCCTTGTCTCTGTAGGGTGACACCTTTCAGTTTGTTTCTGTGCAGGTGCTGTAGTCAAGGTAAGGCTAGGTTCAGACATGGAGAGCCTTCGAGCCATCCCCGTTTTTCCCCCACCTAAAAAGTAGCTAGCTTTCATGTATTCTCTCTGAAGGTTATCAGGCAGATCACGCCAATAACCTCCCTGTGGTACATGTTCCATTATTTCTTTTTTACGGGTAGGATAGAGTTGCCCTTGTGAGAGTGGCACATCAGTATCGTATAGCTCACCCTTATAAAAAGCATCTTTTAGAGAAAGTATTTTATTGTACGGTGAAGGCCATTTAAAGGAAGCGCCTTTGTCCGCTAAATCTTTTCTTATTCCTACTAATATTAATCGTTCACGCTTTTGAGGAACTTTATAAAATATTGCTTTTAATACCTTTGGCTCGACGAGTATATAGCCTAACTCGTCGATAACTCCTTTTATAACTTCTAATGTACGCCCATTGTCGTGCTTTAGTAGGGCTTTCACATTTTCAGCCATAAAAACTTTAGGTTTAACTTCTTTTATAGCACGAGCCATTTCAAAAAATAATGTACCTCTAGTGTCCTCTAAGCCAAGGCTTTTACCTGCATATGAAAACGCCTGACAAGGGAATCCACCCGTAACTATGTCAACATCTTTGTTAAGGTCTGTAAAATCAATAGTTGAAATATCACCTTGGACTACATTCCATTCAGGCCTGTTGTGTTTTAGAGTATCACAAGCATGTTTATCGAGCTCATTTAGCAGCACACTGTTAAACCCAGCTTCCTCCATACCTAAAGCTAAACCGCCACCGCCAGCAAAAAGCTCTAGAAGATTATAAGTTCTTTTGGGCTTAATTTTAATTTCGTCCTCCCATGAAGAAGCTAATAAACTTTTTACTTCTAGGTGGTGAGAAACTTGCTCTAACGGGATTAAGTTCGTATTCGGATTTGGAGTCAACTCTCCTTTTTTAATCCTTGACTCAACAGAGCTTTTCGATAGAGAAAGTACGTCCGCTAATAGCTCTGGACTGAACCCATGGGTGAGATTTTCTGAATTTAGCATTTTTCCTGCCATTATAAAAACTACTGCATAAGTAATAAATTACTTACCTTTTACCTTGAAACAAGCTTCGGAATTTAAAAAGAATTTAACTTACACCTGCTTTAATTGTTTATTTTACAATATTTAGATCTTCAAAACCTTGGTATTTTGCGAAAGAGAGTAAATAAATACTTTTCAGTGTGTCAGGAGAGAGTTCTTTTAATTCTTCGAAAACTGTATTTTCTGCACTTCTGACATCACCCTCATTTATAACATCATCAATAACTTTGGGGATCTGCTCACACAAGTTTTTAAATGAGTCTTTTTCTCCCGTTACTATTTCATAAAATTTATCTATAGAAATCCGTCTAATATTTTTGTTAGAAACTGGCTCACTGTCTAAGCTAATGCTCCATTTAATATCTTGGCTATTTTTTGCAATTATTTCCACCAAGTAGCACGTAGCTTCGTCATCACGCAGGATTTTATTCTGCATCTTTATATATGTTTTTTGCGCTGATGCAGAATTCATCGTGTTGTGCTTGTTTTTCATTTCTACATAAATTTTCAGAGTTTCATTTATGGCGTCAAATCCCTGAGTTGGCACATCCCATCCATCAAAATACTTAAAAATATTTTGATGGAAGTACCCTATATGGTTCGTGTTTGATTTATCAATTTGTCTTAACGATTCAGATTCAATAATTTCTTCAATTGTTTTTCTGTATATCTTAGAGTCAAAGGTAAGTTTTATTGGGTCAACTAGATTTTTATTAAATTCTTTTAAATTTATAGTAAACCTATACTTTTCAATAGTTTCTTTGACATGCTCAAATAAATCGTTGTCTGTGATAAATGATAAACCATATTTATTACTCATTTTTATTCCTTCAGGGAGTAGATAATTTTTTTTTACGTTAAGTAGAGCATATTAGCATTTAAAAGATAGTAACAGACATAAAAAATTGCTTGAGGGTATTACTTAGTTATTGTACTTCAGTAAATATTAATAGCCTCCAAATCTACGAATAGTTTAAGAGGCCATTTTAATGTGTATATGGAGGGATAGCGCCTAATTAATTTACAGTATGGCCCTTGATGAGCTGCCTATGCTGAATCCAACCACGGAAGTTACCTGACCAACGGCCACCGTCTACGTCAAAGTGTGTAACACCAATACGTTTAGCTTTGGCCTTCGTTAGCTTATGGTAAGTAGGAATAGGTGTAGCTTGGTGCTCAAAAGGGGAGGCATGAACACGGTCGCCTGACGTTAATGCCTCAAAGATGCGCAATGCCTTCTCGAACGACAAATCAAGCGTCCGGTAGCTAACCTGCGCGCAGCACGAGACAGAAAGAATTAGTAGCTCTTGTAGCTCGTAGCACTCACGCATTTCGTCAGTAATGTAGGGTAAGTGCCACTCCTTATAGCTTAGTTCATTAGGAACACTGTTATTTAAGGCCGCGCCTATTTGACGTGCAAGTTCACGTATCTCTGGCTGTGCGTCTTTGTGGTCGCGTAACCATAAGAAATTCGCCCACTCCGTCGATGTAACCACTACCTTCATTGTCTGGAAGGTTTCTAATATACGATTCGAGACTTGCTTGTGTAGCTTTACCTTTTCCATCCCCCAATGAAACATGCATGCCGCTTTCGATGCACCTTTCCACAAAGCGCGCGCTAAGGAGGACGGGAGGGTCTTTAAAGTCGTCTGGGCTTGCATACCACTCTGGTTCGCGCCCCAGTGTATAGGCAACTCTGGTGTAGTCCATACTTGTTGTCTCACTTTCTTTGTTGGTATAGCGCGCGAGCTTGCACTGTTACGTGAAAAGACACGATGAGTCATAAGCTCCGCGTGAATGAATCTAGGGTACTCTAGTTCTGCTGTTGTAATACGTACGCCATTGGCGATTGAATCTGCAATAATTTTTACTGTTATCATATTTATTAGTGTTACTGCTTAAGCCAGTCGTTAAAATTTTCTACATGTATGAGTAAACGCCCGTCCTGAGCTCTGCGCCAGTGCTTTTCCTCAAATAATTGTCCACGCTTAATTTTGCTACGTAGGGCGGCAACGGTGTAACCCGTTGCCTTAGCCATAGCGTTAAGCGTTACCCACTCAACGTTAAAAGCCATATTAACCCCCGTTAAGCAGTAAGTGTTCTGCGGCGATAGGGAACAGCTCAAGCTGCCTAGCACGCGCGATTAACATTTCGTAGTCACCCATAGAGGCAGATATAAGGGCAACTAAAAGCTCGAATTGTTCTCTTTCAAATTCTTCGGCCATTGCTGATAACATGCGAATCATGCAGTGACCAACGTCCTCAGATACAAAGTTGGGTCTGTATATAAGGGCGTTCTTAATGTAGTAATTTCTCTTTCCGCGTTCCAAGTCGGTTGTGTCTTTCAGGCCGTAGCGCCAAATATATTTAAACGCATTACCTGTCGCAAAATCCATATGCCTAATAAAGTGAATAGCCTCCACCGAACGGGTATTGTAGTGGGGCGATTTTTCTATTATGTCGTGTTGTTGTGCTGAGTCAGGCATTTAAATTCCTTTAGTACACACTCGTACTCTATCTAAATTTTCTCCCCCTAGCTTGCGGATTATATACAGACACGACTCTAAAAACGTCGTCTTTAGGGTCAACTAAATAGCGTCTTCCACCTTGCCAGAGTTGTTCCAAGATCTCCCAGCCTTCTTCGGTTTCTGATAGCTCACCAAACACAATTGGTTGTCCCTTCTTACGAAGGTAAACCACTCTGTCGCCATCCCGTACGTTACCCTTTGGGTTAACGAGCAGCATTGACCCTTTTCTTAGGCCGAAGTCGTCGTAATCCACTTCTATGAAATACGACTCGTCGCATTCGAGTATGGTTTGTACAAGCACTGACGGGTTCGTTGGTTTGCGACCCGACAGTGTTGCTAATACTCGTAACGGCTTCTCGGGAACAGTGTCCGAGGAAGCACCGAAGTCAGATAGTTCTAGCCCTGTAAAAGCAGTGAACTTAGTCAAAAAGTCAGTGTTAAGCGGAATCGTCCCTCTCAGATATTGACTGAAAGCCGACTGGTTCATGCCCATAGCCTTTGCTGCTCTGGCCTGACTTAGCGCCGTAGCATCTTTATGGGATGACCATGCAAGCTGTACTTTCTTTAGTACATCATTACTGTATTCCATCTTAAAAATCCCCGTTGTGGTTGTGTTGCTTATACATAATTTAACAGTAGCACTGTTACATGTCAACGCATATGTTAACGTTTGCTAAGACATGAACACCACATTCGGAGTGGCCTCCAGCCGATCTAGCCTCCTTATAGTCGATGGTCTGAAAGCCCTCCCTCTAATGTAGTTTCCTCAATAAACGCTGCTATAGCTGTGTAGTTTAATTTTTCTGCACGATTGGCAAATTCTTCGGCGGTTATGCCGTTAACCCATTCGCTAGGGTCAGTTAGGACAACACCACAAACTTGTCGTTGATGTTTTATGGCTTCGCAGCCGATGATCACTACTGCAAGCTCATTGGCCTCTACAGCTTCATTAAGCCACAATAGCTGCTGTGCAGATAAGTCGGGCTTAACGACCGTCGTAGGCCGCTTAGGTAGTGTCTTTATGAATTTGTACTCAGCCCATAACGGGAGTTTTCCATTGCGGTGTCGATAAAATGCGTCAGGTACACCACCTGCGAAATTATCGTTGATTTTCCACGTACGCATTATGTCCGAACTCAGTCGTTTGCCGATGTTCGCTGTGTACTGTGACTCAATCATTACAGACCTAACGCCTCTAGTCGTTTGAATAGAGTAAGCGCTTGTGCCTCCGCATCGAATAATGCGTGATGGGCAACAGTTGGCTCAACTCGTTCAATTTGCGGGGTTAGGTTCTTAATAGTGCGGTAACACATATCGCCTCTGTATGACCAAGGGCGGGGGAGGCCACAAATCTTGAAAGCTTCGGCTATCAGAGCATTGTCCATTGCTACACCATCACCCCATAGACGTATCTCATCTGCTGGTACACCTTTCGATTGTTCAGCGATAAATTCGCTTAGCTCGATTAGTGCGTCTTTAACTGGCTTATGTGCGTAGTTACCCTTGAACTCGTCACGCGCTGCTTGCTCTTGCTGTAGCCACCATAGGACGGTGCTCGCGTCGATGCGGAAACCCGCTTTTTGGCTATCTTCGAGGCTAATACGAGTGTAGTAGCCTTTGTGTATCTTTTTGTTTTTTAAATCCATTGGAACAATGCCGATTGACAGAATCGCGTCACCTGCGTTCGTGCCCATAGACTCGATGTCCACCATGTAATCGCTGACCATTATATTCTCCTGTTACCATTGGCCACCAAAAATTTAAGGCGCTAATGTAAAGTATTGTAAAGGTGTTTTGAAGTGTTAATTTTATGAAATTTAATAAAAAATTAATTGTTAACTAAAGATTCAAAAAATAGTAAATTTTTATGATCAAACTTTAAACATTCATTCATTTTGCTTTAATATTTTACACAAAAAAGCCGACCCAAAAACGAGTCGGCCAATGCCCTAAAGTGGTAGGGCAGTTATGCTGCTTCGGTCTTTGAAGCAAATAAAGCGCTATACATTTCAACAGCTTGATCGTATAACTCGTCAGGAGCATGAGCTACAAGTGATACGTCGTAGTTGAAGAAATTACCTGAGCTATTAGACTCAGACACAACGCCTAATTGCCACACACAACCAAAGCGAGGGTTGCCTTGTTTTTCTTCGTCATTAATCAGGGTGTTCCAGATTCGTGACTTTTTGACTTTAACCCCAGGCATATCAAGTAGTGCAACAGATTTCGGATTACCTTCGTCGTCTAGAAGTAATACTAGGTGAGTAGGGTTCTCAGAAATATCATGGTCTTTAACCGCTAGACCTTGTTCTTCTAGTGCGTCTAGGGCTTCTTGTTCTGTGTCGTATGAACCGACCATACCGCCACCTAACTTCCGCTTACGCCATACAACGATTTTCTTTGTAAAGCTTAAATTGATTAGGAAAAGCGATGTGTACAGTTCTTCTGTAACGCTATTCATGATCATACCAGCTTGCGCACCTTCAACTTGTTTAGGGTTGCCAGGCTCTACTTCTGGGTTGATCATTTGTAACAATTTCAAGCGAGGAATGGCTAAATCGTCTGTGGTTACATTCTCTGAGCCACGGCCAACGTAATCGCCACGTTCTTCGATAGTTGCTACACCGCCGAATTTTTCCGCTTGAACAGCTACGTTAGTGTTATTCGCCATGATGGTATTCCTTATGTTCGTTATTCGTTAATCGTTAATGAGTCATTGGATCAAATAGTTTGATCGAAAAACCCCCAACAACTGACTAGGAAGTAGGGGGTTAGCAAGCAACCACAACAAGTACATAGAGAGAACCAGTTGAGGCTGCAATATTAGTATCACTGTTAATGCAAGTCAACAGTGTTACTAATTAATTTTTACGCACCGATAGTTTTCGCACTTGAACAGGTTTTACACCTGCTAGTGAGTCACCCATCGAAATAAGCTCTCTGAACGGCGCTGCATTGACTTTACGTTGTAGAAGGTAAAATGCATCATTGTCTTTAATGTGCTCGTACAATGCGTCCCAATCAGTAACAGAGGGCTGTGTTTCTTCACTCATAGACACAGCGCCTATGCCAACGTAAGCCACTTTTTCGCCTACTTCTAAGGTTGCCTTTAAGTAGTTCTCAAGCTCGGTTTTACGCTCTTTCAGGGCTTTTAATTGCTCAGCTTCTATTAGAGCTATCTCGCGACGTACGCGAAATAACTCGGTAACTACAGCCTTACGGTCTGGTAGCTCGCTAGCGGGGATATCTGATAGGTCAAATTCTTCTTTTAACTTCTCTGCTGCTGACATTTTATGCTGCCTCTTGTTCTGTGTTTTCAGCTAATTCCTTTGGGACACGGCAACCCGCCTCGAAGAAAGCGTGTAACTTGTCCATCGCTTCGTCGAATGCTTGCACTTTGGTTACTGGCGTAGTTTGCAACTTGGCTTTTAGTCGTTTGCACTCGGCGGTTAGCTTCGTTATCTCGTCAAGGTTCAAGTCGGCCATAGCGCTTTTTAAACCTTCTTCAGCTTCAACTAACTTCTCGCGTGTTTCTTCGAAGTCGCTACCGAACTCAACAACTTGCTTGCGCGTGTGGCGAACGTCTTTTACGGCCTCGTTGAACGCTTCAAGGTCAAAGTCTGCTGCTGTGATTTGGAATTTGTTTAAAGGTAAGTTGCTCATAATGGTTCTCTCTATAATGTAAAAGTTGTGGTTAGGCTGCTTGCGACAGTCCTGCGATAGTGTTTAGTAAGTCAATCATGTTCATCTGCTTGTTGAGCATCTTCTGGTAGACTTCTTCCTCTACCGTTTCCTCAGCCGCAATATGAATAATCTCGGTCTTACGTTTTTGGCCTGTTCGTACGATACGGTGGTTAAACTGCTCGTAGAGGTCGGCACGATAAGTAGGGCTTGCCCAAATAACGCGATTCGCCATAGTCAATGTCAAACCGTGCCCTGCTGATTGCGGGTGAGCGAAAATCACTTGAATGTTGCCCTGCTGAAATTGATGAACGATTCGGTTACGCTCCAATGATGGCGTGTCACCATCTATTACCGCGTAAGTAATCTTTCGTTTTTCGGCCTCGGCTATTAGGCCGTCACGTTGATGTGTCCAGTTGAACGCAACAAGCGCGTGGTCTGTCTCTTCAACCAAATCAAGCACCAGCTCGTAACGTTCTTTGTGTACGTTAATGACTGATCCATCTTCGTTGTACACGCCACCCGACAGCGTTTGCAGTAGCTTCTGCATACGTGAACCCGCGTGGACGGCATTCAGCATTTCGCCGCTCTCCAACGCTAAAACTGACTCGCGTTTTAGGAACTCGTAGTCACGGCGTATCTTCTTAGGTAGCTCAACCGTTACCTCTCGGTAAATGGTCTCTGGCAGCTCTTGAACGTCATCAAGCGCAACACGGGAAGTAATGTCAGATAGCATCAGCGTCACATGGTCTGCTGCACCGGCTTTATCCTCCCATTTCATTGCGCCCGCTGGCGCGCCAAGAATAGGCTTGGGGTCACATACTTGTTGACGGAATCCAAAGAAGTTTTTGCCAAGGCGCTCACCTCGGTCTATGAGGAACGCTAAGTGCCAAATGTCGAGAATGGTGTTAGGGGAGGGTGTACCCGTCATAAGTGCCATTTTCTCAATGTCACCTGCTATACGGTTAATCGACTTGGAACGCATGGACGTTCTGTTTCGGAAGGCGTCGCCCTCGTCAACAATGAGGACATCGAATTTAGGCGCGTAGCCCTCGTTGTCTATCATCTTAACCGTGTCGTGGTTCGTGATTACCCATTGGGCATTACCTTCGAAGGCTTTACGTTTTTTGGCAGCAGTGCCCGCAGCGATAGCATAGGTCGCTTCGGGCCAGCCGAAACGTAGGTCTTTAGCCCACGCTGGCGTTAAAATGGATAGTGGCGCGAGTACAAGAACACGCGCGTCAGGCCAGTACGTTTTCACTGCATGAATGCAGGCGAGCGTTTTGCCCGTCCCGCATCCATCGAAGTTCAACACGCGCTCTTTATCACCCCACAGGTTAGCAAATGCCTCTTGGTGGGCGAACGGCTTAAATGTCGGTTTCTCTTTTTTATGCAACATCTAAACCTCGATAGTGGTCAAAACCACATGCGCCGTTACCGTATGCTTTACCATCACGGTTAGTGTTGCAGCCGTACTCACAGAAACGACAGGTATGCGCGTTAGCTGTAGGTATGAAGTCTTTGGTCGTTGTTAGTTTCTTGGCACGGTTATGGTAGCGAAGTAATAACATGCCCAGCTGACGACGGTTGAACGTGCGAACCATCTTAGTGCCATCATCTAAGTACCAAAACTCGACCTTAAACACGTCAATCTCAGGGAATCGGTGCATCGTGTGCAGCGCGTAGCTTAGCCCTTGGTCAGCGTGTTTCATTTCGTTGCCAAACTTCTGACCTGTTTTATAGTCAATAATGCGGCATGAGTTTTCATTCTCACGGATAAACACGTCAAGTTTCGCACGGCCCCACAGCTCGTCGTCATCCCAATCGCACGGCGACCAATCTTTGCGGATACCCCAATTTTCTTCCATCGTGATTTTACCTTCACGGTAGTCCTCACGCAGACTAGAGAAGTCCGCTGAGAATTGGTCGAACTTGGTGCGGTTGTCCGCTGGCAATTCTTCTACGTCACCACGAACCCATGCCTCGCAGCCGTCGTGAATGACTGTTCCGCGTTGTGCGGCCTCACCAGACTCAACAGGTATTTTGTCTACTTTGCCTAGTTTGACTGCCCATTGACAGTTTTCGAACTTCTTGAGCGTTGAGAATGACCAGGCTTTGACAGCTGCTGTTGGAAAGTCAACGACCATTGCGCCGCGTTCATCTTCTCGCGTTTGCTTCGCTTGTTTAAGTGCATCCGATAGAGCATTCAAATCTCCCGCTTTTTTAATTTTGTTGTTTTTTGGTGCTTGCGTGATTACCGCTTTTTGTTTTGTTTCTTTAGCACGAGCGCCTAGCATTGCTGCTAGACCCTCCTTGCTATCAGCTTTCACAGCGTCCGAAGGCTTGGGCGTACTGCTTTTGCCTTGAATTGTTTGTTGACCAGACTCAGCGACCTTGGCCTTAAGTTTGGCAGCAAAGTCCATTACGCGGCCTCCTTCGCAAAGCGGCGAATGAACGCCGCACAATCGTCTATCCCTATGTAAATCTCACCATTATGCTCAATCGCTGGCGCTGAGCGGAGGCCATGTGGGTTACTTTCCGAGAGGCGAACAACATCAAGTTCTACGCCAGCTAGCTCAGCGTATGATTTAACGTCAGGGCAGAATTTACATCCTCGGGCGGTGTATAAGATTGGCTTTTTCATAGGTCGTATCCATTATTTGAGTATATTTCGGGTTCAACGGATTTTTCTAGCTCAGCTCTGGCCTCAGCCATAGCTCGCTCGAAGTCCTCGCTGGTTCTTTTTTCGGGGTCGATTGATGAAACGTTGCTTGGCAGGGTGCTGTTGGCATCTTTAATAGCCTCAAGCACTTCCTCGTCGTTGTAGTTCCAGAACACTTCAACACATCGCGGACGCGACGGTAGGGGCGCTCTAGCACCTACAGGGCGAGACTTACGTTTCTTCTCAACGTCGTGCGTAGATAGCATTCGCGATAGGGCGTTTTCAGATATTTCCTTGCCCGCCAGATAGCTATAAAGCATGCGTAAGTCGTCAGGCAGCAAGTAACATGCTTTACCTGTATTCACGTGCTCTAAGTTGGCTGTCAGGAATGTCTTAACACGCGTCAACTGTGCAAACTCTTTAGGTTCAAGGTTCGCTGTTGACTTATCAAGAATACCAATGAACGCACCAAAATCACCGTCACGTAGCGCGGTAAAGAAGCTATCAGATGCGCTCATACCTGCTTTCTGCGTGTCGATTCGTGCTTGGTTCATGATGATTGAACCAGATTGGTGAGTGTCTACCTTGAATGAGCGAAGGTAAGTGGCAAAGGCGTGTAGCTCGCCCTTAATTAACTCGTCCGTATGCTCACGGTGCGATTTGATATACTCAAGTCGCGCCTCAAGGTTTCTCTGCTGCCTCGGTGCAATGTTGTAGCGTCGTTTATCCGTTACAGGCATTGCGTCCAAGTCGTTTGTCGCGAAGATGAAGTTCAGACGTTGAACAACCTCTCGCTGTTGTTGCTGCATCTTACGAAGCATCATGGTTGGCTCGGTAATACGCGTTTTTAACAGTGACGCTGCTTTTGTTAAGCTCGCCGCCCCGCGCATGTTGAACTCGTCAACCATCAACAACATTAAATCTTCCATCCAGCCGTTAAACTGGTCGTCGGCTATACCTTGCAGCGTGTTCTGCGCCACGTACTGCTGGCCGATTAATGGGCGTAAAACTGACTTAAACAGTAAGCCTTTACCAGTACCCTCTGTACCATGGACAAGCCAAGCGGTCTGTGTCTTGTCTCGTTTCTGCATGATGAACGCAAGCCAGTTAATGAAATGCTCGAAGCAGTCCATATCATCACCCAACATATTTAAGATGATTTCACTAATGACAGGGCAGTCGTAGTGCAGCATCCAAGCGTTGCCATATGTTAGGGTCTCAGGGTAGTCATGCGTCGTTTTGTCGCGCATGTAAACCGATGGCTTGAAACGGTTTATGTAGTCCTTGTCACCTATCGCGTAACGTGTCTCACCTCGGTTCGGGTCCAAGGTCACATGAATAGCAGGAACAGGGTCAGGAACAAGTTGGCCGTAATGCTTTAGCCACTCCGCAGCAATTTGCGCGTTCTTACGCTCTTTGAGTTCAACTACTTCGTCGTTCTCTTTGTCGTACTCCATCGTCATATACATGTCAGATGTTTGGTCAATGAACATCGAACGTTGAACCTTGCGAACGATACCTTCGTCGTCCTTCACTTCCTCGTACGCTTCACCATATCTCTCAATATGTTTGGCGTATGCCTCCGCGTCGGCGCTTTTAAACAAGAAAGCTGGCTCGTCAGGTATGAAACAACGCACAACCTCGGGGTTAGAGCGAGCAACCCAATATGCATTGTTCTTACTACCGCCTACGTTATAGCGAACAAACTCGTCGTCCTCGTACGCAAACTCCATACGAACAGTCGGCGGGTTAGCCATAACATTCATCGGACGGCCATCGACGTTTATACGAGTAAACTTCGGCTTGTGTCGTACGATCCCCGCTTCTTGTTGCAACTCCTTAATCTTGGTATCACGTATCTGGTTGATCGCATCCATCTTGTCGTGAACGGCCTCAAGTAAAGGGTCAAGGTTAAGCAACTCTTTACCTTTTTTAACCAGCACAAAACGCTCGTCATCGTTGATAAACGGATTAGTGCGCTTAGGACCAAAACTAGGCGGGGCGATATAAATTAGACGGGCAGGCTCTGCTAGACAGGGGTCAATAACACTCTTTAAACGTGTCTTTGTTTTTGTGAGCTTCAACCTGTTATAAATGTCTGACTGCGAGTAGTTCAGTGACGTTAGCCACTCTTTTAACGCACGGGGCGACACTGAATTTTCAAGTAAAAAGTGTATGTGAACCGACACTTCATCTTGGTTCAGGCCAAATGAGCTTGAGGCCATAGCTACGTAAGAAACGTCATGCAGCGCGGTAGGCAACATTTCTATCACCGACTCGGCAACCTGCTTTACGTCCGACGAACGGTAGCGGTCTTTAAGCTCGCCCTCTAACTTCAAACCGTCAACGTCCAGCACCATAAACTCGGTGCGAGCGTCTTGGTCGGTCATGTTCCGACGCGATTCATGTGCTAAAGGGCGAATGAACAAACCTTTGTATAGCGCACGACCGTATCGGGCATTCTCCAATAGCAACTCTCGGTAGCCTGCTAAGCCTTCTTCCTCTACGTTCAACTCTGCTTCGTACGACGTTAATTTTGCAGCAAGCGGGTACGAGCGTGAGCTACCATCAGCTAGGCCAATCGTTTTTCGCATCGGACCTATCTTGCTGTGCGCGGAAACAAAGTGTAGTTTCATCGTCTTTATGCCTCCCTTGGGTATTTTTCGAAATCGTCTGCACAATCTTTGTCACAGAACAACCTGCCTGGCTCATGCACTAGGGGTTCATCACAGTTGTAACAGGCTTCTTTAGGTGTTAGGCGAGGGGTCTTAACCTTCGCATTTGCGAGCTGAACAGCAAGCATTAACTCCTGCTGCTCAACTGATTTGTCTATGTAATCGGGCATCTCGTTAAATTAAATTATTAGTAAACAGGTCGTGTATTTTAACAGTGTTACTAATTAAATTCAGCGGTATAAAACTGATTTTAGTAGTATCACTGTTAAAATTCGCTCTGCTACAGTTTGATATTTAATCCAGTCGGGTCGTAATCCATTTTCCTTCGTCTTGAACGGCAACTAATGCATATGGGTAGACAAAGGCTCGCTGCTGTGTGCGGGGGTTAAGTATCATTAGAATTGGCGCTAGAGGCTCATCTTCTGGGTAGTGATACATACCCTCATCGTCAACCGTTGCGCTGTCTCCCCATCTGTGCCCATAAACGTAGTTGTTGTCTACGTTCTGCTTAAACGTATTACCCTCGTCACCGTTGCATAGTATCTGTGGGATAAGGCCAGCGTACTCAACAAGGTCAGATGGCGTTAGCTTTGGGTCAAAGCCCTCGTAAAGCGTCGGGTTCGTCACACCAATGAATGACAGGCCGTCTGCCGTTACACTCGTAAACTCTTGATGGTTGTTCATAGCTACTCACCTAAGTCGCATTTCGGGCAATCTAGCTCTGTAACGGCCAGCTCTGAACCGTCAGGCATTATCGATTTAGTTTGGCGGTAGCTAGGGCGTAGATACTCGTTGCACTTTAAGCAGCGGCGGTTGTTCGTTTCCTCGCGGTCGCCAGCGCCCATTACAGGATTTTCGTTGGCGTACTCAATGAAAGGGTGGAACTCAGGCTCTACCTTGTTCGCTACGTGCTTCTGAGCTTTACGTAGGTTAGGGAATACCATGACTTCGTTGTTGTCATCTTTGAGCACTTTAGGCTCGTCGTCCGGTAGCACTAGTAGCACTACCGTAGGTTTAGTTGTCGCAAAGTTATTTGGTTTAGCCATCGTTATGCCGCCTTGTTAATTTCTTTTATGAACTTCGTCGCCACTTTGTTGCGTTTGCAGTAATCCAAAATGTGGTCTTTTGCTATTTGTGAATCTATCTCGGTAGGTGATGAGTTTTGAGCCATTGCCCAATTGATTTCACCTGTTTTTAACAGTACGCCTTGTCGTGTAATCCCACGCGCTTTATGGTGGAACTCAAGAACAGGGGTATCAGGCACACCGTTGTATTCGTTGTCCTTGCTTACGTACATGTGTGGAATCACGCGAATGCTATTTCCCGTTTCAGGGTCTTGGTAGAACGGTGTAAAGCCCTCAGCTTTCATCGTACGCGCTAGGTCTGTGGCTTTCTTCATTGCCTCAACCTTCTGCTTTCTAGCCGCTTCAACGTCCGCTTTAAGCTCCGCAATTTTCGCTTTCTGGGTCTTGTTAACCTTCTCAAGACGCTTAGGGTCAAGGCGCTGCAATAGCTTAAGCTCAGCACGTAATTGTTGTATCTCAGCTCGGTCCTTCTCTTTGTGCTCGATAGCTTTGTCGATCACTTCACTCTGCTTGTTCAGCAGTCGATTCTTTTCGTTAATGACAGCCTGCATGTCCTCTACCTGTGCCTGTAGAGCTTCAATGTGGTCAACCGCTTCGTTAAATTCGTCCACAGTTTTGTTGTGTGCTTCTGCAACAGCTACGATGTCCTCAAGTATCTTAGTTGCGCTGTCTGCTATGGCTTGTACTGTCATTTTCTGTCTCTCTGTTATCTGTTTGTGAAAAAAGGGGACAGGAAAATATCAAAACCCGTCCCCTTTGCTTTTGAACGTTCGTTACTTAGAATATTCTTTGGCGTAACCGCCTTCATTCGCCAGCGGTAGCCCGATAGCCCATTCAGGGGCTTTTGACATGTTGCGCTCCATGATTGAAAACGCTTCGTCCTCGTTGCCTTCCTTCAAAGCGGCAAGTAGCTCATCGTGAACACTACCCATCACCCAGCCCAGATACTTCTCATCTAGCTCTCGGTCTACGTTCACAAGCTGCTCGGCCAGAATGTCACGTGCTGTCGCCTGTGCTATGTTCTCGATAAGCAGGCCGTGCCATAAGTATTTAGGAACAGGCTTGCCCCAGCGGTCGTACTTGTCAGAGTCAAACACCACCTTCATCGAAACACCTGACTGCGTTTCTTCGCCCTTATAACGTGCATTGCTATACTGTAGAACGCGACCAGACGGCAGAACCACTTGGTCTTTACGTGCAATGTATAAGTCGTTTGGCCCAAAGCGAAGCTCACCACCGTTCACAATCACCGGCATGACCGTGTTCGCCAAGAAGTGCCACATCGCCTTAATCGCGAAGTGCTTAACGTCATACGCATTCTTTACGTTGCGACAAAACTCATCGTCTTTGAACATCGGTTCCATGCCAAGCGGACCACTTGCAAGGTACTGCTGGAAGCCAAACCAACCCATTGAGAAGCCAAGGCCAAGTGCCGCAGCCTTACCCATTTGACGCTCGTCAGGGTGCGTTTTCTTCGTCACCTTGTAGCTGAATATGTCTGTCGCAATGTCACTGTATAGGTCGAAGTTCGGGTCATTACGGAAGTTTTCCAGCAAGTCCTCTTGGCCGCAGAACCACAAGTTCACACGTAACTCAATGTTCGATAAGTCACACACGCCAATCTGGTAGCCATCAGGCGCTAGCATCGACAAGCGGTGCTTACCACCACGAGTGTTATTCTGCTGGTTTAGCTTCTGCCCACCCGACCAGCGGCCTGTCTGTCCCGCCCCGTAGTAATTAAGGAAAAACGGCATACATGCGTCAGTGAACCCATGCTTGCGGAAGGTGGATGACACGCTAATCATTCGCTCTGCACGGCTCTTGGCGATAGTCGACTTCATACGCTCACGTGCTTTGTACAGCACCGCATACTCAGGGTTATCTATCTGTAGGCGAATGTACTCAGGGTCGCCTTTACCAAGGGCAGGGGTTAGCAGGCCTGTCGTCTTAGAAATCTTCTTAGGAACACGAAGTTCAAGACCCGCAAGCAATGTCGCGTACTGCTGATTTGAGCTGAAAGTTTTCGGTGTAATATCATCAAACCCTTGCTCGTAACAGTATTCAATAGCCTCAACAACCGCCTCACCATCTTTGATGTTTTCTTCCTCGATAACTTCCTCAAGCAAGTCGTGGCGAATATCAAACTGCGGCTCAATGTTCCCGCGTAAGGTGATGTGCATGGCGCGTAGCTCTGTGCTGTTCGCCAGACCGATGCGCGGTATGTATGACAAGAACAAACGGCGCATTAGGTTAACGTCTTGGCGACAATACTTAGCCAGTGACGCGTGCTGTTCCTCACTAATGTACTCATACTTGATACCGTCAACGTCCGCTAGGTCGTTACCTTTACGAAGGGCAGGGTCGTCAGGCCATTCGTCCTTCGCACACGCATTTAGACTGCTCGGTCTATGCGCCGCTAGGTACTTACGCATCAACATGGTGTCAAAGTAGAAATCGAACTCTAACCCATAGCGCCAGTTACAGATTGCACCGTCGAATACCGTGTTGTGCGCCACTAGGCCGATACGTAGGCCATCCGCACGAGCGTCTTTCAACTTCTGCATCTGCATGTTGTAGAACTTACCGCCGTGGCCGTACTCAATGTGTGCGTCTAGGTCGATAACCAGCCCTAGGCCAGTTTCATGAAAGCGCGGGTCATAGATGTACTCAGGGTACGTCATCGACTTTAAGCTAAATGACTTAGAGCCATTGTTCGCACGTGACTTGTAGAACGTCTCCCAATCAAGGAATACAATTATGTCTAGCTCGAACGCCTTTTTAATGACGTCCAGCGCTAGTTTGTCGTCTTGAGTGAAGCAGCTCATGCCACTTCACCTTGTAGGATGCTGTCTAATGACTTACCTTCTTTTTGCTCTTCGCAGTATTCTTCAGGAATAATGTCAGCGAGCCCTGGCGTTTCTTCAACAGCCGTTCGTAACGTTTTGTGGGTCTCAAGGTATTTGATCATCTTAAGCTCAATCTCCTCCGCTTGCTGTTTAACAAGGGCACTCTTAGGGAATAAGCCCATGATGCGCTCTTCGAACATCGGCAAGTCGTTAAACAGTGTTTCGTTCACATTGCCAATTTGGTAGCAGTAAGGGATAGGCTTCTCACCACCAAAGTCCAAGTTCATAATGTCGGCCTTGTCAGCGCTTGTAACAGTGATGTGAGGTGCAACGGGTAGTGTGCCGTCCATAATGGTTGATACGTCCTCACCGTCAGCACACAAGTTACCTATGCCGTACATATCGAATAGGGCGGCGTACACGTCACGGCCTAATTCAGCCAGCTCTCGGTTAAGGCTCTCTATGCGCCCGCCAATCTGTGCGTTAACAACAGCAAGGGCTATCTTGCGACGGTTATAGGCATTAAGGCGTAAGCCCAGTTTTAGTTTTTTCATGGTCAAATACCTGTATTGGTTAGAGGGTGAGTAGCGCAACGCACTACTCGCTAAATTATTAGTGTTACTGTTAATTAAAGTGATTCTAAAACAGCGATAGCCGATTGCATGGCCTTTAGCCTGTCATGTGCTTTTAGTCGCTCGGCGTGTGTAGAGCCTTCTGAGTCGCGCACATTCGCTAGCTCTTTGGTTATCATTTCAAGCCCCATCGTAAGCCCGTCAATTTGTGCCTTACGGTTGGCTTGGCGCTGCTGCTCTGTCTCGTCATCATCGCCAGTGATGCAGTTCGACAGGGTGTTTACAAAGCGCCGAGCAACGTGTGCTTGAGTGCGCTCGTTAAACATTATGTAAAGGTTTTGGTTGCCTATATGACGCTCGATGAAGTCGATAGCGTACTCCATTTGGTTGTCGTCGCTCACATCGCGTAAGATTTCGCTAATGTCGTCACCATCTTCCACCGCATCTTCAATAAGGCTCGAAAGGTCGATTGCCACCTCTAGGCGCTCTAAGTCGTGTGACTCTAATGTGTAATTTGAAAATCGTGACATTTAAAATTCTCCCATGTGTTGCTTTAATACTTGGTAGTCGTCGTAACTCATTTTTTTCCATAGCCCCATTTATCTTCCCATTCACTCTTACAGGGGGAGGCATCGTGCTCAAGAACGTAGGCTGCACGCCTTTTCGCTGCTTGTAGACTATCAGGCCAATTCATGCTGAATAGGAAGTCCCACTCTTCGCTCATGAGACTGTGCCCACACAGTTCTGTCGAGTATCCTGTAAAGTTAAAGTGATCTTCGCACCAGTACTCATCGGGGAAACCGTCTATGTGTGCTAAGCGTCCCGCTATGCAAAATGTCGTCCCACATTCGTTGGCTCTTTGCCTTAAATTCTCTAGGCTTGAGTGATTGGATATATTTGAGAAGCAAACCATATCAACCTCAAAAGGCTCAAGTTCAAGTATCCGTTTGGCTGTATGCTGATATTTGCTTAACTGTGTCATGCCGCTTGCGCCATACGATGTTTTGTAACGAACAGTGACTTAGGACGTGTGCCACTGGCTATGTCTTTGTGGATTTGCATGTAATCCCACATACGGCCGCCTTTCTCAAAGCTGTGCGAACGCATACCGGTATAGTGCTCAATGTTCGCCGTGCGTAGATTGGCTTGGTCGATACGATTGTGTGCCTTGTTGGTGTTACGTGCTAAAGCTCGCACTTGGCCTTGTAATTCGGTGATTGCTTCTTCTAATTTGGTTAATTGGTCTTTGTTTCCAAACATGACTGGTACTCCGTGTTTTGTACTCTAATGCAGAGGGCGAACAGCGTCTGTATCGCGCTTTGCTTTTTCAATTTCTGTTGCTAGTTGCTCGAATAGGGCGTGTAATGGGTGGTTCGCGTCAACCTTCTCGACGGTCACGCCTTCATCATCTTCTGGCTCGTCGCCAATGTCCTTGTAGTCGTTCTCATAGTTGCGCAGCACAATCGCTTTGAAGCTTTCGTCATCTCCAATACGGTCTCTTAGCTGGCTGATAATGTTGATTGCTTCGTCAAATGCGCCCGAAATAGCCTCTTTCACTTGCTCTGGCTTGAAGTCTTTGTAGGCGGGTGCGCTCTCTGAGACAAAGCTCGTGACGGTCGCTGCTAACACTTTCGCTCGGCGGTCCATTGTGTGCGCATCGTCCATCAGTATTGAGGTGATTGGTACATAAAGCGGCATCTTCTCAAGCGCTTTAGGGTCGCTCTCGTGCTTCTCCATCGCGTTCTTGATTTTCGCTATAGCTAAAAGGTTCTCTATCATGTGTTTCATTGGTTTGTCCTTTTATTTTGCTCGTGTTTAAAGGGTGATTATTAGTATTTAGTAGCAAATGCTAACGCGCTGGTTAACAGTAATACTACTATCGCGGCGCACGACAAAACGGTGCGCGTAAGTCGTTGCTCGACGCGACGGTGGTATCTTGATTTCATAGTGTCTCCGCTTAAAAAAGTGGCCGCATAATATAAACACTGCTAACTCATGTCAACAGTGTTACTGTTAAAAATAAGGTGGTCTAAGCTGCTTGTAACTCGTTGGTAAACAAGGGAACAGCTTTGTCCGGCGGTAAGAAGTTGGGCAGCGGCTCTAAGCCCGATTTCGTAAACTCTACTAATACCGTACGCCCGACAAGCTCACCTAAATCAGACAGGTCTCGAATGCCTAAAGCCCCAAGAAGCATGTCCAATTTCCTCTCCCACAAGGCTCTCGACTTAGGGGTAGTTGCTGCAGTAAGGTGAAAGTTACGGTAGTAGTACACGCCAACCCGACGGCCATCGAATGACTCTACGACTTGCATGTTAATCGCTGGGTCGCCTGCGCCATTCAATGATGCGCCTTTGATTTGGAACTTGTATTGACCAACATCAAAGTAGGGCTGCTGGTACTGTCTTGTTCGACGAAAGGCCGTTGCACTCATGCTGCCTCCTCAAGCGCTACAGGCTCTGCGACAGAGGGTGCGCGTAATGTACGTGCGAAGGTCAACAGGGCTTTCACTTCCTTGCGATAGCTCTCGTCAGGGTGCTCGTCAACCAGCTCCTCCCATACGCTGTGTACCGCAATTTCTTCGTTCACTCGCAGTGCGGTCGGTGTCAACAGGGCAGTGATTGGGTCGCCATTTGGCAGCGCACGGTCTAGTACATAGTAGTTGGCAGGCAATCTCGCTGCACGTAGGTCAACAGACTTCACATCGCATGGGTCAAACGTTGATGACTCAAGGTTCGCGCTGTACATACAGGCGGCGTAAACGTTAACACCTGTCAGGTCTGAGTGACGGAAGGTGGCCGACTGCACTGAGGCAAAGGATAAGTCAGCCCCCTTAAAGTTACAGTTGATGAATGATGAGTCCTTCAAGTTGGCGAACGACAAGTCCATGCCCTCAAAGTTACAGTCAATGAACACCGCTTTCGAATAGTCGTTGTCCGCTGTCTTTAGTGTCGTGAAGTCTACGCCGTGCTCTACGCGTTGCATGTTAGTTTGTGCTTGTTCCATATCAGTCTCCTAAAGTTATGGTTTTATGGTGTTTGCCCGTCAGTGGGCGTTAAAGAATAGAATTTAGTAGTTACTGGTCATTTGTTGAGCGCTGGTATGACCTGTGTTCATGTTTTGTACAAAGTGTCCAGCTTTAGAAAAGGGGTGTCCAAGTTTGAAAATAAAGGTGGACACTTATTTTTAATTTTGAGTGAGTGCTCACTAACCCCCCGCACCCCGTTAGGACGCATGTGTGAGAATATAGCATCGTCGCCCGACAGGGGTCTGTCCACCTTGTCCATGTTGTCCAACATTTGGATACCTAGCATTGAGAAAAAGTTTTTTGTTATTACTCTTTAATAAGTATTAATTAATAATAAATATATAATAAGAGGTATGGACAAAGTTGGACAACATGGACACTTTGGCCTGAAGCCTTTGCTGGTGCTGCTTTCGGGCGTCCAACCCCCTTGGACAGTGCTGAAAAAAGGTGGACAGGTGGCCTAAAAAGGTGGACACTTTTGCCAATCCCCAACCTCTGTCCTCCATCCCCCAACAACCGCCAAAGAACGCCCATCCGTAGGCCACTCATTTGTCGTCAAAGGCTCATAATTATAAGTTTTGTGTCGTAAGTTGCTGATAACTAAGCGCTACCTGTCACTCGTTTTCCAACTTTCGCCATCGCCTACCAATATACAGCACCCGACCGCGCCATCAGCTGTCTGCACTCCCTCGCAAATCGCACAGCCTGCTCCGCGTGATGCCTAGCCCTCGCTGGTAATCCCTCGTTCATCGCCCGTTGCCATGCCGCCCGTTGTTGCTCCGCCGCTAGTCTCGCCGTACCCGCTCGCTGTCTCATATCCTGTGTACTCATGCCCATCAGTCTGTCTCCTATGCCGCACGTTGTAAGTTAATCTGCATGTGACGCTCAATCTCTTTCAATTGATACGTGATGTTCAATACCTGCTGCTTTAATCGCGCCGCAAGTCGTAGGTCTCCCAACTCACGCGCTAGGTCGGTCGCTAACTCATAGTCGCCAATCGCATGCCAGCTCAGCGCTATCCCGTCCAGTATTGAATAGCCACTCGCTAGCAGTCGTCTGTGTAAAGCGTTTATCGGTTGCATCGTGTTCTCCCGTCTGTAATGGTTGCTCTGTGTTATGTGCCAACCGCTCAGCAGCAGTCGGTCTCTGTTAAGTGGTGTGTGTTGGTCGGTGGTCGTTGCTCGATGAGTGTTGAGTGTTGAGCAGTGCGCGCCCCCCGTTGAATGGCCTCTGTCGTTCGGATACCTCTTAATTTCTGTAGTCTAAGACCCCCGTAAAAATAAATTCAGCATCGGAACCCGACTCCGGCTTATGTGCAGGATTAAGGGTGATTGCTTGGACTTTCGTGTCAGTCGTGGAATCTACCTTGACGCAGGACGCAGGACATGCGGAGCGAGGAACGAGCGTAGGAGCGTAGCGGGCTGTACTAGCGTACTAAGCGTTGAGGTTAAGTGGAACGTCTGTAAGCGAAATCTAAGCTCCCTTAATCCCAACATCAGCCCATTCTCCAAACAGAACGCAATTCAATCCTGTCCACATTGCGCTATCGAACTCTCCAAACCGTCTTATCCGTGGAATCTGATTGATGACCAACATCTGCTATTCGTCCTCTGCCATCCGACACTCGCCCTTTTTCCTTTGACGATCCTCACGTCCTCACGTCCTCACGTCCTCACTTCTCACGTCCTCACTTCTCACGTCCTCACACAAAAGGTCTAATCTCTTCACCTTCCTCACTTCTCACTATGTAGGGGATAACAGAACAACATACTTTGGGGCCATGTGGCGCGGGTGGTGAGTGTTAGCAGGGCAGGTCACTCGGTAGGGGGTTAGAGGGAAAGGCTAGGCTTTAGAGGCTAAAGACCAGGGCTCACTGTCACACTAGCTATTAGTGTAAGTAGTCAGTGTGGCTTGTGCTCATCGCTAGACCTTTAGCACGGCGTGCTGCGTATGCACGGCTACGCGCTTCGTCAATAGCCGTCACTTTACCTTTACCAGCACACTTGGCGCATGGAATGTCTTTGTTGTGCTTATGGATACGGTACAGACCTGTCCCGTTACATGCTTTACAGTGAGTACCAGCTACAGACTCAACTATCGCCTCCACAGCATTTATCTCAGGGCTTTTCTCGGGTGTAGGTATACGTTTGCCTATCCATTGGTAATACTCCTCGCTGTAGGCGCGTATACGGATTTTTTCTATTTCCTCCTCCTCTGTTTCCACAGGTGCATCTAGGGCGTTAAGTGTTGCTTCATAGGCAGCAGCGCTACCGAATAAGTCGTCAGTGTCGAATAATGAATCAAGTGATAATGTGTTGGTTGACATAGATATTTACCTCTTTTATATTTCAGAAATGAGCAGGGTGTTCCCGCACCCTGCTCGTAGTTTCTTAGCTAAGTTATCTTAGAAAAGAAATTTGTTTGTGATAGCCTCTAGCTCTAACGGGCTAGTAGGCTTTTTATTGCGCATTGCTGTTGATTTCGTTAGCTTCTCAAGCTTCGCAGCTCTTGCAGCCAACTCGTCTTGGCGGTATTGGATTGCGCGTACTTTGCTTATCTCTTTAGCAGCCTCGGCCAGCTTCTTCTCGCTACCTTGTGTGAAATGAACACCCCAGAACTCAACACCGTCGTCAGTTGTGAATGACTCGATTGTTGTTGGGTTGCCCAGCAGTCGGTATGCGTCAGCTTGGAACTCAGCTTGCTTGCGTGGACTAACGCGTGTTCCTGTGTAGCCAGCCTTCTTAACCATCTGCGCCACTAGGAACTCGATAGGGTCGAAGGTCATGTATGATGAGTAGACGCGAACTGGCGTGTCTAGCTCTACAAGGTCTAGCAACTTGCGGAACTCTGCTGCGTAGTGCTCTAGGTAGGCGTGTACGATACGTGTCTCACGTAGTAGCTTATCAACCTCTGTAACTTCGTCGTCGCGAACTGCGTTAGACATTGCAGCGATTGTTAGCTCCTCGCTTGTGTTATCCATTTTGTGTATTTGGTCGAGTACGTATTGCTTTCTACCCTCAAGGCGTTCGATTTTGTTTGAGAAGTCGATGGCCTTGCGCATGCACTTGGTAGCAAATGGTATGCTCTTTTCTGGCATATCACCGATGTGTTCAACCACAAGCCCGTAGTTTTTATCCGCAATGGCTTTACCACGTAGTTGCTTCATGATTGCCCAAGCACCGTATTGAGCGCCTTGTGTCCACTCGTCAGGTGTTCTGTGTAGGCGGTCATCAATCCACTCCTCTTTGCTCACGTCCTCGTACACAACCTTGCGTTCGCTATCCATCGCTTGTGCTACGTTGACCTTTTGCTTGCGTAGGTCGTGTTGCTGCATATCATGCACTAGCTCATTCTCTGCCAGCCATTCTGCGGCCTCATCGTCCTCCTCGTAGAAGCCAAGGTCTGCAAGGTCGTTAAGCTCTCCATCTTCTAAGAAGCCATCATCAAGGTCGTTGTTAACCTCGAACGTAGCCTCGATAGCACGTTGGAATGGATGAAGCTCGAACACGTAGTCACCAAGCGTACTAAGCACTTGAGCATGTCCTTGATACTGTTTGAACAGCTCCTCAGCCCAATCAGCCACGCTGGTCACTGCGCTGCTCATCTTGCGTATTCTCTCGCTGTCTGCGTCCTTGATTGCCAGTGCCATTGACGTTGCGATAGTGTTGTCCGCTTGGCGCACCATCTTGTTTAACTCTGACTTGATAGCCCATGCGATACCACGTACCACATAGTTCGTACGGTGGCCGTATACTGTTGATAGCTCATCTATTGCTAGCACTGCTTGTTTCGTTAGCTCTGAGGTTGACATGCTTAGCGCTGCTTGGCCGTTAGCTGTGAAACCTTTAGTGTCTGCGTTAGAGATAAGTACGTTTTTCATAATGTTTACCTTTTATGTTGTTGGGACTCCTAAGTAGGTTCAATGTCCCGATTTATGAATGACTCGAATCAAACTCGATCCGAACCGACCGCGCCTTCTGAGAGAAAGCACATACATATGAACAACCAACCACAGACACAGAAAACGCGGCCTTCGACCTAGGACAAAAAACAAACAAGGGGGGAGGGGCTTCACAGGGGGATTTGCCCATATTTTTTTCTAATTTTTTTGCTGTAAAACTTAACAGTGTTACTATTAGTAAAAATAACAGTGAGGCTAATAATAATGAAAACAAATGCCCTTGTTGAATCGTTGCGTAACACCGCCGTAGAGCTTATGAACACGGCCAGTGAACTTGAGACCAAGTACGTGGTTACGCCACGAAGCAACCCCCAAGAATTTAAACTCGTTATCCCGCTAGGCATGTTCGCTGGGACGGCGATTGACACGCTTAACTTGAAACATGCGCCTAACGTAGCGTACGTCGGCGAGTGCCGTATGGGTGGCGTTGACTACAGCTCAGTGCGTATCCTCGTACGTGAACCTTTCGATATTGATATTGCTCAGTGGGAACTTGTTGGTGACAACACGTTAGTTTGGAGTGAGTAAATGTCGGGGGAATATTCACTATCAACGCTTAGCGGGAGTTATGCGTCGCTTGGCATTGCCCGCCTAACAGCACAAGAAGAAACCTACGTTCAACGCCGCACTCAGGGGATCAATCCTTCTGCGGCGGCTCGTGCGGCTGGCTACAAGTACCCAGCAAGGGCGGTGGCTGAGCTATCTGAACGGGAGGACATAAACCTAGCAATCTCTTACATGCGCGAAATGCAAAGGCAAGTTGCAGTCCAAGCGGGGGCTATTGAGTTCACCAAGGACGACGCAACAGCCCTATATCTTGAGGCGCATGCCAAGTCAGCGACAGCGATGGAAGAAATACGTGCGGTGGATTCGCTCGTTAAGCTGCATGGCCTAGCAACACCTGAAAAAGTCGAAGTTAACATCACTAACCGTAGCCAGATGGAAACTATGGACGATGAGCAACTACTCAAAATGGCTGGACAAGATATTCAATTGTCGCCTGATGAGTATAAGGTGGCGCACGATGAGGACTGAGCATTGCCATGAATGTTTACGCACTGTTCCTCACTTTGAAATGTATGACCAAAAACACTGCCTAAGTTGCGCAAAGCAGCTGGGAACGTTTGTGAGGCCATCTAACAAAGAGTCAGTGCAACGAATCGAACATGAGTTCAAACGCGTCAGAGAGGAAGAAATAGAGGCGTTTAACGTAGAGCTTGAGGCTAGGAAAGAGCTTGCTGAACGTGAGCTGGTTCGTCGTCGTCTTTTACCATTCATTAAGCGGCATAATGACGCTTACATGCCCGGCTGGGTTCATGCCGATATTTGTATGCGGCTTGAGAAATTCGCGCAGGACATTGAGAACGGCCTATCGCCACGGCTGATGATTACGATGCCACCGCGACACGGTAAGTCGGAAATAGGCTCTAAAACATTCCCTAGCTGGTACTTAGGCCGTAACCCTACGCATGAGGTTATCACCTGTTCGTACTCGGGCGACTTAGCAGAGGACTTTAGCCGTAAGTGTCGTGACCTACTGGACACCGACAAGTTCAAGGCAGCATTCAAAACACGTCTATCGCCAGACACCAAGAGCGTTAAAAAGTGGATGACTACAGAAGGTGGTGGCTTCACTGCGGCGGGTGTTGGTGGTCCGATAACGGGTCGTGGTGCGCACTTAGGTATCATTGACGATCCCGTAAAAAACCGTGAAGAAGCTGAGTCGGAAGTTACCCGCCAAAAGGTAAAAGATTGGTACTCATCGGCATTCTACACGCGTCTTGCACCAGGGGGCGGTGTGCTGATAATTCAGACTCGCTGGCACGATGATGACCTTGCGGGTTGGCTATTAAACGTATTTGAGGAAGCGAAAAAAGAGGCTGAGGAGAAGGGCGAACCTATCCCAGAGGACGTAGACCAATGGGATTTGGTTGAGTACCCAGCTATCGCGACACAGGACGAAAAGTACCGTAAGAAGGGCGAGGCGCTACACGAGGAACGCTATCCGTTACCCGCGCTACGTCGTATAAAACGTGCCATGATACCGCGAGATTGGGAGGCGCTTTACCAGCAAAGGCCAGTGTCTGAGGACGGTGACTTCTTCACGCGTGATATGTTCCGCTACTACAAGATTGGCGAGCTACCACCGTTGGAGGACATGCGTCTGTATGCAGCGGCTGATTTGGCTATCTCTACAAAGCAAACGGCGGACTACAGTGTGTTTGTGGTAGTCGGTATCGACCGTAAGCAGAATATTTGGATTGTTGACCTGATACGTGGCCGATGGAACTCGTTGGGTATCATTGACCGTATGTTTGAGATTCAGACGAAGTATAACCCTGAGCTGTTTGGTATCGAGACAGGCCAGATTGAGCTAACGCTAGAGCCGTTCATTCAAAAGGCCGAGCAGGAACGTGGTATCTCACTGCGCTACGAGAAGCTTAGAACACGCGGCGCAGACAAAGGTACACGTGCTAGGCCGATACAGGGTCGTATGGAACAGGGCAAGGTTATTTTCCCTACCATAGAGTCGACACCGTGGATGAGTTCGCTACAGAACGAGCTACTTAAGTTCCCGTTAGGCGCTAATGATGACCAAGTGGATGCGTTGGCTTGGATTGGTCAAATGCTCATGCTATTTGGTATTCGTAACGAGAAGAAGCCCAAGCCTAAAAAGTCGTTTAAGGACAAATTGCGTAAGTTTGGTGGCGGCACTAGAGGCCGTCATAAAAGCGGTATGGCTGCTTAGCGTTTATTGAGAATTAACAGTGCTACTGTTATTATTGGCTAACAGTAAATAATAATAATAACAACAACAGGTCGTGAAACTTGGACGCTGAAACTATAAAACAGATAATCGCGTTAGGCTCGCTTTTTGTGGCCGTGATTGGCTTGTGGCATAAGCTAGTCATACTACCCATCAAAGAGGAGCTGAAACTCAACGCGACAAGTATCCGCACACTTGAAATTGACAGTGCGAAGCTGGATACAACGCTCACAGCGCTTACTAACGCAATTGACCGACTAACCGATAGGTTGGACCGTGAATGAGTAGAAATAAGAAAAGAGACCCGAGGGTTGTTGCTCGTGATAATCAGACCCGATTTGAGGAAGCGAACAACACCAAGCATAAGGACTTTATCAAACGCGCTGTGCGTAACAACAACTTTTACGCAGGTGATCAGTGGAACAAAGAGGATAAAGCCCGCCTAGACCGTGAAGGCCGACCAGCCTTGACGCTTAATATGATCTTATCAACGGTGAACGCCATCATAGGTGAGCAGCTTGAGCGTAAGGTTGAAGTTGTCTACCGACCGCGTGACTACGGCGATGAGGGCACTGCGTTCGCGCTTAATGCCATCACCCGCAGTATTCTTGCGGTAACGCACTTCGACGATACCGAAGAAGATGTGTTTGCTGATGGCCTAATCACAGGCCGTGGGTACTATGACGTTCGTATGAGTTTCGAGAAGAACCTACAAGGTGAGGTTGTTATCACGTCTGAGGACCCTATTGACGTTATCCCTGATAGTGAGGCTAAAAGCGCAGACCCGTCTACATGGAACGAGGTGTTTATCTCACGTTGGCTAACGCTTGACGAGATTGGTGCTTCATATGGCTGGGAGAAGGTCGAGGGCTTAGAGCGCCTAGTTGATACTAGCAGCTATAACACGGACGATAACTTCGAATACTTTGAAGGCACGTTTGGTGGCACAAGCCGCACGACAACAATGGACGAGAAGGACAGCCGTCAGCTAAGACGTGTTCGCGTTATTGAGCGCCAGCACTTTGAGGTAGATGAGCAGTACCACTTTGTCGATATGACTACGGGTAACATGCGACCTGTACCGTTTGGCACTGATAAAGAAGAAATGGAGGCGTTCGCAGAGCAGTATGGCCTTGAGCTAATTAAGCGTAAATGTCGCCGAGTGCGAATGACTGTTACAGCGGATGACATTCTGCTGCATGATGATTGGTCTATCTACCGCTCATTTACTATCGTGCCTTTCTTCCCGTACTTCCGCCGAGGTAATCCGTTTGGCCCTGTAGATAATCTAATCGACCCACAGAACCTACTGAACAAGACCAGCTCGCAAGAGTTGCACATTGTTAACACGACGGCTAACAGTGGCTGGGTGGTGCAGGAGGACTCACTGGTCGATATGGACGCTGAGGACTTAGAGGAACGCGGTGCTGAAACTGGCCTAGTGCTACAGTACAAACGTGGGTATGAGAAGCCGGATAAGATTCAGCCGAACCAGATACCAACGGGCATCGACCGTATCTCACAGAAGGCCGCTGCAACTATCCGTGAGATATCATCGGTTAATGCGTCAATGCTTGGTACGGCACGTGCTGACCAGTCAGGCCGTGCGCAGGAGGCCGCTGTAAGTCGTGGTCAGATTCAGGTGTCGGTAATCGTGAGTAACCTTAAACGTGCCCGCCGTATGGTTGGCCGTAAGGTACTTGAGCTGGTTCAAGACTTCTACAGTGAGACTCGCTACTTTAAAGTGACGGGTAGCAGTATCCTTCAGGGCGAGGAGCGCACGGAGGAGGTCGGCATTAATGTGCCAGATGAGGACGGGAACATAATCAATGATGTGACCATTGGCGATTATGACGTTGAGGTAAGCTTTAGACCTTCGGGCGGTACAATGGCCGACCAAGAGTTTGAGGAAGCGTTGCGCTTGCGTGAAATGGGCGTTGCTATCCCAGACCATGTTATTGTCCAGCACTCGAACCTTACTAAACGTGGTGAAATTGCCGAGTTCCTTAAAGAAAGCCAGGGCTTCGGTGAGCCGAGCGAAGAACAAGCGGCGCTTGAACAGATGCAGATACAGCACCAAATCAACATGCTGCGTAAAGAGCTTGAAAAAGTTGATGCAGATATTGATGTGGCACTGGCGACGGCTAAAGAGAAAATGGCTAAGGCTGACTCGCTAAGTGGCTTCAACCAAGCGCAAATGGAGCTACGACGACTCGAACAAGAACGTGTGGCCAAAGAGCAGGAGCTATCACTTCGCATTGCTCTGGCGGCTAGAGGCCATCAGAATCAGAATGCTATGAACGATAAGCGTATTTCTAGCCAAATCGCTATGAAATCTATGGATATGGCGTATAATGCGTCGAATAAAGATAACAGTAACACTAATAAAAATAATAACAGAGGTGACTAATAATGGCTGCAAACCGTAACCTTGATGGACTTAACGCAACATCGGCAATTCTTGATGATTACACGCCACCTACGCCAGAGGAGCGTGGCGACTTCGTTGAGGACGATGAAGCCCCTGCGGATGACGTTGTTGATGAGCTTGAGGGCGATGACGAAGAATCAAGCGAGCTTGAAGAAGAATCGGATGAAGATGAAGAAGAATCGGATGAAGATGAAGAAGAATCGGACGGAGATGAAGATGAGTCTGAGTCAGAGGGCGAGGGTGATGTGGATGGTGCTGAAGGCGAGGAGGAAGAGCCTGCTGAAAAGCCTTCTAAGGGTGCTAAGGGCCGACGTGTACCACTCGAACGACTAAACAAGGAGATTGAGAAACGCCGCAATCTTGAGTCTGTAGTACAAAGCCTCCGTACAGAGATCGACGCGTTGAAGGGCGCTGGTAGCCAAGAATCGCAAGGCGAACAGCAAGCCGATCCTGTTGGTTTCACCCGCGAGGAGTTTGAGGGTATGCAGGAGGCTATGCTTGACGGCGAGACTGATAAGGCTTTCGAGTTATTCGGCAAAATGATGGCTAGCCAAACTCAAGCGATACAGGCCAAAGCTGAGCAAGAAGTATCGGAACGCGTACGAAATGAGCTTAACCAAGACCGTGCAATGTCTGAGTTGCAACAAACGGCGCAGGCGTTAGCTGAAAAGTACCCAGAGCTTGATAGTGCTGGTGACGAGGCGGACGAAGGTCTGATTGAAGAAGTGGTGGAAATGCGTGACCTGTACGTTGATCGTGGTCTATCGCCAGCCGAAGCGCTTAAGAAGTCAGTTCGCTTAGTTGCCCTTGAAAATGATTTAGTTGACCGTACAGCTAAACCTAAAGCAGATATGGCTAAGCCTACGAAGAAAACTAACACTAAGGCCAAGCTAGCTGCGGCCAAGAAAGAGCGTGGCAAGCTGTCGGGCACAGGTGGTGGCAATAGTCGCCCTGATATTGATATTTCACGCATGTCAGACGACGAGTTTGCAGGTCTTAGTGCTGAGGCTAAAGCTCGTGCACGAGGAGACTACGTAGAGTAAGTTGATTTATTTTTTGAAATTTTTTTTTCGAAAAGGCCGATTAAAATGTCGGCTTTTTTTGCGTTTGCAGAGGTGTAGAATGCGTATTTATGGGTAAGATTTTGTTTTTACAGCTCTTTATTTAAATTTCTGTCCGAGCTGCTTTCACTTGCAACTAATTATCGGTGCATTTCCATGTTTAGCCATAAAGTAGTATCATGGTTGCTTGTTTCGGTGTTTCAAGTAAAAAAAGCCCACACCATGATATGGTAGCGAGCTTATTTAGCATAAAAAGTATTAGCCTACTCTTTATGTTAGTGACGTATGTGTCATCTGTTATGCGCATACTATGCGGTATCCGCCTAAAATGCAATATGTTTTGCGCGGAATTGTGGATAAGTCATTATAAGTAGCTGTTGTGTCAGAGATTAAAACTTTTAATATTTTTAGGAGAACGCATAAATGAAACATTTTATGGTCACTTCCTTCGTTTTAAATCTGAAATCAGTTTTTGACGAACCGTGTGTGTATACTTTGGCTGGAGTTTGTATTTCAGCTTCGGTAGTAACCCTTTGGGTGGTGCTGGAGCATAGACGCAAGTCTAAGCGATAAATGGTATGAGATTAAGACTAGTTTAGGCTAGTCTTTTTTGTGTTTATTTATTAGTATTGCTGTTGAATTTTTAATAAGTAAAAAATATAATTACTGTTATTCAAGGTGATACCTTGTTAATCAATCCTGCCTCACAGCTCAGTTATGCCGTGCATTCATTTCGATAGACCCACGTTACGGGACGACTCAAAACATTTGGATTTAATAAGTCCACTGTTAGTCGTTTCGCGACAAAGCCAACGGCTCAGGGACTAACGAAGGGTATGCTTTAAATGGCAAAGACTAATTTCTCAGCGTTAGACGACGACGCTAAAAAAGTATGGTCACGTGATACGTGGCATCAGGCACGTGAAAAAATGTTCGTGTCGAAGTTCATGGGTTCAGGCCAGAACGCAATGATTCAACGCATTACCGAGCTAACTAAGTCAGAGCGCGGTACAGAAGCGATTGTGACATTAGTACCAGATATGCACGGTGACGGTATCGTTGGTGACAACGAATTAACCGGAAACGAGGCAACGCTAACAGCTCACCAAGATAAGGTTGAGGTTGACCAACTTCGTAACGCGGTTAAAAACACCGGTAAATTAAACGACCAAAAAACGGTTGTTAACTTCCGTGAACAAGCTCGTGACCAGCTAGCTTACTGGCTATCAGACCGTATGGACCAAATGACGTTCCTACAATTAGCGGGCTTAGACTTCGCACAAACTAACGATGGCCGAGTACGTCCTGGTCAGGGTGCGAATGACGACAACCTTTCAGACTTAGCGTTCAACACGGCAGGTGGTTTAGCACCAACTTCTGAGCGCCACCTAATGTGTCTTAAAGGCGGCAAGGTAGTTGATGCAGATACTACTGCAATCACTGCTGACGACAAGCTGGGCTATGACCACATCGTACGTTTACAAGCGATTGCTAAGACTCGCTATATTCGTGGTATCCGTGGTAACGGCGGTTCAGAGGTGTACCACTTATTCTTACACCCAATGGCATTAGCGACGTTGAAGCTAGACCCAGACTTCAAAGAGAACGCACGTCATGCAGGTGTTCGCGGTGATAGCAATACGCTATTTGCGGGTGGTGAGTCTTACATTGTTGACGGCCTACACATCCACGAGTTCCGCCATGTACCAACTACTTTAGGTGCAGATAGTGGCTCTAAATGGGGTGTTAACGGTACTGTTGACGGCTGTATGGGTCTGTTATGTGGTGCTCAGGCGCTAGGTTTCATTGACCTAGATACTGCGTCTTGGGATGAGCGTGATCACTTCGACTACGGTAACAACTACGGTATTGCTTACGGCAAAATCTTCGGTATGAAGAAAATGCAGTTCAAGGACGCTAAGAAATCAGCGGACCGCAATGTTAAGCAAGACTACGGTGTTTTACGTATCGACTTCGCTATCTAAGTTGGGTTAAGGGAGTGAGTCGACCACTCCCTTACATATGCAAGAGAATTACAAATGAAAGTTAAAAATTTTACACGCCAAACAATCCGAGTAACAGCCCCGATTGGCGGCCACGTGCTACTTGTTAAATCGGGTCAAACTCGTGATGTTCCAGCGCACCTTGAAGATGCAGCTATCCGTGCTGGCTTAGTTCCGTTGGAAGATATTGAGCTGCAAGCAGAGCGCGAGGCAGCGATTCTAGCGGAAGAAAAAGCCAAAGCTGAGGCAAAGGCCAAAGAAGAAGCGAAAGCGGCTGAGGAGCAAGCAGCGGCGCTAGAAGAAGCGGCTCGCAAGGCAAAAGCAAGTGAAGCTGCAAAGAAAGCGGCTGCGACACGCGCGGCAAACAAAGCGGCTGGTAAGTAATAGAGGCATATTGTCATGTTAACCGTAGGAACAATACTAACAAATCGCGTCCGTGTCCTTCTACGAGACATTGACGAAGGCGGCGTACAGTGGCGTGACCCAGAGTTGATCCAATGGTTCAACGAGGCATGTGCTGAGGTCGCGAGAGTTCGCCCAGAAGCGTGTAGCACTACAGGCTCGTTTCAGCTCCAAGCTGGCTCAAAACAGAGTGTGGCAACGCTAGGTGCGTCACGTGTGCTTGAGGTTATCTGCAACATGAAAAACGGCGAAGAAGGCCGTGCGGTTCGCCACGTCGAGCGCTCTACGTTGGATAATGAGGACCCTAATTGGATGGCGGGCAGCAAGACTGACACCGTATTTCGATACAGTGTTAGCCTGACAGACCCACGCTCATTCTACGTGTACCCACCTGCTGACGGCACAGGTAGCTTGTTGATGGTTACTGGCACAACGCCAAATGAGGTGGAATCGCTAACCGACCCATTCCCGCTACCGTCAATGTATGCGGCGTGTGTGGCTAACTACATTCTTCACCGTGCGTTCGCTAAGTTCACTGAGTCGGAGTCTATGCAGGCTCGGGCACAAAACTACTACAACGTGTTTGTGTCTCAGATTGGTGACACTCAAGCAAGCATGGAGAATGACAACGCCAAGACCCGTGACCCAATAGGGGCGTAACATGGCGTACGTACAAGAATGGGTTGATAGCATCAGAATGGACGTACCCGAGCCGCTGGATTCTACAGTGGCTCGTCAAGTTAGGTACGCCATTCAAGAGTTTTTCCGAGCTTCGGAGGCATGGCTGCATACAGAGCGTATAGCGCTTGTTGATGACAACGCGCCTCTTGAGGGCATGCCTGATGAAACGTACGTCGCTGCTACGAAGTACGCTTATTTCGAACCAGCTGACCGAGAAGGGCGCTATAAGCTCGTAAGTGAGCTACCCCATAGGTTAATGCCCGCAAGGCGCATAGGTTGCTTTGCGCACAGTGGTAACAGAATCCTGTTAGACGCATTCGAGGAAGGTACGCTTGAGGTGTCGGTTGTCGTGCAGCCCAACCGTAATATCGACAGCGTACCTGACTCACTAGGCGACAAATGGTTTGATGTAATCCGTCGTGGTGCGATTGCCCGTCTGCTTTCTATGCCTGAAAAAGAGTGGTCGAATCCGCGTGCTGCTGCAACGTATGAAGCGCATTTCCGCGAAGGTATAGCTAAGGCCAAACGTGAGGCGAGAGACGACCGAAGCAGGCCAAAGCGTTCGGTGAGATTTAATAAGAGTTTCGCATGGTAACTGACCCTTTTGCAGTTGACGATATTGAATTGGTGTTCCCTACGATAGAGCCGTATATCGAACGGCTCTATCGTTGTTTCGGCGGATACCCAGTGGAGGAGGTTAAGCGCCTCCTTAAGATCCGAGCTGCAACACTCCACCTAGTAGGTGAGGACTCGTTTTTTATAGCCCAATGGGAAGAGGGCAAAGCGCATGTGTTGTGCGCCGCAGCAATGAGCGGCCATGTTAGTGATTGGTCGGAGATAATGACAAGTGTATCGGCTTACCTAAAAGAGCTGGGGTGCAAGAAGTTCACGTTCACGAGCCCGCGTAAGGGCTGGTCGAAGGTGGCGGAGCAGGTCGGTTTTAATGTTGAGTCTGTAACGTATGTGAAGGAGCTTTAATGTCTAGCCCTGATAAGCCTAAAACATCAGAAGGCGAAAAATTACAGGTCGAGCTAGCGTCAAGAATGTTTGACGAGGGTTCAAAAGTTAAAGAGGCTACACGAGATTCGTTCATGGCCTCAAATAGACGTGACAACCGCTCGCAGCTTATGGCTCGTGTGGGTGCAGAGTCTGCTAAAGTCAGCAAGGAACGTCTACAGCAGAGCCGTCGACAGGGTTCATACAAGACTGTAGATGGCGGTGTTGATGTTAAGTCTGCGGGTATCGCAGCGACGGGTAAAGGTGGGCGTTCTTATGATGCAGAAGGCGATATTGTCCGCCGTGATACGTCAAGCACAGAGCGAGTTGCCCGTAGCATGGGGGCAGAAGGCCATCAGCGTTCAATGAGTGACTTCGTTGAGGACAACAAGAAAAAACAAGCAGTCTTTGATTTGATTGGCGCAGGCGCGCAGGTTTACATGTACGGCACGGATTCCGAAAAGAGTGGTAAAAGCGATAAAGGCAAAACGTCGGGGAATGACGCTAACGCAAGTGTCGCGGATATTTTAGGAGCGTTAGAATAATGGCAACAACTACTAGCGACGCCAGCTCGAACAATACCCAATATTCTGGTTTACCTTGGAGCATGAGCAGCATATCGCAGTCGTCTACAGCTTCGGTGGTCAATAATATGATCAACAAGGCGAAAACGGCGGCTGCTTCGGAGCTTGATTATGAGGCTGAGCTTGAGCGTATGTATCAGAACCAAATCACGGATTATGAGCAAAATACGCTACCTATCATTAACGACTTACTAGCCGAGAGTGAGAGTACATCGATTGTTGATAGGTCAAGGTCACTCAGCGAGAACTTAAATGCTAAAACAACTGAGGTAGCGAATAGACAATTGGGCTACAGCATGGGAGGTCAGCTTGCTTCGCAGCGTAATGCGATCAATCGAGGTCAAAACCGTACTGTTGCGGCTTCACGTTCGGCCACCATGACGCAGGCGTATGAGGACCAGCGCGTTAAGCAGCAGGCGGCTCGTACGCAACTTATGTCTATCAGTGAGCAGTTACAGTCATCTGGTACGGCTTCAATGTCGCAAGCATACCAAGCTAAAGAGCAGCGTGATGCGGCCTACAAAGCGGCTAAAGGTGGCTTCATGTCACAAGTTGGTGCCGTGGCCGGTGGTGTAATTGGCGGGGTATTTGGTGGCCCAGCGGGTGCGGCTGCGGGTGCGTCAATTGGTAGCGCAGCAGGCGGAATGATAGGAGGTTAAAATGGCAGGTTATGGAATGCGTGATGGTTCGGCTATTATTAATGCGATAGGCCAGTATGCACAATATGCGGAAAGACGCGAAGAACGTGAGTACCAGCGTGAGCGACAAGAACGCTTAGACGCAGAGAACATGCGACGCCAGCGACTAGCTGATGAGCGCAGTAGTGCCTTGTTTGAGCGCCAGATGAGCGAGTATGACCACAAAGAGGCTGAGCGCCAAAGAATAGCTGATGAGCGCCAGCGATTAAGGGACGCACGACAAGGCTATGTTGATGATGTTACGGCTTCAATTGACGAGCAGGAACGGGCGGAGCTGAACAGGTTTAATCGTGCGTTAACGCGCGATGGCGGCGACATAGAAGTAGCCAGCAATGGTGATGGTACGGTGTCGTTTGGTGTGCTTAAGTCTAACGGCAAACGAGCGCCATTAACCGTAAACCCAAACGACAACACGAGTACGCCTTTGCGAGCCAAGGAGGAAGATTTAAGTCGCCTACAGGCTCACGCTGCTAAAAGTATTGAGGTCGCGGAACAAAACGGCATAGCCCCTGAGCACCATGCAGCTTATGTACGCGCGAGTTTTACTGCGGACGAGAACGGTGTTGTGCGCGAGGCTTCACGCGATGAGTTTAAGGAAAACCTCAAGCAGCAAGGTTTGCTAAATGTTGCGCAGGATAAGCAGGTTTCACCGGATGAGGATGTTCCTACTGAAGAAAACCTCAATCGTTCAGCTGCGAGGCAAGAGGCCGCGAATGAGGCTAAGCGGGAGGGCACTCGTCGTTTAGCTGGTGTTAGTGGCCGTGTTGCTGCGCTGGAAAAAGCTTTCGGTAAAAAGGCGCACGGTGACTCTGCGAGGGCATCGTTTAAGGGTGATGTTGCGAAAGTTACGCCGAGCAATAAGGTTAGCACTCCCGAGGGAGCTGAGGACTTAGCCAAGACTAAGGAAGCGATTGACCAATCAGGTGAAGCACTGCCAAAGGTGAATCGCGCCCTAGAGCCAATTGCACAGGTTGAGGACGTTGAGCAGAAGATGCAGGCCATTAAGGACAAGTATGCGGCTAAGCGCAAGCGCGCAGCTGTTGTCGGCGAGCTGTATCTAACGGGTAATATCAACGAAAAGCAAATGCGTAACTACATGGATACGGGCGATATGCGTTTCAGTACGCATGATATTGAGAAGCACAGAGCCGATATTTATGAGGTGCAGGCGAACGCTAACGCTAAGGTAATTAAGGCGCGTAAAGAGCTGCTTAACGCTCAAGTGGCGGCGGCAAAAGCTACAACCACCAATGTAGAGTCACAGCAAAAAGCGCTTAAAGACACACGTAAGTACCTCGGTGATGTTGGCGCGTCGGTCGCTGGTTATATTGGTAGCATTCGAGGCTACAAACCTGCGCAAATCAAAGGGCTTGAGTCACAAATTAATATCCTTGCTGACCGCTTTATGGCTAATGGCCGCTACAGTGTTGAGGCTATGAGTACGCCAGAATTTGCCGCAATGTGGTCGCATGGTATTGAGTCTTATCTTCGTGCTGAGCCAAATGCTGAGTTAACGGTGATGAGTGTTACGCCTTACATAACAGCGGTTGAGGCTAAGTATAAGCCCGAAACGGCTAATACAATCAAAGCTGTTAGCGCGTACTCAGGACTTGGCGTTAGTGAAGTCAGAGACGTTTATAACGACAGGTACAACGAGGATCGTGCGGAGTTCGAGCAAAAGGGCGGCCAGTGGAATGAAGCAGCCCAACGCGATTTCGACGAGCTATTTAAGGAAACGTACCTTTATAAAAATTAGTAACACTACTAAAAAATATAGTAGTAATAATGTTAAAATCCCTATCACTTAATTGTGTTAGGGATTTTTTTATAAGTATGAGTGATTTCATAGATGAGTTGATCCGAAGGGGCGAGCGTAGAGGAGACTTTGCCAAGAACAAACCAGAGGACGCAATTGATGATGTTGAGCTACGGGATGGCGATAGTGGCGGTATCGGTGAGCCAAAAGATGCGCGCTTCGAGGGCTTTAACACTGTGGAAAAGCCGCATGATTGGCGTAATGACGACCACCCAAACGCAAGTGACGCGCAGGCCGTAACGCAGGGTGTGCTTGATGAAGGTGGCTACGTTGTAAAAGGCAATGAACGAGGACGGTACAAGCGCCCACTGTCACGTATGTATGATAAGAATGGCAATGACATTGCGTCGCGCATGGTTGAGTCGGGTGCGGCTGCACCAGATAGAAGTGTCGACGCCACGCAGGCTGAAATGCTTGGCATTGCCCGTCGAGCGTTGGGCTATGCTCCGTCAAGTGACGAGAAGATGAACGCAGTAGGCCAGAAAATCCGTGAGAGCAACGATGAGTTCAGGCCGTGGGAAAATGCGGTTTTAGAGTCTAAAGTGTACGACCGACGCTCAACGTTTGAACGTGCATTTGACCGTGGTACTGATGAAACAAAAGCGGCGCTAGGTGGCGCGCTTAACTATATCGGTGAAATGGTCGGCAATGAGGAATGGGCTGCCGAGGGTCGGGAGATTGCGCGTAGGCACGGTGTTGATGCGGCTCTTAACAAGCGTAAATTCGAGTCTGTAGACAAGATTGAGGGCTTTAGTGATGCTTTAGACTATGTGGTCGAAACTCTAGGCGAGGCCGCCCCTGGTCTTATAGTTGATGCGTTAGCTACTGCTGGTACTGTGGCAGTCGGTGCAGTGACAGGTGGCGCAGGTGCTGCTGCGGGTGTCGGGCTAATGGGGGCTATGCGAGCTACCGCTGGTCGAGCGCTCATGAAAGGTGCGAAAGCTGGCCTATACGCTGGCCCCGCGTTATCTGGGTTCGTACAGTCTGCGGGTGCTATGGAGAACCGTTTGGACAGCACAGGTGAGGGTGAGCACACAGAGGCCGCGACACTATCGGGTGCTGCTGGCGCTGCGCTAAATGCACTGCCTTTCGTTGCTGTGCTTGGTAAATCGCTCAAAGCTACTGGCCTGTCCGATGAGGCTGCAAAACCAGTGATGGATGCGCTATCGAAGCCGTCTGTTGCTAAGCGTTTAAAAGATGTTTTAGGCACCACGGCAATCGGTGCTGCGGCAGAGGGCGTTACTGAAACGGCGCAAGTTATAACTGATGAGATTATCGCCACAGAGGTAGGCGATGATGAGTGGAGACTAGAAACGCGCGACGCTGTTGAAGCGGGTATCCGAGCTGTTATCGGCGGTGGTGCTATGGGTGGTATCGCATCTACAGCGGGTAATGCTGTTGGCTTCATGCGCGAGTACAACCAAGCTCGTCAGGGGGCAGATGCAGAGGGCGAACAAGTAAATGCTGATGGCTGGAGGGCTGACACTGTTGAGGAAGTAGAGGACGACGGTGTTCCATTTTCAAGTGACGACTCGCTTGAGCAGAGTGTTGAGCGAGCAGCTAAAAAACGCCCTAAAAGCAAACCGAATGCCAAGGTAGAAACAGATGATACGGGAGTCGTAGGCCAAGGCCAATTTGATTCGCTAACTGCCCGTGATGTGCCAAACCTAAGCAGTGACCGCTACGATGAGCTACGCGAAATACTTGAACCAAAAGGTAAGCCGCTTAATGAGTCTCAGGTAGGAGCGCTTATTGATAATGGCACACTAACAAATGAGGAATTAGCGCGCTACGCCGCTGATAGTCACTATGGCGCAAGCACTCCGCTAAGTGGCGGTTATGACAAGGCTCGTGGTGATGAGGCACTTGCCCGTGTATTTAAGCAAGTAGTTCGTCTGTCTCGTGATGGTAAACTCAAGCTGACTGAGCAAGAACGCAACCGTTTAACCGAGGCTGAGGAAGAAAGCACGGATACCGCGTTAAGAGCGGCGTTAGGGTCTATCAACCCAGAGTTCAATAACATTGTGTATCGCAATGCTAACCAATTCGATGGTCGCGCCATGTTTCGTGACTACAGCAAAATCAAACGCGACCGAATAAAGAACCGTGAACGTATCAAGAAAGAAGCGCAAGTCGAGAAGTCAATTGAGAACGCGCCGACTGTTAAGATTCCAGAAGGTGAAGCGCCTAAAGAAAAGCCAAAAGGTGTCGTAAAAAGTGCCCCAGATTGGATCAAAGAAGGCCGCAAGCCAAGCAAAGAAGAAATCGACGAAGCGATGGCTTTGCTGGATAACGCGAAGGACAAGCTTAAAGTCCGCATCAGAAGTGTTATTCAGGGCAAAGGCAAGAATACACAAGCCGCTAGAGATATATTCGCTGTCGAGGTGGCTAAGAATGCAAAACAACTAGCCGAGGTAGGCCAACACTATGACTTCGAGTCGTCAGGTTCGCTTGAGGCCGACAAGCTTACTCTACTGAACAAGATTGTTGATAGCAGCATTGAAGGTACTAAGCCAGATAAACCCAAGGCGAAGAAGAAAGCGCAGAAGCCGACCACCACTGAGGGCAAGGTTGAGTATCTTAAGCAAGAGCTTGGAACACGTACGGCCAGTGATGGTGATATGGGTAAATTGCTGGAATCGCATGACCAGTACCGTAAGTTCGTTAAAGATGGTGACGCGGTTGACCCGTCTAAATTGTCCGATACTGCGCGTAACACGTTAAAACAGCGCGCTAAGTTCGCTGATAATAAAGATATAGTTAAGCAAATCGATGAGCTACAGGCGCGTGTTGATAAGTTCGAGTTCATTCAGTCGTTCCGCAAGGCGGTGGATTCAATGTACGAGGAGACCGCAGCAACGAAGTCTCAACGTGAAATGGGTGAGCGCACAGACCAGCAAGTTGCGTACAGTGAGCGTGATGAGAACGGCGATGAGCGAAACGTTGGTGATGTTCAGAGTGTTGTGGACACCGGCGATAATGACCTAGAGGTTGCGGCCAACTACACCCGCAGAACGCAAATGGCCGAGCGTGTCTATAAAGAGCTAAAGAAAATCAAGGGTATGAATAACGCGGCTCTTGTTAAGTTCATGCGCGAAACTGTAAAACCTACAGAGCGCGAAGCAGCCCTTGGAGACCGCCTGCCTAAGCGAACCCGCAAGCGCAAGGCTATTGATAACCAGAAAACGACCAAGGACAACCAGTTTGTTCAGTTCGATACGAGCAAACCATTGTTCACCTATGGCGACCAAGAAAAACGCCCAGATACTCGCCACTTATCGAAAGGCACGGTTAACCGACTCAAAGAGCACTTGGAGAACGATGATTTAGAAGCGTTTGGCAAGCTGTTAGAAAAGACGGGGATTATGCCCAAAGAGGCGACAATTGGTGAAGTGAAAATGACACCTAGTGAGCGCCTAGCTTCGGCGGCGCGTAATTCGTTCGCGAACAACAAGCTATACAGGTCAGCTCGCGCACGTTCAGGTGAGAAGCGAAGTGATCGCGGCCTTGTGGTACGTGACAATGAATCGGGTAAACCACTTAATGTTGACTTGGACGCTGTTACTCGATGGGCATTGCGTGAGGACAAAATTGACCTTAATGACGGCGACATAAATCTCAACGAAGAGCTTGCTACTGCGGTGCTAAGTGGTATTTCAGCGTTGGCCGACCTACGCCTTGATGATGGCCGCCCAATGTTTAGCTTTAACCTAGATACTATTCGCGATAGCGCTGTAGTGTACCGTGTTGGTGGCGATAAACTGGCATCTGTAACTATGGGGTCTATCCGCAACGGCCTTAACTACAAAGGCAAAAAGCGCAGTACGAAAGTTGATGTTGTCCAGCCTAAGCATGTGGACAGAGATAAGCGCTCTCTGCTGCGTAGAATAGGCATTAAGCTGTCAGATAAGCCAGAGTTCAGTACGATCATTGCAGCGGCTGAGAACGCCGTAGCGGTGGGTGATTTACTGCCTAAAGAGCTGGTTTCTCTTACTTCGTCAATTGAGCACAACTTGAGGTCGAGCCGAACGCTGTCGGACTTAATGCCAGAAGATATAGGCAACGTGTACCGTGATGAAGTGTCCTATGACGATATTGCTTCATTGGTCTCAAAGGCTGTGAACGAGGATAAAATCACTGAGGAACGCGGCGATGAGATACTGCTGGATGCCAAAAATAGAGTGTTTGATAAGGACTTCGAGCAAGCGGCCAAAGAAGGTGGGGAGCTAACTATCGACACGGCGCGTGTTGATGATGAGATAGCGAACCGCGATGAAGTCTCTACGGCTAACAGTACGCGAGGCGTGTTACGTAAGACCAAGCGCAAGGACAAAAGTGGTGGCGGAGCGCAAACGGCTATTAGAAGGTCACTTGAACAAAGTGTAGAGTCGGCAAAAGCAGATTACCAACTTGCCGTAAGGAGGCCTGATAGAGTTTCAGCAGACGGTGTTGATGTTAAGGCGAAACTAGTAGCGGAGGCCAAACGTAAATTAGAGGTGGCTGAGTTAGCGCTTAAAAGCTACAAGGATACAGAAGTTGGAGAAGGCACGGACTTGAGCAAAGGCCGCAAAATTCAGCTAAACCGCAAGCTAAAGAAAGTGGTTAAGCGCAACCGTGGACTAGCTAGAAAGTCTATGTTCCGTTTCTTTGAGATGACGCGCACACGTCTAGCTCGCATTCACCCAGATGCTGCGGCGAGGGCGGACAGGTTCACTGCACTACAACGAAACGCTACGGAGTATTTCGCGTCACGTATTGGCAAGGAAGTAGGAGACAATAAGGCGATTCAGAAGGGCTACGAGGACTCTATTAACAAGGTTAAAAGTCCCGAGCGTGAGAAGTACGAGGCTTTCATAGCACAGCTAAATGCGTACGTTAGAAAACATGATAAAAACTTCAAGCCTGTAGCATCTAAGGTCCACCTAGACTTGCATGCTGTTGAACGAAACAGAGCAGGTTTCTTGTCCATACTTCGTGAGGCGGGAGTTAAGAACCCAGAGGCGACGCTTGACTCAATACTGGACGGTCGAGGATACCCAGAGTACGCAATTAGGCCGGAGCTTAGCAATCAACCAAGGTCGGGGCGTAGGGTGCTAGAGCCACTTTACGAGAAGCTAAAGGAAGGTGGATACGTGGATACAGACGCACCGAGACACTTACTCCGCCTTGTTAACTCGTCAACTAGCTGGGCTGCATGGAATGAGACGCATGGCGGCGTTAAAAACGGTAAGTGGGATTCTAATGCAGAGTTCAATCGCATACAGAGCGAGGTGCATACGGGCAATCGTCAGGAGTTCGCTAAGTTGTATCAGGGCGTTACGGGGCGTTTAGGCATGAACATGTCGCCTATACTACGTAACCTTAACTCTGCTGCTTTAGCTTTTCAGTCGGCTACGGTGCTGTGGTTCACTGGCCTAGCGAGTGTGCCAGAGGTAGCGGCAACATACTCTCGTATGCGTGGCGATACTAAAGGAATGCTGGACGACGCCAAGAGCGTTTTAACGGGGGTAGGGCGAGAGAAAATGTTTAAGGTCGCTCGCGATTTTGACATTATCACCGATGACGCTATCGAGCACTCGCTACAAGAAATGTACAACATGAACGACTTAACTATGGGTCGTATCTCACAAGGTATCCAAGCCTTTGTGTTCAAGTACAACGGCCAAAACTATGTGACCAAAATGACACGTGCAATAGCGACTAAGGCGGCTGAACGCTACCTTGTTCGTGCCGTGGAAGATGGGGCTGATGGGGAGAAGCGCTTAAAAGAGCTAGGCGTAACTGCGGCAGACGTTAAAGCATTCGCATCGGACGCAGACTTAACAAGCCCAGCTGGTAAACGTTACCGTGATGCGGTTCACCAGTTCGTTAATGAGGCCGTGACTAACCCACGTTCTACGCAGCTACCGCTTGTGGCAAATGATCCGCGTTTCTTACTCGTGACTACCCTTAAAAAGTTCTTCTACGGGTTCTATGACAACGTACACAAGTCGTTGGCTAAAGGGTTTAAGGACAGAAGTTCAAGTGTCGATCCTTGGAAAGCAGTAGCCGTTACAGCGGCGGTTGCCCTCCCATTGGCACTAATTGCGGAGCTTATACGCGAGCAGATTAGATATCCGTTTGGCCGCCCTAAGTGGCAGGGTGAGCGTGACTTGGTGGATTGGGGCGGCAGTGTTCTCGCGGCTACTGGCCTACTCGGACCCGCAACGATGGCCGAATCTATCTACGCTGGTACAACCTATGGTAATCACCCTGTCGTGGCCGCTATGGGACCAACCGCTCAGTTTGCTGTTGATGTGGCGACACTTGAAATGCAGCCGAGCCGTGTTGTGCCGCTGGCTAACCAGATACCTTGGATGGCTAAGCCTATCAACGAGTCGGTCAAGAATTTAATTAAATAAAACAGTAATACTGTTATAATGCCCCATAAGTAACACTAATATTTATGGGGCTTTTTCATGGCAGAACCAAGAACAAAAAACTTCAAGCCTTCGGAGCTACGCTGTAAATGTGACTTCTGCAAAGGTGAAGTGGAGAACGAATGTGATCCATATGCGCTGCGGATGCTTCAAAAAATTCGTGATGAGGTTGGTCCTCTTGCGTTAACGAGCGCCTACCGCTGTGCTAGACACCCCGAAGAGGCGAAAAAAGAACAACCAGGTCAACACTTCAAAGGTGTCGCTTTTGATATTTATGTGCCGTGGGGCGTAAAACGAATGCAGATTGTTGAGCTTGCGTTAAAGCTGGGCGCAAAGGGCTTCGGCTTTGCTAACTCGTTCCTGCATATCGACTGGCGCGTGTCGAGCGAACCTGTTAGTTGGACGTATCATTAATGAAAATTCTGTTTAATGCTTTTCTAGGCACTGCGCCTAAGTTCGACGATGAGCAATTGCCAGATGGCTACGCTACGTTGTCGAACAACACTAAGTCAGAGCGGGGAATCTTAGAACCGTGGGCGCTCCCTACATCATTGGGCAGCTTTGGTCGTAGTGATACTAAGTCTATGCACAAGTACCGTGACCAATGGTTTACATGGCCTGAGATTACGTATGCTGTTAATGCGCCACTCAAGAATGACGCTTACGACTACGCACTGTTTGCTTCGGCCAATAGTGAACCACGGGTCGTGTATAACCTAAATGCAGAGGAGGGCAGTGGTCCTTATCCTGCGGTTACGTACCCGTTGAATGTACCAGTTCCTGACAAAATCGACTCTGTTATCACTGGTGATGCTGAGCATTGGTACTACGAACCCCAAGAGGAGGGCGTAGACTCAACGGGTGACACTGATGGTGATGGCATCGTCGGCCTGAAGCCTTACCAAGACCCAGAGGACAGTGAGTATGACTACTCAGAAGTTGCATACTCTTACTGCTATGTTGACGCTTGGGGGCGTTTGAGCGCGTTGGCAGACCCTACGGATATAGTAAAAATCCGAGAATGGGAGTACGTAAATACAACGGCGGTTACGCTCACTTTCCCTACGCCGCCAGATAGTCTTTTGCTTACTGATCCATTGCGCGGAACAAACGCAAAAATTCGCATATTCAGAACGAACCTAGCGAGTTCAGGTACGGCTGTCTACCAGTTCGTTGCTGAAATTCCAGCGACGCAGAACACCTACACAGACACAACGTACAGCGGTGACTTATTGGACTCACCTATCAATGAAGATTGGGTGGGCGCGCCAGACTTGAACACGGAGCTTTACCCGAATGGACCAATGCAAAAGGTCGTTGTTATGGGTTCAGATATTCTTGTGGGGCACAATAAACGTATCTTGTGCTTTGCTGAGCCAGACGCTTTCTACGCGTGGCCTGTCAAGTATTACAAGGTATTCCAAGAGGACATTGTGACAATCGAGACTTCGGGTTCAAACCTTGTTGTGCTAACGACGGGTGTGCCTTATGTGGTGCAAGGTGTTCACCCTGAGTCGATGGACGCGGCACGTCTTGCAGACCCCGTTCCTTGCTCAAGCCCACAAGGTTCGACTGAGGTCGCGGGCGCTGTCTACTTTACTAGTGAAACAGGGCTGCACCGTATCGAGGGCTACGCGATTGCTAACGTGAGTACAGGTTTTATAGACAATGACTCGTGGCGCAAGCTTGACCCAAGCACAATGATACTTGGTAACTACGATAACAAGGTTTTTGTTCGCTGCCCGACGGTGGATAAAACGCTCGTGTTTGATGCGCTAGACCCAAATGCGGGTATTAGAACGGTAGACCTAAGAGCTGAGTCCTTCGTTGAGCTAGAGGAGACAAATGACCTAGCTTACGTTGATAGTGATACCCGTGAGTTGATGCTTTTTGATTCGTCAGAAGATGGGTTCATGGAATTAGGCTGGGAGTCAAAAACATACCTGTTCAATGACCCTGTTTGCTTCAATATCGCGAAGGTACGAGCCAACACGTACCCCGTTAAAGTGCGTGTGGAGTATGACCATGCCACAACGGGTGAGACCGTGGCCTATACGAAGCTTGTGGAAAGCCCATCGTTTTTCTACCTGCCGTTTAACAGTCGTGCCTTTAGATGGCGAACGGCTGTCGAACCAATAAGCCAAGCGGCTAAGTTAGAGGTTCGTGACATTCAGCTTGCGCAATCACCGGAGGAGCTTGTATGAGTCGAGCTTTACCACCTGTTCCTAAAGACGTATCTCGCTCTGTTTCACAGTTCCTTAACTCGTTACGTGAAACTGTCCAAATACAGGCGGGTATGGGGCGTGGTAACACGCTAGATCGAGCTGTAACGTTCAGAGATTTAAAGAAAGCGATAGGTACTGATGATTTATCGTCTGTCGCTACAAAATCCGCGACAGGCGTTGTTACGGCGTTTAATGACCCTATGCCGACGAAGCCAACTAACTTTGCGGCATTCGGCATGTTCAACATGGTAGGTCTTGAGTGGGATAGGCCAAAGGCCGATTGGTACGCGGCTACAGAGATTTATCGCGTTGATGTGACTGATGACCTAACGGCTACGCCAGTGTTCAGCGAGGCTGAATACGTTGGTACGTCGGCAACGGGTTTCTTCTCTGACTTGGTTGAGCCAGCTAGAACTTTTGTTTATTGGGCTAGGCACTTAAACCGTGATTACCAAGCGGGTGATATAAGCTCGCCAGAGGGTACACGTGCTAGTACGTCTGAAAGCCCAGAGCAAGTGCTGGTTAGGTTCAGCGAGGAAGTCGCGGACAGCAACAACTTTAAGTGGCTGCGCAGTGACCTGAGCATAATGGACACCATAAACCGAACGCTCCAAGGCAGCGGTTTAGGTGACTCAGGGCTTGCTGATTTGATCAACGGAAGCGCTACGCTCAGCGATATGCTGGCCGAGCAAGCTATGAGCGAGGCATTGTCGAAGCACACGCAGACAGAGAGCATTCAGCAGCAATTCGCTAAAAACTATGCTCGCCTGTCGGGGGGCATACATGCGGCGGTCAACGCGGACGAAGCTTATGTGCTGCGTATCCAAGAGCTTGAATCCAAGTGGGAGAATGACCTCGGTAAAATAGTTGACGCTAAAATAACTGAGTTCGATACGGTGCTTAGTAGCTCGGAAGGGGCTATTGCACAGGCTATTAGAAACTTCACTGTTGACTACGACGGCACAAACGTAAGCCTTCAGCAATTGGCTAGCACTACCGCATCACAAGGTGGAATCTATGAAGCGCAATGGGGTGTAAAAACAAGTGTCGCTGGCCTCCAAGGTGGCGTGGGTTTCCTAAACGACGGCACTCAAACGAGCTTTGTTGTCGACGCGCAGACCTTCGCGGTAACGGGGGGCAATGAAAATGTGTTCCCGTTCATCATCAAAGACGGCAAAACGGTTATAGACAAAGCGTTTATTCAAGATGCAGAGATATACAACTTGCTGGCCGCTAACATCGTAGCGGAGCGCGTTAAAGTGGGTCTTTCGTTCTCATCACCTAGCATTACTGGTGGTTCGATTGACGGTGCTACGTTGACAATTGGCGACAAGTTCTCAGTTAGCCAAGATGGAATCATGCGAACCCGTGACGGCTTCTTCGAGGGTAACGTAGCGGCCAAGAGCGGATACCTTGAAAATGTGCGGATTGATGAGTCTTGCACGATAGAGGGTACGTTATACGCGCAGAATATTGAGGGCGATATTGTTGACCGAACGGTAATCGTTGTTGATCGCGAGATTGAGGTTGGTCCTAGAGAGGTTTACATCCTGATCCAAGGAACAATCAGCCCTGGTCTTTTAGGTGCGACCGAAGAACGCGTACTTGTGATTAGTGGTATTGCGCTAGACCACCAAGGCGGCGGTGGCTCTACGAGTAACTTTGACGTTTATCTAAGGCTCGATGGCTCTGTTGTGCAGAAGTTCCATTCGCACAACGTTGAGGAAGAAGGGTCGGTGACAGTGCAGATGGGCTGTCATATCCCTAAAGGCACTGCGGAACATACATTTGCCGTAGAGCTTAGGCCAGACGTAAACGATAACATTTTAGTGCAGCAATCAGCGATTGTTGCGGACGTATTTAAGACAGGCAGCACGTTCAAAGATGTGTCTGGCCTTCACTACTAGAGGAAAAATTAATGAGTAAATGGTACAGAACGGGTGTTGTTAATCTAACTAAAGATAGTGACATTGTTGAGGGCATCGGTACGTATTGGGCATCGGCTGCAAACAAGCCCGCTGAGGGGGATATGTTCGTCCTTGATACACGTGTTTATGAGGTAATGGAGGTTATTGATGACTCGACAATCCGCATCGATAAACCATACAACTTAACTACAAAAACCAATGTGTTATATGGTATTATGCGCAGCGTGTCAGCAACCACAAACACACGACTTGCAGCGCAGGTCAGTGATACATTAGAGAAGCTAGGTAATCGCGTTACTGTCTCTACCACAGCCCCAAGCGCGGGGCAGGGTAAAGATGGTGACATTTGGATTGTCGCAGCCCCCTAATGGAAACCCGCAATGTCGGCTATAAAAATAAACGGGACTTGGCAACGAGTCTCGTCAATAAAGATAAAACAAGACGGGGTGTGGAGTGACCACACCGCGTTGTATGCTAGGTTAGATGGTGTTTGGCACTTAATCGACCTAACTGCCGAAGCTCAAGGCCCAGCCTACCATGTTTGGAAAGCATACGCTGATGACGCGCTCGGTAACGGTATAGTCCTCTCCCCAGAAGGCAAAGAATACATTGGCTTCGCCGTAGGCCAACGAACAGAAGAACCCGACCTTTCAGACCCGTCGCTTTATGATTGGTCTCTAATCAAGGGCGCGGATGGTAAAGACGGCCAAGACGTAGACCCCGAAGTCCTCGATGAAATCCTAGAAAAGCAGAACAGTTACAATAGCTCGCTGTCTGATGTTAATGACGGCCTGTCTGCGGTCGAGCAAGCTTTAGCGGACGCTGACTCCCGATTAAAAGCGGCGGATACAGCTCTGAATCAAGCCCTTCAAGCCGCGCAAGTAGACTTTTCAAACTCTGTTGACTCGTTGAATCAGTCTATCGGTGATTTGGACACAACGCTGTCCGGTCAAGTGCAAGACTTAGACGCAACGCTGTCTGGCAAGGTACAAGACTTAGACGGTAGCCTTTCGAAGCAAATACAAGATCTGGATGCTAGCACCGCAGGCCATGTGTCGCGTATTGATACTAAGCTGAATGGTGTCGATTCGTCACTAACGTCTATCACCACGTCGATGAATAGTGAGTTCGACCGTGTTGATAGCTCTTTAGCAGCGGCTTCGGGTCGAATCGGTGAGGTCGAGAATGACCTACTTAATCTGACAAGTCTAAGCGGGGAACAGGGTTCGTCTATAACGCAGCTCGAAAACGCCACTGATGAACAAGCGCAAAAAATCTCTGTACTTGAGACTAATGATGGCAGTACCCGCGCACGAGTGGCCTCACTAGAGTCAACGTCGGGCGAACAGGCTACACGGTTGTCTAGTCTTGGTGTTTGGGATGGTGAAGCGTTTGCCACTATCAAAACGTTAGAAGAAGCTGACGCAGAGAATGCTAGCTTGATCCGAACGCTTGAAACACGAGGCGAAGAGGCAGATTCTAAGATAGCGACGCTTGAGTCTACGTCGTCTAGCCATTCGTCACGCCTTACTAACGTAGAGACTAAGGCAACTAACACGCAGAACCGTGTAGCTACAGTCGAAGAGACAACGCTAGCGCATGCGACTCGACTTACTAACGTGGAAACGAAGGCGAGCGATACTGAGTCTAAAGTCTCTACACTTGAAGAAACTAGTAAGGGTCATGCATCACGTTTAACGAATGTGGAAACCAAAGCTACAACGGGTGTTAATAAAGCTAATGCTGCACAAGCGTCTGCTGATACCGCTAATGAAGCGGTTGGTGAAGTAACTAACCGTGTTTCAACTTTAGAGGAAACTAGCGAAGGTCATGCGTCACGTTTAACAAACGTAGAAACAAAGGCTACAACGGGTATCAATAAAGCGAATGCGGCTCAAGCGTCTGCTGATGCAGCGAATAGCGGTGTGAGCGAAGTAACTAACCGTGTTTCAACGTTAGAAGAAACTAGCGAAGGCCATGCGTCACGTTTAACAAATGTGGAGACCAAAGCCACAACGGGTATCAATAAAGCAAATGCCGCACAAGCGTCTGCTGATACCGCTAATGAAGCGGTTGGCGAAGTAACTAACCGTGTTTCTACTTTAGAAGAAACTAGTGAGGGTCATGCATCACGTTTAACGAATGTAGAAACCAAAGCTACAACGGGTGTCAATAAAGCAAATGCCGCACAAGCGTCTGCTGATGCAGCGAATAGTGGCGTTAGTGAGGTAACAAACCGTGTTTCTACACTTGAAGAAACTAGCGAAGGCCATGCGTCACGTTTAACGAACGTAGAGACCAAAGCCACAACGGGTGTTAACAAAGCGAATGCTGCACAAGCCTCTGCCGATGAGGCAAACGAGAGTGTTAGCGAAGTAACTAACCGTGTTTCTACTTTAGAAGAGACCAGTGAAGGCCATGCGTCACGTCTAACAAACGTAGAAACCAAAGCTACAACGGGTGTTAATAAAGCGAATGCTGCACAGTCTATGGCGGACAGTGGTGTAGCTAAAGCTAATGCAGCTCAATCTTCGGCTAACACGGCAAATACTAAGGTAACGGCGGTTACTAACCGTGTTTCTACCTTAGAAGAAACTAGTGAAGGCCATGCGTCACGTCTAACGAATGTAGAAACTAAGGCGACTAGCGCTGTCACTAAGGCAGATAATGCGCAAAGCACAGCGAACAGCGGTGTGTCTAAGGCAGATGCAGCCCAAAGTACGGCTAATAGCGCGAACACGAAGGTTACGGCTGTCACGAACCGTGTAACATCACTGGAAGAAACCAGCGAAGGTCATGCGTCACGTTTAACGAATGTTGAGACCAAGGCTACTACGGCGGTTAACAAGGCCGACGCAGCCCAAGACTCAGCGGATAGTGCGAATACAAAAGTAAGCTCTGTGACTAACAGGGTCGGTTCACTTGAAGAAACTAGCGAAGGCCATGCATCACGTTTAACAAACGTTGAGACTAAGGCTTCTAATGCGGAGAGTAAGGCGAACACTAACTCTAACCGTGTTAGTTCGCTTGAGAGTACAAGTAACTCTCATGCGACGAGGCTAACTAATGTCGAGTCTGTAAACCTTGAGCAACTATCGGGTTCTCGCATCCAAAGCGCATTGTCACCAAATATCGGTTGGACTGGAAATAGCAGCTACGAGGGTGCTAATAAATTTACGCTTGCTTGTGGGTACGCTGGCAAAGCCGCACTTCGTCTAAAACTGTGGGATGCAGAGGGCGGACTCCATGTGGCGTTCAACGGTACGGAGGTGTCACCTCTACCTAAAGGCTCTAATGAGCAAACTAAATGGTTTGAGTACCTTGTTGACGCACAACAAGGTGATAATGAGGTCGCGTTCTGGTCGTCATCTGATGGCGGCAAGATACTTAGAATAGAGCTACGCGGAGGTGATTTAGGTTCGTCTGTACAGACCCTTGAGTCTACTAGCACAGGCCATGCGTCACGTTTAACTAATGTTGAAACGAAAGCTACAACTGCTGTATCAAAAGCGGATGCAGCCCAAAGTACAGCGGATAGTGGTGTATCTAAGGCGAATGCTGCCCAAAGCACTGCAAACAGCGGTGTATCTAAAGCAAATGCTGCGCAAACTGCGGCGGATAACGCTCAGGAAACGGCGGACAGCGCAAATACAAAGGTAACAGCGGTAACAAACCGTGTTTCTACTTTAGAAGATACGAGTGAAGGCCATGCGTCACGTTTAACAAACGTGGAAACCAAAGCTACGTCGGCTGTCACTAAAGCAGATAACGCACAAAGCACGGCAAATAGTGGGGTTAGCAAGGCGAACGCAGCACAGTCGTCTGCAAATGAGGCCAATTCGAAGATTACGACTGTCACTAACCGTGTCTCTGTACTAGAGGAATCTAGCGAAGGCCACGCGTCACGTTTAACAAACGTAGAAACTAAGGCAACTACGGGCGTAAATAAGGCGAACGCCGCCCAAGCGTCTGCTGATGATGCTAATACTAAGGTGTCTAGTGTTTCTACCCGCGTAAGTGTGCTGGAAACGTCGGACACTGATAAGGCTACAAGGCTGTCGGAACTTGAATTTAAGGCGTTAACTGAGGGTAGCGACGATATTAGCGAGTTCGCTAGCATGGGCGCTATGGCCCCTCGTTATGTAATGGGCTTTATTGGCACTATCAGGTACGGTGCGTTCGAGAATGAAACGGTCATATACGTCAATGGTAGAGCTGCGGTCGAGGCCGACAAGGGTGATACGGGTACGCTAAGTGGTCTGACAGAAGGGGATAAGGTCGAGTCTAACAAACCGGTAGCCCTTGTGGGCGTGTCGGGTGAAGTCCTGCCACCTGCACAGTTTGCGTCGACCCAGCTGTTGGCCGTGTCACGTTCGGGTAGCAGCACTGGTGAACGCAGACAGAGAGCTAACTTACTTTCAGTCTACGGTGATGCTGAGGTCGAGCTAACATACAAAGATGGCAGCCCAGCGGTCGATACAATAAGTGGCTCAAGCTCTATTAAACTAGACTCTGGCGCAGTAAAAACCATAGAGGTTGATCGCCCAAGTGGCACAGAGTATTTCTTCATTAAGGCGACTAGACCGATCCTTGCTGTTGGTACTAACGGTGTTGGCGCAGATAGCGTGGCCTTTAAGGCTCCCTCGCGAGAATACATTACGGGGTCTCAGGGCGTTCGTGTCATAAAGACGGGCGACGCTCAGGTTCATAATAACGGCTCGGGCTACTACTACAGTGACGACCCATTCTACCTGTACGACTATGGCGATGGCGCTGGAACTGACGCGGAAACGGGTGTCCCGCGAAAAATGGCGGGTGACACATACCTTTTACCCCACACGGTTTATGACTTCTCTATTATCTCGGCGGAACCGTGTTCTGTTAAGGTCTACCACTTAGACGGTAACTTACACGGTACATACGATATAACAGCAGTTAAAGGCGGTAGGGTAAATGTCGGTGCGCATAGTGGTGCAGCTAGCTCTGGTGTTCTCGCGCCTAATGGCATGTTCTTCGTCGGTAGTGCGCCTTTTGCTGTCAGGACTAACATAAGTGAAGGGGAGTACCACGCAGTTGGGTATAAGTCGTCGTTGCGCCCTGCGTTCGAAGCTCAGGCTGTTAGTAATGTTTCGCTGTCTAGGGTTTCAACCCTTGAGACTACGGCATCGGATCATTCATCAAGGCTGAGTGAGGTAGAAACAAAGTCCGAAAAAAATGAGAGCAGGGTAGGCGTCCTTGAGGTCGCAAAAGAGGGTCATGCTTCTCGCCTAACGTCAGTTGAGACCAAGGCCAATAGTGGTGTTAGCAAAGCGGAGGCCGCCCAAAGTACAGCCGACTCAGCGACGACTAAAGCGAATAACGCCCAGAGTACAGCTGACTCAGCAACTACTAAAGCGAATAATGCGCAGAGCACAGCTAACTCAGCGACAACTAAAGCGAATAACGCGCAAAACTCGGCAGACCAAGCGAATGAGAAAATCACTGCTGTTACTAACAAGGTGTCTACGCTTGAGGAAACGAGCGAAGGGCATGCGTCAAGACTTAGCTCGGTTGAGACTAAAGCGACCAGTGGGGTTAATAAGGCGGACGCGGCGCAGGCGAAAGCAAACTCAGCGGATAGCAAAGTAAACGCAGTAACTTCGCGTGTCACGTCACTTGAAAACACGTCAGCTACTCATGCTACAAAAATAGATGAAGTCAGCCTTAGCCGTTCAAACATAGTTACACGCGGTGTGTTCGGCGCGGACTTAAGTCGTGGTGGCTGGACTGCGGGCAGTGTGGTTTCGACAAAGGCCGTAGGTATCCCAACATTGTCGGGTCGACCGTATGTTCTAAAGCTTACGACACGTGATTGCTATGACTACAATGCGCAGTTCCCTATAAGTGTCGGCGATAAGATTTACATTTCAGCGTGGGTATACACTACTGACACAGATATTTCGTTCAATCTTGGCCTAAGAATGATGATCGACGGGCAAGAGCAGTCTAAGTGGCCATTAACTGCTCGTATAACAGACCGCTCGGGTAAGTGGGTGTATGTGGAAGGAACGTACACGCATACATTTGAGGCTTATAACGGTGCAACCCCATTCTTGCAAATGGGTGGCAGCGGCACTATGCCACCGGTATATATTAGCGACATTGTTTACAGTCGTAGTAGCCATAGTGGTGCGCTAGCTGCTGTCACTGATGAGTCTAAAGCCTATGTTGACCAACAGACGGGCGAGTTAAAGGCCGAGCGTGTGATCAAAGCAGATGCCAACGGTAAAGTATCAGGTGTTCACCTGCTAGCTAATGGCAGTGGCGCGGAGGCAGGCGGCAAGCTGTACTTCCAAGCCGATGAAATTGCGATTGTACCGCCAAACTGGAATGGTAGCTCAGAGCTGGACAAGTCTAAGTTCCCTTTCTACTTCTCAGAAGATAGAAACTACATGTACTTGGACGAAGCGACTATCCAACGCTTGTCGGCTGAAACGATTGACAGTGGTAGCTTAGCAGTTGATGGCTTAACGCTTCTATCGGATAATCTGTCATTGCCAGCGGGCGCCGTTCGTGAGCATATGATTGACCCAGCGTTTAAAGACGGCATTGTTCGTGTGAACCCCGACGCTGAAATCTTAGGTGGTACTAAGTCGGTGTCGTCAACGGGTATAGGCCAAGGCAAGAAGATTACCGTGCCTGTGTTGAAGTCAGGTGGTAGCGCGCAGAAGATGACTATTACGGTAGTTGGTCCGAACGTGGCAAACAGTAAAGACGTTCGTTTCGACCTAGAAATGAAGGTAAATGGCGCGCCTTACAATTTCAGTAGCGGCCAATCTAAGATCCGATTAGAGTCTACCATTACGTACTCGGAGGAAGATGAGGGCTTTAGAATATACCGAACGTCGTTCAATTTTGAGGACACAGTGATACTCCCCGCGCCAACGAAGGGCAATGAGTACACGTATGAGTTCACTATCACCAATATGACGTTTAACCCTGCAAACACGTCCACGTTCAATTACGCGGGCAAGCTGCAATTCTCAATCTCTGTTTCAGAGCCTACGGTGTCTAGTGGTGGTTTCATTACGGACGTTCGCTGGTCAGAGGTCAAGGAACAGCCTAGTTTTGTGGCACTAGATACATCAGGGAATAGTTCATACCCGCGCATGGTCGCTGGCAATAATCCTGCATCTTCAAACATATGGCTACGTGTGCCATCTACAAGCGGCGGCTTACTACCATACAGTAATGGCAACAGCTTGCTAGGTACGAGTTCATGGAAGTTTAAAGAAATACACTCGGTTAACTTTTATGAGAATGGCACTGCATTATCGTCAAAGTATCTTGGCAAGTCAGGCAAGGCCGCCGACTCAAGCAAGCTAGACGGGCGTGGTTATTCTGATGGGGCAAATGCAAACTCTATCGCCAGCCGGAATTCAAATGGTGACATTTACGCACGATTGTTCAGGTCTACCTATGGCAACCAAAATACCATTGGGGGCGCAATAGCGTTCAGGAACAGTACGACCGATAACTATATTCGTTTCTGTTCGGATATGGGCGCTGTGCGTAACTTCGTTGGCGTTTACTCAAAAGACGAAACGAATAGCAGGTACATGCCAAGCTCAGGTGACTCTTTCACTTCGGGCAACGTCATAGGGAGTCTTAACGGAAAAACAGCACTGGCCACTAACGATGGCTATGGCAACTCAAATGTTACGTTCAATCACACTAGAGGCGTTCCTGTGCAGAATGGCAACGCTGCTCGTATTGAGGTTAATACAGACAGCACGTCTAACCCTAGTTTTAACTTCGAGCTAGGCGCAGGAGTGACAGCAGGTAATGCCGTAGGCCTAACTACTGTTTTAAACCTTAATCTTACTGATGTTCGCTACAGGGGGAACGTCATGTGGCACGCGGGTAATATTGGCCTAGCTACTAACAATTGGGGCGGTATCACTTCAAAGAACGCTAGCGGTTACATTGACATTGGCCCCGCAAATACGAGCTACGCGCATATCTATACTGACCGCCCGTCCTTCTACTTCAATAAAGACTTGAATGTCAACGGTAAACGCGTGTACCACGCAGGGAATAGCAGTCATTTTGCGACTAAAGCCGAGTCTGATTCTAAGTACCTAGGTGTAAGTGCCACTGCGGAAGCAGCCAAGCTCGTCCAGTATATGAGTCAAGTTGAATATGGGCGTACAGGACTACAGGCCGCGAACGTGTCGGGCAACGGAGGCGACGGTAAAGACGGCAATACCCTATCTAACCCGACTAACGATTGGTGGTATCACATTATTGCTAACCACTCGAACAGTGCAGGGTACTATTTTGATATTGCGTGTTCGTTCCATAGTAACAGGATGATGTTTAAGCGCGTTGCTTCTGGTAATCATTCTGAATGGTTTGAGCTATTCCACACAGGAAAAATGGGTGCAGGCTCTGGGCTGGATGCTGATACTTTGCAGAAGGTTCCAGCTACGGGGTTTGCTCGACTTGGGACTTCATCACCGCATAGTAACTTCTTGTACGTCCACAGGGATTCTACAAATAATGCTAGTTACTTTGTGCAGTCTGGCACAGGTGATATAGCGCGGTTCATTAGGGGCTCTAAGGGAGTTACTGGTGTTAGTACAGGGGTGACGATTGCCAATGATGGTACAGTTCAGGCAACAGGTCAGATTGTATCTACAGGTTCTTCGATAGGTACAAACCAAGTTGTAGCGCTGTTTAAACACCCGTCACAGAACACCAACATAGCTATCGTTGGTAAGAACTCAGCAAACGGTGCGTTTCGCCTAGAGGCTAATGCGGACGGTGGGGAGCTTAGGATACAAACGGCAGGCGTGACAGGGGGGTACTCGTCGTCTGGTGGTGATGTAGGCTCTATCGCTAGGTTTTACCGTAATGGCGATGTGGTTGTCAACGGTACTGTCCAAGGGGGGCGGGGGTTCAGAAGGGACAACACTGGCTCTAGCTGGATCAGCCAACGCGACTCAAGCTACGTTGGTATTTACAATGGCGCTAACGTCGGTAATAACTCATATGCGGCGGTAATAAGACAGCGGCACGCAAGCTACACATGGACGGTGGGCGGTTTAGGTAATGCCTACTTTGGTATATTTGCCTACACCAATAGCAGGACAGTCAATGGCACCGATGGCTATTTCCGCATGGATTATAAAGGTAACTGCACAGCGAGCGGTAAGATGTACGCACCTGACTTCATATCGACTTCCGACAGACGTGTTAAGGACAACATTAAGGTTATCCCTGACGCCCTGAAAAAAATCTGCAAGTTGACAGGTAACACGTACACTCGTAATGACCTAGAAGATAAACCGTCTGCGGGTATCATTGCGCAGGAAGTGCAGGAAGTGCTACCAGAGGCAGTGACAGAAACAGAGGGCAAACTCCAAGTAGCTCATAACGGTGTAATTGGCTTGCTAGTCGAAGCCGTCAAAGAGCTAACGGCTAAAGTTAAACAATTGGAGGCACAAGTTGGCTAGTAGTTTTACTATACGTATTAGGTATGACGGGGAGTTTAAGGCAGCTAAGGCTTTCCCTAGCTCTCTCGATTACCTAGAAGCGGGTGATACAGTTACGTTTTCGGGTTCTGGAGTGACCATTACTGGTTTCTCTAGTTCCTGCTGGACTAGCTCAGCTAACATATCTGGAGGTAGCACAAAGACCGTTAAGTCGGGAGTGCCTAATACCACAGACTATGTATCAGCTACGGTAGGCGGTAAGACTGTATCTATCCCGCTTAGGTTCAGAGTCGGGGATAAGTACCCCGACAGCTTCGGCCTAAGTAATATGTCGAACATTGACCCAAAGGCGCTCGTAACGCTGCCCGTCATTAACGTGTCGGGCATCAATAAAGGGGTGCAGGCGAAGGGCACAACGTCCGACGGCGGGCTGGTGAATGTATTCGTGAATAGCGTAAATAACGCACCGCGCTCGTACACGCTCGTAGAAAATGGCGATAAGGTTTACTTTCAGGTTGAAGCGGCCAGAGACTATATGCAAAGTGTGTCGGTTACTATAACAATCGGCACACGCAGCCAAACGATAACGCTCGCTAACCGTCGTTTCCCGTTGGTCGACCAAATGATAAAGCTAGGCGTAACATCGGTGCCAATTGCGTTCAAGGCACAGGTGGTCAACTTCTTCGGCTCTAAGTCCAGCCAGCCAAAGTTGACCGATTACCTACGGGGGAATGACCTAGTGCCTTCAATCGAGCAGAACGAACATGTACCTACGTCGCCACCTATCAAGTTAACCGACCTGCTGAACACGGCCAGTGCTTTATATTTCCGCTACAGGCCAGCGTCTAAACGTATTGGGGCAGACACAACTAGCAGCGCCCAAACACGTAGCTTAGTGTGGGATATTGAAAACGAGTACAACGTGGGGTATGGCGAACTGGCGAAGGAGCTAGAGTATCGTTACGTTGTCACGCGGGACGATAGCAATTCAGGGCTAAGTATAAACACGGCAACAAGCACAAGCTACTCGTCGTGGAGTCAGGGCAACCGCTATATATCGCTCACAGCGTCCAGTGGCACTAAGGCCGTTGAGAAGCACTTTAGGGGTTCGCTGACTATCTACGTCCGTAACGCTATAGACCACTCGCTTGTGATATCTACGACAGTCGATTGGGCTATCTTTTTCTATGGTCCATAATTAACAGTGCTACTACTTTTTTAATGAGTAGTAGCGCGTTATAATCGGGACTCACTAATAATAAGAGGCTTAAAAATGTTTACAGCAGCATTTACAGACCCACAGGGTACTGAGTTCGAGGCAGCCGTGTTTCAGGTTCTTCGCTCAGATTTTACGGCAAATACAAGCGAAGCTTATGTATATGACATTCGTGCGGGCAGTGGTGAGATTGAGTCAGAAACGGCCAGCTTCTCGCTTAACTACCGCATTGGCTACTGGCCGTCGCAGACAGCAAAGGACAATGGCGCAGCGCCTTATATCCTTATCGATACCGAAACGTACAACGCAGATTTTGCCAGCTACGCGTTACCCGCAGAGCAGTACAGCGGACTTAGCGCAGAAGAGGCGGCAGAGCTTCATTGTAAGACTGAAGTAATCGGGGTCGAATAATGGGTGAGGACAAGGTAAACGAACTACAGGCTCAGGTCATTCGCCTAAAAGCCCGTGTACTCGATGCCCAAGATGAAAGTAAGGGGCTTAGCGAAGTATTAGGCCAGATTGCGCAGCGTGTTGGCTTCACAGGCCAAAGCCTAGCTGAACTCGTAGAAGCTGTGCCAGTAGTAGATAAAAAGGAAGAAGCTGATGCTTAGAAAACTACTTTCGTTCTTAGCTACTAAGCTTTTTACGACAAAGTTTTTTATAAAGTTTGTACTTTTTGTCTCAGGTAAACTCGTCAAGAGCACAAAGCCAAAGTGGGATGATGAGTTGCATGCGATGATCAAAGAGGCGTTAGAGAGCTAGCAGCCCATAAACGAAAAACCCCGCCTAGTAGCATTCTAGGCGGGGCTTTTTTATGTCAAAAACGTAGACACACAGATCCCCGTACTTTAATCTAAATAGCGGGGGGTAATCACTGTCAGGAGTATAGCCATATGAGTGATTTAGAATTACCCAAGGGTATTACAATACACAGAGACAAGCTGCGTATTGCATTTCGCCCACCGAATGAAAAGAATCAGTGGAAACGATCATTAGGAATACCACCGACTAAAGCAAATATCAAGGCCGCAGAGCAAATGTTGAATGCCATAAGGCGGGATATTAGCTTAGGCCAGTTTGATTTAGCGCAGTATTTCCCAAACGATCCAAGTTTGAAAAAAGACGAGCGAACGCTGGGTGCTGTTATCCAAGAGCACTTCATCAAAGCTAAAAAAGGTAGGGTTAAAGGCTCAACCCATAATACCTATACAATACGCGCAGAATGGGTCATAGAGAATTACGGCCATATAGATGCGGCGAACGTTACACCAAAAGAGGCTATGGAACTTAGGGAGGGTATTATTAGTAGGTCGCCCTCACCAGAGTTGGCATCTTTTAGACTTTGGCTTATACGTTTTGCTGTGACTCGCGCCGTTAGAGCACTTGTTCTTGAGGAGGACAGATTTGGTCCTATGCTAGATTCCGTTGAGTCGAAGTCAAAAGCGCTAACGCTCGAAGGTCTACATAAAGGTATAGAGTCCAATGAGGTGTTCACGATTGACGAAGCAGAGCGAATTGTAAAAGCTTGTACCAGTGAGAGCCGTAAACGCTTAGTTACATTTCTTTTCTGGTCTGGTTTAAGACCAGGGGAGGCAGCAGCATTAAGGAGAGAGGACATATGTTTACCCTACATCATTGTGAAACGCACTTTAACCCAGAACGGAGAAGAACAATCGCCGAAGAGTGGCCGAGCAAGAAAGATATACCTTCCGTCCTCCGCGAGATTGGCCTTAGAACAAGAATTGCGGACTCACGATTCAGACAGGGCTTGGGTGACGAGCATGGGGAAACCTTACACGTCGTCAAGGCTGTTCACGACCAAACATTGGAGGGGGATACTTAACAAGGCAGGCTTAGCCTACCTAGCGCCTTACACTACTCGACATAGCTTCGCCAGTTGGATGCTAAAAGCTGGTGAACCGGAGTCGACAGTTGCAGCCCATTTAGGGCATACTGATACCGCAATGATCCGTAAGGTGTATGGGAAATTCATTCCAGATGCTAAGCCAGTTTGGACCCTTGATGACCCCACTAAAATTGAAATTGTTAAAAACTCAATGATTTCAAAGTCCTAGCGGAACTACTCCTAAAAAGATATGTTTTAAGCACACATACTTGAATCCAAAGGCGCTGTTTAAAGCGCCTTTTTTTATGCCTGTGTTTTTTATAAAAGCCATAATAATACCAATCCGTAATACTGAATCATTTTGTGCGGCTAAACATGCCGCTACCTGCGTTAAAATTCTCAATTAGAATAATTAAATAGCCAACTTTTTTCCTAGCTACAAACACGTTTTCCAGCCTTAAAATAGATCACTTAATGAAGCGGATTGGTATAAAGTTGATTAAAAAATGACGTGTTTTTTATGGATTAACTTGCATTTATGGAGTACCTTTGTTTTTATAATAGAAACATAATCTAGGATGGATATATCGATGAAAAAACTTTTACTAGCACTTTCTCTCGCTTCAACCTTTACTCACCTATCAGTATTAGCAGATGATTTTGTAGCTGCTGAAATTATTAATAAAAATTACGACCAACTCACTACTACCTCGCCGCGTGCATCAAGGTTAGAAGGGATTAATTTAAGTAGCTACGTGGTTGATGAGAACGGCCAAGTGAGTGATATCGAAATTGTGGCTTCGCTTGGTCAAAAAAAATATCAACGAGAAGTTCTCGATTATGTTTCTAAGCTTAATTATAAAAGTGCACAGATAAATGGCAGTGCCGTGCCTACGGCGAAAACTATTACGGTAAGCTCGCAAAATGTACATGCTAGTTTTTCTAACGATCAGGCATCCCCGGCGTTTTTTGACGATTATGAGAAAGCCAGCCAGCTTATTGATGATAAAAAGTACGATGAAGCTAAAACGTATATTACTGAGCTTGAAAACGAACACACTAAAAACACAGTCGAAATAGTTTTACTGGCTTGGCTTAAAAGCCAACATAGCTACTTTGTGCAAGATTGGAAAAGCTTTGATAAGTCTATTTATGAAGCCTTTTTGTTTAGAGATAACTTACCGGATCAAATAAAAAAACGCGTTATTAAAAATGCATTACAGTGGTTTATTTCAAAACAAGACTACGTACGTGCTTACGATGCAATTGATGCATTAGGTGATATTGAATCAATAACGTTTAGCGAGGAAAATAGAGCGCAATTACTTGCACAAGTGAATGACATTTATAAAAACTCTGGCGCTATAAATCAGCAAATAACGCTTGAGTCTGAAAAAGCGGTTTTACCTTTACTTTCTAAAGGTACGGTTGAACTTAGTGCGAGTAAACCGTTATCTAAAGTACAACTTCGCTGTGAAAACAAAGTCGTTAATTATAATACCAACGAGATTGATAAAATATTAATTTCAAAAAATGATATTCGTTGTGGGCTATTAATTAAAAGTGCACAGGCGCAAACGGTTACTTTAAAACAAACTGGTGAAAGCTTTTTATAAAGTATTTTATTGGTAATAAACACTTAAATAAAAACCCCACAATATTATGTGGGGTTTTTGTTATATATATTTAGCAATTAGAGTGTGCTTATTATTGCGCTTCCAGCCTAAATAGCGTTTTGCAAGTAAAGTGGTTAAGCCTATAACAACAGCTATAAATAACAGAGTTGCGCCATAACTCATACCGTAACCCGGTGGAAGGCCTACTAATGTGTCGCCGTAAGTCATATCGCTAAAACTAAGTCCTAAAACAGGGATAAGCAACCAAGCGACAGCGTGTAATAAATACAAATGTGCAAGGTATGAGAACATACTGGTTTTACCAAGCACTTGTAAAAAGTTACGAGAAAAGTCGGCTTTAACATGGCTTAAAAGTTTAAGCGCAATTAGCCCAAGGCCCACGGTTAGCAACATAAATTGTAATGAGAGTGGGTATTTAGTCGGATTTAAAAACGACATAACAGTATTAATAGTGTTGGTATGAATAGTAAATACTGAAGTGTCGCCGTATAAATTAAAACCGCGCAGCACAGTGTATAAAGCAAGGCAGCTTGCACCTAATATAGCTGCATAATTCATCACCTGGGCTTTGTACTGGTGTTTTTTATAATATACCCCCGCGCAGTAAGCTAAAGCCATTAAACCTACAATAGGCGCAACTGGGTAAGTTGTTCTCATTTTTATGCCCAAAGGTAGTTCAAGTACATTTTTTTGATGTGCAATAGACCAAAGTGTATGTGCAAGCGTATTTGGCTCAAAGCTTACGCCATCAAATAGATTATGGCCAAACACCAACAATAAAGCACTTATTAGCACTGCATAAATGCCTAGTAAACGTAATAAGCCTAATATGACAAATCCCCAGCCTATCGCCCAAATGACCTGTGCGTATAACATTGGAAAAGCGGGGTTAAAGCTCCATGACCACGAAACAATGGTAAATTCAAAAATGATTAGCACCAAACCACGGACAATTAAATTGTAAGAAAATGACTTAGTTGAAGCGTATTTATGCTCGGTAACAGCTGCTGAAAGGCCTGCTAAAAAAACAAATAAAGGGGCGCAAAAGTGCGAAATAAAGCGGGTGAAAAAAGTAACAGGGCTGGTACCCGGAACCGCCATAGGATCGGTTACTGAGTAATTAAGACAATAATACATACCATGGTCAATCACCATAAATATAATGATAATGCCACGCAATAAATCAATATGATGTAACCGAGGGGCTGTAGAGTGAGACGACATCATTAAGCTCAAATACGTTGTATAAATTTGCCGATATTATATGTTATATAGTATCGTCATGCGAGCTTGAGCGCTTTTAAGCGCCTTGATTTATTACATTAATTTAGGTTGCAGTAGTTACTCACAATTTATCTTCTTTTTAGTAATTACATAGTGGTACACCTTAGCATTACTTAAACTTTTTAATGTACCTCAGTGTTATAAAATTAATGATAGCTAATAAAATAGCAATTTCGTAACGGCTGTAGGCAACCGCTATACCAATTAAACCCATATTCCATATGCTTGCTGCTGTTGCGGTACCCGATGTAGATTTATTATTTTTTAAAATTGCACCACCGCCAATAAAGCCTATGCCGGTAATAATCCCTTGTAGCATTTTAGATTGCGCTTCTGCACCTTCTAGCACTGACATAGCAATTACCGCATAGCCGCATGAGGCAACTGCCACAAGTGGAAAAGTCCTTAACCCTGCGCCATGGTGGCTTCGCTCCCTGTCGTAAGCCATAGGCAGGGCGAGTATGTAGGCAATGCCAAGGTGTACTAAATTATCGATGATTTCGTTCCACTGTAAATCAATTTCCATAATGGTCTCTATTAGTTAAGGGTGTAAACTAATAGCAACCTACAGGCCAGCTTATTTTATTGTATAAATTCAATGTGTTAAATTTAAATATGAGAGGCGTTAATTGATTAATTGGTAACATTTACATAGCTAATTTACGCTTTTACAGATAAACCCTGCCTATGCGTTTAATTAATTATGCAAAGTGCGTATTATTTTATTATTAAACATTAATAAACAGTATTTCACTTGCCTTTACATACAACCAAGCTTGAAAAAACAGCGTTATTACTTTGCCTTACTCTTTGTGCTATTGCATTTTTGGCGCCTCAATTACTCACTAATCATTTTCAACTGCTTATAAATAACGCCTTAAGTTTTTTAGGGGCGCCGTTTTTTTTATTAGTAAATTTTTTATTAGTTGCAGTTATCGTTATTGCCATAAGCCCGCTTGGAAGGCGAAAAGTAGGTGGTGACAATGCCCATATTGAATTTGGCTTATTTGGCTGGCTTTCTATGCTTTTTGCCGCAGGGATGGGGTCGGGCTTGATTTTTTGGGGAGTTGCAGAGCCTGCGTTGAATGTAGTTAACTCTCCCTTAAAACATACACTTTACCCTGACAAAGTAAGTAGTGCTTTAGCGCTGACGTTGGTTAACTGGGGGGCGCATGCGTGGGCTCTGTATGCTGTATTTGGGCTTGTGTTAGGTGGCTTAACAAAAAACAGTCATTGCAGTGGTGATATTAGCGCACCGGTAATCAGTGCGTTAAAAGGCGCTATAAATATAAAATACCAAAACAGGCTTACCTTTATTGTTAAATTAGTGGCCGTGCTTGCCATTTTTTTTGGTGTGGTTGGGACAATTGCAAACTCTACGTTATTGCTACGCAAGGGAATTGAAATCAACTTAGGAGTAGGGTCCGCGCTTGTATCTGGTTTTATCATAATCAGCTTAATTGTATTGCTGTATACAATATCGGCCAAGCTTGGGCTTAAAAAAGGTATTCAAACATTGAGTAAGTTTAATGTTTGGTTGGCTTTTTTACTTTTATTGTGGCTGCTTTTGTTAATGCCCATACAGCCTATAATGGCTATTGCCATTGATGGCACAAGGGATTACCTACGGCTTATTTTTACAGGGGCATGGCAATTACAAAGCCAACTTAATAACCCCGAGTGGGCAAATGGCTGGACCTACAATTATTATTTTTGGTGGTTAGCGTGGGGACCTTTTGTTGGCGTGTTTTTAGCTAAAATTAGCCAAGGCCGGCCAGTGTGGCAATATATAATGGGCGTAGTTTTGCTACCTACGCTTGTGACTATTGTGTGGTTTAGTGTGTTTTCGGGCTCGGCTATCGCATGGGATAAAACCTACCATGCCGGTATTTTAGATGCCATTAAAGCCGACTATACCCAAGGGCTATTTATATTTTTTCAGCAACTAGGCTGGCAAGGCGCCGTACTTATTTGGTCAAGCTTGTTATTGTTGCTTATTTTTGTGGTTACCTCAGCCGATTCGGCCATATTAGTAATACGTGATTTAACAAATAGCAAAAAGGCAAAAGCATGGAGTATTTATGGTTGGTCACTCGCGCTTGGTCTTTGTGCCTTTATTTTACTGGTACAAAATAATGAGCCAATAAACAGAACCATTGCTATTATTGGCGCTTTACCGTTTTTAGTTATTTTTATTTTGCAGCTGGTGGGCTTTATAAAAGAGTGTATAAGTGAATTTAAGTATTAGGGCTTAAACCCATTTTATTAATAAAATGATGATGCACTGTATTAAATTGTACGCTTAGGCCGTTCAAAATTAAGTATATAGAACAGGTATACATATTTTTACAATACTATTTTTAAAGATGTTTATAATTTAGGTAATATTTTTGATCAGGATGAGTCATGAGAGCGCTAACTTTATGTTTATGTGTTATTTACCTAAGTGGCTGCACAGTCGCTGGTGTTATAATTGATGGGCAGGCACAGTCAAATGCACGCGCCAATAAATATAGTAATAGCCCAGCTCGCTCTGAGCCTTATAAAAATCCACTCGAACCTGTACCGAAAGACAAAAATGGGTTTAGTTTTACCGATATAGGGTTAAAAATAGATTCATTGCTGATCAATTTAGTAAAAGGTGAGGGCAATACGGTACAAGTGTGTAGGCAAGTGAGTAAAGTATTGAAAGAGTGTGTAGAAGTAGATAAATCTGATCTACACACTAATGAGATTACGCAGTTAAAAACTGACTATGAAATGATAAGTGTTGGTCAATAAAGCTGCTTATAAAAAAGTAACTATGATCGTAGCCAGCTTGCATTTCAATGCTAAGCGGGTAACCTTTATTTTTAGCAACAGCCGCTAAATTTTGTGGCTTAAGTTGCTCCTCTAAAAACCCATCGGCTTCGCCCTGTGTAACAAGCATAGGGAGAAAATCAGCCTGCTGCGCTTTTTTCATCAATTCGCACGAATCGTATTGAGCCCAGAGCTCTTTGTCAGTGCCTAAGTAACCCGTAAATGCTTTCACGCCCCATGGGCAGTCAATTGGATTAACAATAGGGCTAAAGGCCGAAGCGCTAACAAACGCTTTAGGGTTTTTAAGTGCCACCATTAAAGCGCCGTGCCCGCCCATTGAGTGACCGCTAATTGCTTTAGTACTGGTTACTGGGAAGTGTTGCTCAATAAGCATAGGTAGTTCATCAACTACATAGTCATACATATTAAAATGTGTATTGAACGGTGCTTGTGTTGCGTTTACGTAAAAGCCTGCGCCTTGGCCAAAGTCGTAGTTGTCGTCATCAGGGACATTATCACCACGTGGGCTTGTATCAGGCGCTACAATTGCAATACCCAGCTCAGCCGCTTTTTTAAATGCGCCGGCTTTTTGCATAAAGTTTTCGTCTGTACAGGTTAAACCCGATAGCCAATATAGTACTGGCACTTTATTTGTTTCACTTGCGCCAGGTGGTAAAAATACCGCAAAACGCATTGTGCAATGGGTACTTGTTGCAGTGTGGGTATATTGTTTGTGCCAACCACCTGCTACTTTTGTACTTGAGATATTTTCTAACATAAAAATCCTTAAAAGCCGCAAACAATTAAGTATTACGGCTTTTTAATACATAGGTTACCAATAGCGTATTAGTAGTGAATTACTGTACGAATACTTTTACCTTCGTGCATTAAATCAAACGCATCGTTAATTTCTTCAAGGCTCATGGTATGCGTAATAAAGTCGTTAAGAGCAAATTCGCCTGCCATGTAACGCTCAACAATTTCAGGCAACTGTGAACGGCCTTTAACGCCACCAAATGCGCTACCACGCCATACACGCCCTGTTACAAGTTGGAAAGGACGGGTTGAAATTTCTTGGCCAGCACCGGCTACACCAATAATTACCGACTCCCCCCAACCTTTATGACAACACTCAAGTGCTGAGCGCATTACATCAACGTTACCAATACACTCAAACGAGTAATCAACACCGCCATCGGTCATATCAACAATCACTTCTTGGATAGGCTTGTCGAAGTCTTTAGGGTTTACTAAATCGGTTGCGCCAAGTTTTGTTGCAAGGTCAAATTTGCTGGTATTAATATCAACACCAATAATGCGACCCGCGCCTGCCATTTTTGCACCAATAATAGCCGATAAACCAATGCCACCTAAGCCAAAAATAGCCACGGTATCGCCAGGTTTTACGTTTGCAGTGTTTGTTACCGCGCCCATACCTGTGGTTACGCCACAGCCTAATAAACAAATTTCTTCAAGCGACGCTTCTTTGTTTACTTTTGCGAGTGAAATTTCTGGAAGTACTGTGTACTCAGAAAAAGTAGACGTACCCATGTAGTGATAAATTGGTTGGCCGTCTTTAAAAAAGCGTGTAGTGCCATCTGGCATTAGGCCTTTACCTTGTGTTTCGCGCACTGCTGAACACAGGTTAGTTTTGCCTGAAGTACACATTTTACATACGCCACATTCAGCGGTGTAAAGTGGAATAACGTGATCGCCTACTTCAACACTGGTTACGCCTTCGCCCACTGCATACACAACACCTGCACCTTCGTGGCCTAAAATTGCTGGGAAAATACCTTCAGGATCTTCACCTGATAAAGTAAATGCATCAGTGTGACAAACACCAGTAGCAGTAATTTTTACCATTACTTCGCCTTTTTTAGGCATCATTACATCAACTTCTTCAACGCTTAGAGGTTGGTTTGGACCCCACGCAATAGCTGCTTTTGATTTTATAAATTCAGACATGTGTTTATCCTTTGTAGTGGTTTTAAATAACAATTGTAGACCCAATTTGTTTGGGTGATGGCTCTATTGTATTTGTTTCTCAAATAATGATAATCTCCGATTTATTAAAACACTTTTACAGTATGGTAATAATGGCGCGTTGGGATGGCATAGACGAATTTATAGCAGTGGGTGAAGAGGGTAGTTTTACAGCAGCGGCTAATGTACTGGGGTTGTCGGTTGCTCATATAAGTCGCCATGTAACGGCGCTGGAGCAGCGTTTAAACACCCAGTTACTCACCCGTACAACCCGCAAAGTTGTATTAACTAAAGAAGGTGAAGCCTTTTTACATCAAACTAAGCAATTACAACATGCTATGGACGATGCCACGCAAAGCTTAGCAACGCAGCAAACAACGCCTAAAGGTAAAATTAAATTAACAGCACCAGTTATGTATGGTGAAACTTTTATTATGCCCATTGTGCACAATTTTATGCACGCTCATCCTGAGGTCGAAGTAATTGCTACGCTTTCTAACGAGCAAGAAAATTTACTCGAAGGCGGGTTTGATTTAGCCATTCGGTTAGGGCATTTAAAAGATTCAAGCCACAGAGCACGGCGTTTAAGTGCTAGGCGCTTTATAATGTGTGCCTCCCCAGATTATTTATCCCGAGTAGGTGAGCCTCATACCCTAGGCGAGCTAAACCAACATCAATGTTTAATTGGTAATAGCAGTTACTGGCGAGTAAACGAAAACGGCCGCGATAAACACATTAAAATTGCAGGACGCTTGCGCTGTAATAGTGGTTGGGCATTGGTTGATGGTGCAAAAAAAGGCTTAGGAATAGTGCAGCTGCCAAATTATTACATTGAAAATGAGCTAAGAACGGGCGAGCTTGTGCCAGTATTAACTTCTTATCAGCCGGATCAAGAAGGCGTGTGGGGAATTTACCCACCGCGTCAGTTTGTCGCCACCAACGTAAGAGTATTACTTGATTATTTAGTGGCCGGGCTTGAATAAAGCGCGTTTAAAATATAGCCAAGTATAAGATTTATAAATTATTTCTTACATTTATGGTCATATTCAATTCATCTTAGTTCGTGCTACTATAGCCGCACACTTTTAGCATAAATGTTTTAAATAATATGTTTCAACCGGTTAGCTTATTTATAGGGCTCAGATATAGCCGCTCCTCCAAAGGAAATGCGTTTATATCGTTTATCTCGTTTTTTTCTATTGCCGGAATAGCCATAGGGCTAATGGCCTTGTTCACTGTAAGCAGTGTAATGAATGGCTTTGAAAACAGTTTAAAAACAAATATGTTAGGGCTCATTCCTCACGTAGAAGTACAAGCCAATAAACACACCAGCGCACAAATGACAGCGTTAAAAGCCGATTTAGAGCGCTCAGATTATGTAGATCACGTAAGCCTTTACCGCCACGGCGAAGCCATCTTACAAACCAATAAAGATTTACACGGCGTATTACTGCAAGGCTTGTATGGCGATAATGGCTCGCTATATAAAATTACTGATAAAGTTGTGCAGGGCAATTGGCAAAACGTTTTAAATAATAGCTACAACATAGCTATTAGCCGTTACTTAAGCCGAAAACTTGGCGTTGGTATGGGAGAAAAACTGCGCGTAATTATGCCTAACGCCTCTACTTACACGCCACTTGGGCGCGTACCTAGTCAGCGTTTATTTAAAATAGCCGCAATATACGAAACCGGCTCAGAGATAGATATGAGCCTTGCATTTACCAGCGGCGCATCTTTACAGCGGGTATTAAAGCTTAACAAAAATACCGCGCCTAACTTAAGTGTGTCGTTACATGAACCCTTTGAATTAGCGCAATTTACAAAGGACAGCCAGCGCATTTTACGCGACTACCAAGTAAGTGACTGGCGCAGTAGCCAAGGTACTTTATTTGCCGCGGTTGCCATGGAAAAACGTATTATGTCTATGTTGTTAGGGCTGATTGTATTAGTGGCTGTATTTAATATTGTTTCGGCACTGACTATGATGGTGAGTGAAAAACAAGGCGAAGTAGCGATATTACAAACCTTAGGTTTAACGCCTTCACAAGTACAAAAAGTGTTTATGGTGCAAGGCTTGTATAACGGGGTGATTGGCACCGCGATAGGGGCACTTTTAGGTGTGTTGTTTAGCTTATACATTAATGAACTACTCGCTGCTGTGGGGCTAAACCTACTAGCAGGTGTAGAGCTTCCGGTAAAATTTGATGTGTTAAGCCTCGTTATTATTGCGCTTAGCAGTATTGCAATGAGCTTTTTAGCCACTTTATATCCTGCGCGCAAAGCCGCAAAAGTAAAACCAGCAGAGGTATTGCGTTATGAATGATTTAGTTATTAGCTGTCAAAACTTAAGTAAAGTTTATCAAGATGGCCAAAATCAAGTAGAAGTATTAAAAGGGGTGGACTTATCTCTTAACCAAGGGGATATGCTGGCTATAGTGGGCAGCTCAGGCTCAGGAAAAAGTACCTTATTGCATATTTTAGGAACCCTGGATACGGCTACATCGGGTAGCGCGAAAATAAAAAATCAAGACGTTGCTAAATTATCGCGAACAGAGCAGGCGGCGTTTAGAAATAAAAACTTGGGCTTTATTTATCAGTTTCACCATTTATTAATGGAATTTAGTGCGGTTGAAAACGTGGCTATGCCGCTGCTAATTAAAGGGCTCAACGCAAAAGAGGCGAAAGAGCAAGCCTTGCAAATGCTAGATAAAGTAGGCTTAGCGCATCGCAGTGAGCATAAGCCTTCGGCACTGTCTGGTGGAGAGCGCCAGCGTGTTGCTATTGCTCGAGCGCTGGTGACTAAACCCGCATTAGTGTTAGCCGACGAACCTACCGGTAACCTTGATAAGCAAAACGCGATTAAAATTTACGATTTAATTAATGAGCTAAATAAAAGCTTAAATACTAGTTTTGTGGTGGTTACTCACGACTTAGAGCTTGCAGACAAGCTAGGTAAAATTGCGTATTTAGATGATGGGAAACTTGCCATTAAAGAGCCGCACCATGTTGCTTAGTTTATTTTTAAGTGAACGCTTTAGAGCGTATTCTGGCCATAAAGACGAAAAAAACGCATTTGTAAGTTTTATTGCCAAAGCCTCTACCGTTGGTATTTTATTAGGGGTGGCGGTGTTAATTGTTGCGCTTTCTGTTATTAATGGCTTTGAGCAGCAATTAGTGCATCGTTTATTAAGTGTGGTACCGCAAGTTGAATACGTAGCGCCTAGCCGCCCCATTGCTGATTGGCCTAACAAAGTAGAAAAACTTAGAGCAGAGCCTCATGTTACAGGTGCTGCGCCGTTTATAGCAGTAAATGGTATGGCGCAATTTAAAAGCCAGCTAAAAGCGGTAGAAATACGCGGCGTTGAACCTCGCTATGAAGGGAATGTATCGGCCATAAATCAATTTACCAAAGGCACACTGGTTAGTCAGCTGCGCACGGATGACGTTATTTTAGGCAAACAAATTGTAAAGCAATTAGGCGCTAATATAGGCGATAACATTACTTTACTCATTCCTAAAATTAGTGAGCAAGGCAAGTCTCTATTAGCCCCTAAACGCGTAACGTTAACACTTGCGGGCATTATAGAAATGGGTGGGCCAATTGACAGTAGCGCTGCATTTATTCACTTAAATAAAGCACAGTCAGTTTTAGGTTACGACCCCAACCAAGTGACAGGTTTACGATTGAGCGTAGATGATGTGTTTGCTGCGCATCAAATTGCACTGCGAGTAGGGCAAACTATTAGTGATTATGTGTATGTCTCTAGCTGGTTTAGAACGCAAGGTAGCCTGTATCAAGATATTCAAATGGTACGCACAATTGTGTACATTGTGGTGTTTTTAATTATAGCGGTAGCTAGTTTTAACATTGTATCGTCGCTTGTAATGGAAGTGCGCGAAAAACAAGGCAACATAGCTATTTTAAAAACCATGGGCGCTAAAGACAGTACCATTTTAGCGACCTTTGTCATGCAAGGTTTAACGCAAGCCTTTGTTGGCGTGTTACTTGGCACACTAGTTGGGGTTATATTAGCGCTTAACATTAGTGAGCTGTTTACATGGGTTAGCCAGTTATTTGCAGCTAATCCGCTTGAAGGTGTTTATTTTATTGAATTTTTACCCAGTAAATTAGTACTCAGTGATATTGGAATAACAGTTATTGTTACCTTTGTTTTAGCTGTGCTTGCTACTATTTACCCGGCGTGGCAAGCAACTCGAGTCGACCCTGCCAAGGTATTGGGTAATTAACAACTCTTTATAGTGTAAATATCAATAGGGCAGCGTGCCTTAAGCTGCTAAACTGCGCGCTCATTTAACGTGGGCGCTGTAATTTAGCCTCGCTCTCTACTCAGGAAATTACTTTGACAAATAACGATATTTTACGCCGTGTTCGCTATACCTTTAATTTAACCGATACTGCCATGGTCGGTATTTTTGCCGCCGCAGAGGCTACAGTTACCACTGAGCAAGTCGTTGCATGGTTAACAAAAGAGGGTGAGCAAGGGTTTGTTAAAATGTCAGACACTGAGTTTGCTACGTTTTTAAATGGCTTTATTAATACTAAGCGTGGCAAGCGCGAAGGCCCACAGCCTGTGCCAGAGGCTAAGTTAAATAATAATATTATTTTTATGAAGCTACGTATTGCTTTAAACATGAAAGCAGAAGATGTAATAGCAACACTTGCAAAAGTTGACTTTGAATTAAGTAAACATGAGCTCAGTGCGTTTTCTCGCAAAGTAGAAAATAAACATTATCGTGTGTGTAACGACCAAGTTTTGCGTTTGTTTTTAACAGGTGTTCAGCAGCAGTATCGCCCTGCAGAGTAGATAAATTATTCAACGCTAAAAGCTCAGCAATTGCTGAGCTTTTTTGTAGTTAATGGTTGCGGTTAAGAAAAGGCCTTATCAGTAAGTGATTGCTGCATTTGCTCTCGCATTTTAAACTTTTGCAGTTTGCCTGTTACTGTCATTGGGTAACTCTCTACAAAGCGAATATAACGGGGCATTTTAAAATAGGCGAGTTTGTCTTTTAAAAATGCACGTATTGCTTGCTCATCAAGTACTGCATCTTCTTTTGGCTGGATCCACGCACACACTTCTTCGCCGTACTTCTCATCACTAATACCAAATATAGCGGCATCTTGAATACCTGGGTAAGTGTAAAGAACCTCTTCAATTTCGCGTGGGTAAATGTTTTCGCCACCTCGAATGATCATGTCTTTAATGCGGCCAACAATACTCACAAACCCTTCGCTGTCCATTACCCCTAAATCACCAGAGTGTAACCAGCCTTCGTCATCTATAGTGGCTTTTGTTTTTTCTTCGTCATTCCAATAGCAGCGCATTATACCGGCGCCCTTACTACATACCTCACCAGGTACACCTATTTTTTGAATGTTACCCAGTTCGTCAATAATTTTAACTTCAGTGTGAGCAAGGGCTCGGCCAACGGTTGTTACTTGGCGCTCTATTGATGAGTCGGTTTCGGTTATATTGTTGATTGGGCTGCACTCAGTTTGCCCATACGCAATTAATACTTGATGCATGTTCATTTGTGTTTGGACTTTACGCATAACTTGCTCAGGGCACGTTGAGCCCGCCATTACACCAGTGCGTAAAGTGCTGAGGTTATAATTAGTAAAATTAGGCAGCTCTAGTTGACTAATAAACATAGTAGGCACACCATGCAGCGCGGTACAGCCCTCTTGCTGGACAACATTAAGCGTGGTTTTTGCATCAAACGCATCGCTTGGGTATATAGCTGCGGCACCTTTACTTACACATAGCAGGCTGCCAAGCACCATCGCAAAACAATGATACAGAGGCACAGGTATGCACAGTTTATCTTGCGCAGTAAAATGCATAGCCTCTGCAACAAATAACGCATTATTTAGTATGTTTTTATGGGTGAGTGTAGCGCCTTTAGGGTTGCCCGTGGTGCCAGAGGTAAACTGTATATTTATGTCTTGATCCGCGTTTAAATTTGCTGCAATCGCATTTAATTCAAGCTTGTGGGCTGGGGTAGCAAAATTCATCACATCAGCAAACGTAAACATACCAGGGCTTTTTTCATTGCCAATGCGTATTACATTTTTAAGGCTAGGTAGGGCATGTGCATTTAGCTCACCGGGTTCACATTGGGTAAGCTCTGGCGCTAAGCTGTTAAGCATGTCTATATAATTGCTGCCTTTAAAATGTGACGCGGTAATTAATGTGCTGCATTCTACCGAGTTCAAAGCATAGGCTAACTCGTTTGGCCTGTAGGCAGGGTTAATGCACACCATAATGGCACCTATTTTGGCGCTCGCAAATTGGGTTAAACACCACTCAATGTTATTGGGTGACCATATTCCTACTCTATCTCCTGGTTTAACGCCGATTGCTAGTAGCCCCATAGCGAGTTGATTAACTTCATTTTGAAATGCTTTATACGTTAAGCGTACATTTTGATGGCTAACAACGACAGCGAGCGAATCAGGGTGTTTGTCGACAATAAAATCAAAGTACTCGCCAATTGTTTTATCCGTTAGCGGCGTGCTTTGCGCACCTTTAAAATAGCTTTTTGTGAGCGGTAATGTGTTTATTTGTTCTACTTCTTTTACCGAGCGCGATGGTGTGTGCATGTGCTTCTCCGTATTAATGTGTGTCAGTTACTTATATCAATCCGTGCTGATAAGTCAGTATTCATTTGCTTAGCCACGAATAGCTGTGTAGCAAAATAAAAAATAGTTAAGCGAATTGTTATAGGCTGTAGTTAAAATAAACACAAATTGTCGACAAAGAAAGGGTGGTTAGACTAATGTACTAAGCATAAAGAAAAGTTAAATGGAACGTTTTACAGAGGGGCAATAAAAACTAACTTTTATAAAGGCATAAAAAAACGCCACTAAATGGCGTTTTTATAGTTTGTTTTAATCGCTTTGTGACTTATAGCTCGTCACTGCGGTAGGTTTTTTTCATAATGTATACATAGGCATTAACAAAAGCGTTTTCTTGGTACTTTTTAAGGCCTGTGTCTTCAAACGCAATAGGTATAGGGTTGCGTTTAAGCTGCTCTTTAATTTCGGTCGTTGAGAACACGCGAACGTCTAACTCTTCAATTAATTGAATCGCTGTTTCCATTTTAAAGCCCTTTGCACTGCCTGCAAATTTACCTTTAGGTTGGCGCTCACGAATGGCAACAGAATCAATTTGGTAATCTTGCATTAGTTTTGCAAAATCAAATTGAAATTTACGCATTATTTCAGTGTCGTTACCGTTACCTAAGGTAAAGCGTGTTTGGCGCACATCGCGAATATCAAATACGTCGTTATCTTTACTTAAAATACAAAGTAGTACATCACTACCGGTAATTTCTACACCACATGTTCTCATTGCTGTTCTCTAATATAACTTAATTGCTTGGTATTATACCCAACATCTAATAAATTGCGAGAGCAAGGCGGTGCAGGTGCATTTTAATAATCAATAAACTCAAGTTGTCACATGCTTAATTTAAATTAGCGAGCGAAAAACAAAAAAATGACAATTTTAGGTGAAATTTCAAGTAATGAGCGCGCTTTAAACTTGTAATTGATACTCTATCACGCGACAATATCTTTTTTGTAGTTGAGCAGACTCAGCATCTACATTAGTCATTTATGGCGAAAAATAGTCAATGCTTATTCGTAAAAGCGTTGTCGAGTCATTCTCATTTAATTTATTTAAAAATACACGTGATACATTGTAGGTGTCACCACTGTATGTAAGGATTTATAATGCCAGTTATTACTCTTCCTGACGGCAGTCAGCGTAGTTTTGAAAACCCTGTAAGTACTCTTGATGTAGCTAACGACATTGGCCCAGGCCTTGCTAAAGCAACCATTGCTGGTCGCGTTAATGGCGAGCGTGTTGATGCGTGCGATATGATCAACGAAGATTCGCGTCTTGAGATCATCACCGCAAAAGATGACGACGGCCTAGAGATTATTCGCCACTCGTGTGCTCACTTAATCGGTCACGCAGTTAAGCAGCTTTTCCCAGACGCTAAAATGGCTATTGGTCCAACTATTGATAACGGTTTTTACTACGATATTGATATGGAACACTCTTTGTCTCAAGAAGACTTAGACGCCATTGAAAAGCGTATGTTGCAACTTGCAAAAACAAACTACGACGTAGTGAAAAAAAATGTAAGCTGGCAAGAAGCACGCGATACGTTTGAAGCGCGTGGCGAAACATACAAAATGGAAATTTTGGACGAAAACATCGCAAAAGATGATCGCCCAGGACTATACCACCACGAAGAATACGTAGACATGTGTCGTGGTCCGCACGTACCTAACATGAAATTTTGCCAAAACTTCAAAATAATGAAAGTAGCTGGCGCTTATTGGCGTGGCGACTCTGAAAACAAAATGCTACAGCGTATTTACGGCACAGCGTGGGGCGATAAAAAGCAACTTAAAGCGTACCTTAAACGCTTAGAAGAGGCTGAAAAACGCGATCACCGCCGTATTGGTAAAGCGCTTGATTTATGGCACTGGCAAGAAGAAGCGCCAGGTATGGTATTTTGGCACAACGATGGTTGGAGCATTTACCGCGAGCTTGAAGAATTTGTTCGTGAAAAACTGCGTGAGTACAGCTACGAAGAAGTTAAAGGTCCAATGATGATGGACCGCTCTTTGTGGGAAAAATCAGGTCACTGGGAAAAATACTCAGACGCCATGTTTACCACAGAGTCAGAAAAACGTGAATACGCTATAAAACCAATGAACTGCCCAGGTCACGTGCAAATTTTTAACCAAGGTTTAAAATCGTACCGTGATTTACCACTGCGTATGGCCGAGTTTGGTTGTTGTCACCGTAACGAACCATCAGGCGCTTTACACGGCTTAATGCGTGTACGTGGCTTTACACAAGATGATGCTCACGTGTTCTGTACAGAAGAGCAAGTAATGGACGAAGTTTCAGCGTGTATTAAGATGGTTTATGATACATATGAGACATTCGGTTTTGACAAAATTGTAGTTAAGCTTTCTACGCGTCCTGAAAAACGCATCGGCGATGATGAAATTTGGGACAAAGCAGAGGTTGCATTAGCCGATGCACTTAAAGCAAACGACATTGAATTTGATTACCTACCAGGTGAAGGTGCCTTTTACGGACCTAAAATTGAATTTACTTTGTACGATTGTTTAGACAGAGCGTGGCAATGTGGTACAGTGCAACTCGACTTTGCATTACCGGGCCGTTTAGGCGCTACTTATGTAGCAGAAAATAACGAACGACGCACTCCAGTTATGATACACCGTGCTATTTTAGGCTCAATTGAGCGCTTTATCGGTATTTTAACTGAAGAATACGCTGGTTTATTCCCAACGTGGCTTGCTCCAAAGCAAGTGGTAATTATGAACATTACCGATAAACAAGCAGATTACGTGCACGAAATTGTACAAAAATTAAATAAACTTGGAATTAGAGCCGCTGCTGACTTGAGAAATGAGAAGATTGGCTTTAAAATCCGAGAACATACACTTAAGCGTATTCCTTACTTACTCGTTGTTGGCGATAAAGAAGTTGAACAACAGGAAGTAGCAGTACGTACCCGCACAGGTGAAGACCTAGGCAAATTTAATGTTGATGATTTTGTAGCTAAAATTAGCGAAGAAATTAAAAATCGACAGTAAAAATCGAGCGTGTAGGGCAATCACAAACAGCCAACTACGCGCTTATATTATTGATATTCTTGGAGGAACGTACCATTAGAGGCGGCAAGAAAGGGCAACAAACAGCTCAAAAAAATCGTATTAACGAAGAAATTACAGCTCAAGAAGTTCGTTTAATCGACATCGAAGGCGAACAAGCTGGAATTCAGTCATTAAAAGACGCACAAGCTATGGCTGATGCAGCGGGTGTTGATCTTGTAGAGATTAGCCCAAACGCTGAGCCGCCTGTTTGTAAGGTTATGGACTACGGTAAGTTCATCTTTGAAAAAAGCAAAGAACTAAAAGAGCAGAAGAAGAAGCAAAAGCAAATCCAGATTAAAGAAATCAAATTCCGTCCTGGCACGGATGAAGGTGACTATCAGGTTAAGCTGCGCAACTTACGTAAGTTCTTAGAAGCTGGCGATAAAGCTAAGATTACTATCCGCTTCCGTGGCCGCGAAATGGCTCACCAAGAAATTGGTATCGAATTATTAAACCGTGTTAAGGCTGATTTAGAAGAACTTGCAGTAGTTGAGTCTTTCCCAAATCGTGTTGAAGGCCGCCAAATGGTTATGATGATGGCGCCTGTTGCTAAAAAATAATTTTTAAGCGATAATACGCACCGAATTTAGCTCAGGTACCCAAGTAATATGCAAATATTCACCTGTGCTAACCGGTTTTAAAGTAAAATTGCGGCATTTTTGCTGGGTTTTCACCGGAATATGGCAGTAAGTTAGGCCTAAAAGTGGAGCTATAGAAATATATCTCACGCCTGCTTACTAATTTTTAAGCAATACATTTGGAGTTATTGCAATGGCTTATAAGCTAAAAAGTCACAGAGGCGCTGCTAAGCGTTTCAAGAAAACTGCTTCTGGCGGTTTCAAGCGTAAACAAGCGCATCTTCGTCACATTCTGACTAAGAAAACTTCTAAGCGTAAGTTACACCTACGTCCTAAGATGATGGTTCATAAAAATGACCATGGTCTAGTTTCACGTATGTTACCATTCGCTTAATAGGGGTTTTTAGAAATGGCAAGAGTTAAACGCGGCGTTGTCGCACGTGCACGTCACAAAAAAGTTTTAAAGCAAGCTAAAGGTTACTACGGAGCACGTTCACGTGTTTACCGCGTAGCTTTCCAGGCAGTTACTAAAGCGGGTCAATACGCTTACCGTGACCGTCGTGCTAAGAAACGTACTTTCCGTCAATTATGGATTGCACGTATCAATGCAGCTTCACGTCAAAATGGTCTGTCTTACAGCCGTTTTATCAATGGTCTTAAAAAGACTTCTGTAGAAATCGATCGTAAGATCCTTGCAGATATCGCTGTTTACGACCAAGTTGCATTTGCAGCGCTTGTTGAAAAAGCAAAAGAAGGCCTAGCGGCAGCTTAAGCTTTTTTAAATAAGTAATAAAGAGGAGCCCTAGGCTCCTTTTTTTGTGCCTGTAATTTAAGACTCGCTTAATAATATTCCCCCGCAATAATACTTTATTATTTTGATGGTTAAATGTGTCGTTATCTGCGTTAAAAAACTCTCATTAAGAACTACTAAATAGCGAAGTTTTTACTACTATCAACACGTTTATCAATTCTGTAAATAGATCACTTAATTAAGCGGATTGATATAAACAACGAATTGCTTGCTAAGCTATTGACACTTTTCCCCAGCCTTAAAATTAACTACTTTAATAATCACTTTATTGAGTCCATGGGTATAAACGGGCTTTCTTTTTTGTTGAATCACCGCACTTTTATAATATCGCTATGTTTACTTGGTATAATTTATTTTATTAAAGCGTTTGTTAGAGAAAACTATGTTTGCAAGCCTGTTATTTTTATCTGCAATTGTGGCAGATAACAGTCATTTACCGCCTCTTATTCCTTGGCAAGGTGATAGCGTTTCGTTATTACAGCAGCAAGGCCCGTTAACCACTGATTTTGAGTTATCACAGGGCAAAGCCTCGCCAAACTATGCCGATACTATGGCGTTTGTAGATAGGCTTGTAGCGGCAAATCCCACGCAGTTTCAGTCTCAAATAATAGGCTACAGTAATAGTAATCGCGCTATTAAAATGGTGGTTGCCAGTGAACAAGGTTTTTTTGAAGCAGGGCAAATGGCCAACAGCACTAAGCCAACCGTTTTTATCCAAGCCGGTATTCATGCAGGTGAGATAGATGGTAAAGACGCCATGTTTATGTTGCTGCGCGATATTGCAACCGGTAAGCGCCGTGACATTTTAAAAAAGGTAAACATACTTTTTATTCCTATTTTAAACGTAGATGGGCATGAACGCAGCAGCGCATTTAATCGCATAAATCAGCGCGGCCCTGAAAAAATGGGCTTTAGAACCAATGCAAATAATCTAAACCTTAATCGCGATTTCACTAAGTTAGATACACCAGAGGTGAGAAGTGTTTTAAAGGTTATTAATGATTACAACCCAAACTTATACATTGATGTGCATGTTACCGATGGCGCCGATTATCAGTACGATGTGACCTATGGTTATAACCCTGTATTTGCAAGCGAATCGCCTGCTATATCTGATGCATTAGATCAGTATATAAAGCCGGTTATTGACGAAACATTACAAAAGCAAGGGCATATACCTGGGCCATTGGTATTTGTTATGGATAAACGCGACTTTAAAAAAGGCCTTGCAGGTTGGGTGGCTACACCGCGTTTTTCAAACGGGTGGGGCGATTTAAAATCATTACCAACAATTTTAGTCGAAAACCATTCTTTAAAACCTTATCAACAACGCGTATTAGGCACCTATGTATTTTTAGATGGGGCAATAAACGCGCTTTCTCAGTACAGTCATGAGCTTTCGAACGCCGTTAAAAAAGAGCAAGAATTTGTACCTGAGAAACTAATTGTTAAACGAGGTTATGCTAAACAAGCAGACACGATTAGTGAGTTTAAAGGGGTAGAATACACATCAAGTGTAAGTGCGCTTTCGGGGCAAACTGAGGTTAAATATTTAGGTAAAGCCTATACCTACACTGACTTACCGATTTATTGGCAAAAAGAGGTTGAACGAGTTGTTGATGTGCCTGAAGCGTTTTTTGTTCCGCCTGTATATAGCGATATAATAGAAAAGCTTAAGTTACATGGGGTGTCAGTAAACAAACTTAAAGGCGCGAATACGCAACCTTTAAAGCTTGCCAAAGTACTTGATTACTCGTTTGATAAAGCCCCATTTGAAGGGCGCTTTAGAGTCTCTGCAAGTTTTGATTATGTACCAGCAATAAATGTAGATTTAGACGGATGGTATCAAGTAAATACGCAGCAAAAAGCAGGGGAGTTAGCGGTTCATTTATTACACCCAGAGGCTCCTGATTCATTTTTTGCGTGGGGTGAGTTTAATACAATTTTTCAACGAACAGAGTACATGGAAAACTACGCGTTAATCCCTTACGCAAGGAAAATGCTTAAAGACAACCCAAAACTTGCTCTCGAATTTGATAAAAAACTTCAAGATAAAGCATTTGCGCAAGATGCCAATGCACGTTTGCACTGGTTATATTCACATACACCGTTTTATGACGAAGCGTATTTGAAATACCCAATTTTAATGTCATATGAGCAAGTAGCCGTTACTCCCGATCAAAAAGATAAAGAAATTTAATATGCACGTTATTACGATACCCGTGACTGCTTTTTCTCAAAATTGCAGAATAATTAGCTGTACAGAAACAAAGCAAGCTGTGGTGATAGACCCAGGTGGTGATACACAAAAAATTATAGCCACGCTTAGTGAGCACAAATTAGTACTGAGCGCTATTTGGCTTACACACGGGCATTTAGACCACGTAGGTGCGGCCGATGACTTACGCTCACACTACAATGTGCAAATCATTGGCCCGCAAAAAGATGAGTCATTTTGGTTTGATAACCTGCCTATGCAAGCACAAATGTTTGGTTTTTCAGCTATTGATGCTTTTTACCCTGATATTTGGCTTAACAATAATGATGTATTAACGCTTGGTAAACTTAGCTTTAGTGTTAAGCATTGCCCCGGGCACACACCCGGTCATATTGTGTTTCATGAGCCTGAACAGCAATACGTTATTGTTGGTGATGTTATTTTTAAAGGTGCTGTAGGGCGTACAGATTTCCCTAAAGGCAATACAGAGCAGCTCATTGAGTCTATTAAAAGCCATATTTTAACACTTGATGACAACACGCGTATTTTAGCTGGCCATGGTGAAGATACCACTGTAGGCCACGAAAAACGCACTAATCCATTTGTAAGTGGCCAATTTGGTTAATTAAAATCCATGAAAATGCAAAATTATTGCAGACGGAATTTTAAATTGGCTGTATAATTTAACCAGTTTATTAGATAAATAAGAAATAAAATGTCTCTAAATCACGTAGATCGCCAAATTTTGGCACTTTTACAACAGGACGCAAGTCTTTCAACTGCTGAAATTGCAGACAAAGTAGGCTTATCTCAATCACCTTGTTGGCGACGCATTGCAAAGCTTGAACAAGATGGCTATATCAAAAGTAAAGTTGCGCTTTTAGATGAGAAAAAGCTTGGTTTTGACATGCTTGTATACGCACATGTGCGCTTATCAAATCATGGCAAGAAAAACTTAGCTGAATTTGAAAAGCTAATTATGAGCTATGACGAAGTGACAGAATGTTACACAATGGCCGGCACCATGGACTTTATGCTGCGTATAATCTCACAAGGTATAGAAGGCTATGAGCACTTTGTACGTGACAATTTACTCAGCTTAGAATACGTTCAAGAGGTACACTCTAACGTAACCATGACATGTGTAAAACGCAGTACATCTCTTCCTCTATAAAATAAACGACACAAAGTTAAGCTATACTAAGAAAGCTAATAACGGTGTGTGCGAATTGTTAAATGAGCGCTAATTTGGTAACATTTAGCGCTTTTTCGATCCTAACCTAATAACCCCCTGAGGAACTCAATGTTTAACTTACTCAGCAAAGCGCCTAGCTCTGCTAAAAACGATATTTTATCTGGCTTAACTGTAGCACTTGCTTTAGTTCCAGAAGCTGTTGCGTTTGCTTTTGTAGCAAATGTCGAACCTTTAGTTGGTCTCTACGCCGCGTTTATCGTTGGTTTAATTACGGCTATTTTTGGTGGCCGCCCTGGTATGATTTCGGGCGCAACCGGTGCATTAGCGGTTGTAATGGTAAGTTTGGTACTTGATCACGGTGTTGAGTATTTATTTGCCACGGTCTTGCTGATGGGAATACTTCAAATACTCGCGGGAATATTTAAGCTCGGTAAGTTTATTCGCATGGTCCCCCACCCAGTTATGCTCGGCTTTGTAAATGGATTAGCGATAGTAATATTTTTAGCGCAGCTTGGGCAGTTTAAAGTGCCTGATGGCGCAGGTGGCCAGCAATGGATGACGGGCAACCCGCTTTACATCATGTTAGGTTTAGTTGCATTAACCATGGCTATCATTCACTTTTTACCTAAGCTCACCACTGCAGTGCCTTCTTCTTTAGTGGCTATTGTAACGGTAACCGCGTTAGTAATAGGCCTTGATTTAGACTCGCGCACTGTACTTGATTTCCTAAAAGGGATGACAGGTAATGAAGCGGCTACCATTGCTGGCGGCTTACCTGAATTTCACATTCCTATGGTTCCATTTACCCTAGAAACTTTTTATATAATTTTTCCGTATGCATTAATTTTAGCGGCTATTGGTTTAATTGAGTCGTTATTAACGCTTAGCTTGATTGATGAAATTACCGAAACCCGTGGTCACTCAAATAAAGAGTGTATTGGCCAAGGTGCTGCTAATGTAACCTGTGGCTTTTTTGGCGCAATGGGTGGCTGTGCCATGATTGGGCAATCAATGATCAACATTAATTCGGGCGGGCGCTCGCGCTTGTCGGGTATAAGTGCTGCACTAATGCTGCTTGCATTTATTATATTTGCTTCAAGTTTAATTGAAATGATCCCACTGGCTGCGCTTGTAGGTGTTATGTTTATGGTTGTACTTGGTACGTTTGAATGGGCAAGCTTTAAAATGATGAAGCGCGTACCACTGTCTGATGCCTTTGTAATTGTATTGGTATCTGGCGTAACCGTAGTAACCGATTTAGCGATTGCCGTGTGTGTGGGTGTTATTGTTTCTGCCTTGGTATTTGCTTGGAATCATGCAAAACATATCTACACAACTAATTACATTGATGAGCAAGGTGCTAAAGTTTACGAGCTTCATGGCCCGCTATTTTTTGGCTCAGTTAAAAACTTTTCTGAGTTATTCGATGTTAAAAACGACCCTAAAGATGTAATTATTGAATTTGAACACAGCCGTGTTGCGGATCACAGTGCCATAGAAGCCATCGACAGCTTAGCTGATAAGTACACTAAAGCAGGTAAACAGCTTCACTTACGTCATTTAAGTAAAGACTGTAAGCAGCTGTTACACAAAGCGCGTGACTTAGTTGAGGTAAACGTAATTGAAGACCCAACTTATAAAGTGGCTTCAGATAAACTTGCCTAGTTTATAAGGTGGCTTTGCCCATACGAGCTGATTGAATCGGCATTTTAAAAGCGAAAGGTTAAAGCCTTTCGCTTTTTTATTGGCTTAACTTTGCGGTAAGGCTCTTAAAAATTAAGACAGTTGGTACTGCTAACACTTTGTAATAATCGATATAATAACAAAACCAGTGGTTAAATTAGCTAACGTAATTTTAACTTATTGGCTAACTTATACGGAGTTGTATTTTATTTTGAATTGGCAATCTTTAGTTGATAACAGGCAACGCTTTTTTTGGCTATTGCAAATTGCAGGCTGGATTGGTTATGCGCTTGTAAATTATATCGGCTCTAAAGTATTTGAAATGCGTGATATTTACGTGTTCGTTATATTATTAAATGCCTATGCGGGCTGTTTAATGACAGTCCCACTTCGTTATATTTACAGAAAAACCTGGAATGCTTCGCCGTGGATATTAATGGTGGTTGTATTTGGTGCCTCGTACATTACAGGTACGTTGTGGGCAATTGTACAAAAATTTAATTTATGGGAAATATACCGCCATGGTTATCGTCCAGAAGATTGGTTTTACTATTTACAGCATGGCTTAGACTCTGTTTACATAATTTTATGTTGGAGTGGCTTATACTTTGGCATAAAGTATTATCAGCTATTACAAAGTGAGCGACAAAAAGCGCTTAAAGCAACTACAATGGCCCATGAAGCGCAATTAAAAATGCTCAGATATCAACTTAACCCGCATTTTTTATTTAATACGCTCAATGCTATTTCTACATTAGTTTTGGTAAAAGAAAACAAAGATGCTAACTTAATGGTGGCAAGGTTAAGCGACTTTTTGCGTTATACACTAAATACCGATCCCATTAAAAAAGTGCCTTTAGAGCAAGAGCTACACGCATTAATGCTGTATTTAGAAATAGAGCGGGTTAGATTTGATGAGCGCTTAAAAGTAAATGTAGATGTAAGCGAGCAAGCAAAAGAGGCACTTGTGCCAAGCTTAATTTTGCAACCGATAATTGAAAACGCAATTAAATACGCCATTGCGCATATGTCACAAGGCGGTGTGATAGACATAAAAGCACAGGTTTTTGCCAACGAGCTACTACTTGAAGTAGGTGATAATGGCCCCGGTACCGAACTAATAGACGGACAACTTGTAAATGCACAAGGGGTAGGGGTGGCAAATACCAAAGACAGATTAAAAACGCTCTATGAAAATAATTATTCGTTTGTATTATCACATAATACGCCAAGTGGATTGAAAGTTAATCTGCGAGTACCGTTTGAGAAGGCTGTGAAGAAATGACTAAAATTAAAACCATCATTGTTGATGATGAACCATTAGCAAGAAAGGGCTTAGCAGTAAGACTTGAAGAATATACTGATATAGAAGTAATTAAACTGTGTAGTTCAGGCTCTGATGCAATAGAAGCATGTAAAGAGCACCCAATAGACTTAGTTTTTTTAGATATACAAATGCCAGGAATGAATGGCTTTGAAGTTGCCCGTGCCTTAAGCGAAAGCACTAAAGCGTTACCCGCGATTGTGTTTGTTACTGCATTTGATCAATTTGCAGTAAAGGCATTTGAAATACATGCTTTGGATTACATTTTAAAACCCGTTGACGATAACAGACTAAAACAGGCGGTAGAAAAAGTGCATAGTTACTTAAAAACACAGCAAGACAACGCCCATAAGAAAAAACTAGCGAGTTTTGTTGCCGGTATTACAGGTAATAACTGTGAAGAAATACTTAAAAAATTAGCCACAGGCGATACCCTAACCGACAAACGTTACCCAGAATCACTGGCGGTAAAAGAGCAGGGTGAAATTATTCGTGTCCCGGTTGCGACAATTCAGTGGGTTGATGCCGCCGGCGATTATATGTGTTTACATTGCCAAGATGGGCAAACACATATTTTGCGCAAAACAATGAAAGAGCTTGAGCAAGAGCTCGACCCACATTTGTTTGTGCGCGTTCACCGCAGTGCAATTGTAAATACAAAACAAATAAGCAAGCTGGTTACACAAGTAAGCGGTGAGTATTTATTAGTGCTTGAAAACGGACAAGAGCTTAAAGTAAGCCGAAGCTACCGTGATAAAGTAAAAGCAGCGCTAGCCAGCTAGTTTGATATTTTACAGGCATAAAAAATGCGAGCTTAGCTCGCATTTTTTATATAAGGCAGAAATTACGCTACAGTTACAATTTTCATTGTGTTCGTTGCGCCCACAGTTTCCATAGAGTCACCGTGAGTAATAATTACTGTATCGCCAGAGTGTAATGAACCTTGTGCTACAAGGGTATCAAGTGCGGCTTTAACCATTCCGTCTTTTTCAGTTTTTGTAGAATCAAAAAACACAGGGTAAACACCACGATAAAGCGCTGTTTGGCCTAGCGTGCTTGCATGGCGTGAAAGCGAGTAAATAGGTAAACCAGAGCTGATACGCGACATAAGTTTAGCGGTGCTACCTGACTCAGTTAAGGTAACAATGGCTTTAACCGAATCTAAGTGGTTAGCAGCGTACATGGCTGAAAGCGCGATAGATTCTGCATTGTTAGAAAAACGGCTGTCTAAACGGTGCTTAGATACATGGGTTTCTTTTTGCGATTCTGCACCTAAACAAACACGTGCCATTGTAGCGACCGTTTCTTCAGGGTAATCACCGGCAGCGGTTTCTGCTGAAAGCATAACTGCATCAGTACCATCAAGTACCGCATTTGCCACATCCATAACTTCTGCGCGTGTTGGCATTGGGTTATCGATCATCGATTCCATCATTTGTGTTGCGGTTACAACAGTACGGTTTAATGAACGAGCGCGACGAATAATGAGTTTTTGTTTACCCATAAGCGCAGCATCACCAATTTCAACACCTAAATCGCCACGAGCAACCATTACAGCGTCTGATGCTAAAACAATGTCATCTACGGCTTCTTGTGTTTCTACGGCTTCTGCACGTTCAATTTTTGCAAGTAGTTGTGCTTTAGAGCCTGCAGCTTCTGCTAAAGAGCGTACATAACGCATATCATCGCCACTGCGTGGGAATGATACTGCAATGTAATCAACATCTATTTCAGCGGCAGTGATTAAATCTTCTTTGTCTTTTTCTGTAAACGCAGGGGCTGTTAAACCACCGCCTAAACGGTTAATGCCTTTATTATTTGATAATACACCACCTACCGTAACCGAGCAGTGCACTAAGTGACCTTCTACTTGCTCAACGGTTAGTTGAATAAGGCCATCGTTTAATAGTAATAAATCGCCAGGGCTTACATCTTGTGGTAATTCTTTGTAATCAATACCTACCGCGTTTACGTCGCCTTCACCTTTTTCCATTTTTGCATCTAGGGTGAATTTAGCGCCTACTTCAAGGTTTACTTTACCTTTTTTAAACGTTGAAACACGAATTTTAGGACCTTGAAGGTCTGCAAGGATAGCAACATGTTTACCTAATTTTGTGGCTATCTCGCGTACAGCTTGTGCACGGTCTTTATGATCTTGTGCAACACCATGTGAGAAGTTTAAACGTACTACATTAGCGCCAGCGCGAATAATTTTTTCTAGATTGTTATCTCGATCTGTTGCAGGCCCAAGTGTAGCGACTATTTTTGTGCGTCTTAGCATCAAATTCTCCTGTGTGCTTAGATGTGTAAGCAGGTTGACGGTTATTTTGTGACTTCAAAATACTTATAACTTATGTATAAACATTTTTAGTTATAGGCAAACTAGTTAGTATTGCCACTATTTTATACAAAACGAATATGTCATCATTATGACACCGGTGTCAAAATCCGTCAATGATCTTAAATTCAAAATACGCAGAGTATTTGTAACCGCACAGCCCTTATATTTGATACAATTGCAGTGCTTTTTAATAGCGTAATAAAAAAGCATGCTGTATTAGCTCAACGTTCGCATTTTATGACGGTATGAGTATAATGCACGCGGTATTATTTAATGAATTACTTAGTTTACTAACCAAATAGTTGTTACCGAGGAGGACACTAAATGCAAGTTGCATTAGTCGGGTTAGGCGTTATGGGCAAAAATATTGCCTTAAACATGATTGAAAAAGGCATAACGTTAGTCGCATATGATAAAAACCCACATGCGGGTGAAGAGTTATTAAGTTGTGCTAAATCGCAAGGCATGGCCGATAGACTTCATATTGTTTCTGATTTAGGAGACATGGTAAGGCGTTTAGAAGCACCTCGCTCTATTTTATTATTAGTGCCTGCAGGCGAACTGGTTGATGCTGTGTGTAATGAGCTTGTTGAAGCTGGCGTACAGTGTAACGATATGATTGTAGATTGTGGTAACAGTAACTACAAAGACGGCATTAATCGTAAACTTAAGTATCAAAACAAATTTGAATTTGCCACCATGGGTATTTCTGGCGGTGCCGAAGGCGCTCGTCATGGTCCTGCAATGATGGCAAGTGGCTCAGAAGGCGGTTGGGAGCGTATCGAACCGTGGTTTGAAAAAGTAGCCGCTAGCTACAATGGCGAGTCGTGTTTTGCACGCGTTGGTCAATCGGCCAGTGGCCATTTTGTAAAAATGGTTCACAACGGCATTGAATACGCAATTATGCAGCTTATTGCTGAAGTGTATCAACTACTTCGTATTGGCACAGGTCGCTCACCAAAAGAAGTGGCTGAAATTTTTGATGACTGGTCTACCGGTCACTTAAATAGCTACTTACTTGCTATTTCTAGCCATATTTTATCTCTTGAAAACACCAAGCAAGAGCCGCTTGTTGATTTAATCGATAACAAAGTAGGCGCAAAAGGCACAGGCCTGTGGACTGCGCAAAATGCACTTGAACTGGGTATTGCTGTTCCTTCATTGGTTGCTGCGGTGCAAGCTCGCCACTTAACCAATGTATGTGACACCACCGCTGCACAAGAAATGACGTATGCCGCTAAAGCTACAAACAAGGTTGATATTGACCTTGAAGAGCTAAAAGATGCATTTACATTGGCGAGTTTATTAGCGTATCGCCAAGGTTTAGCGTTAATTAAAGGGGCTTCTCGTACCCATCAGTGGAAAGTAGACTTGTCTAAAACACTGCAAACATGGCGTGCGGGTTGTATTATTCGTGCTGACTACCTAGATAGCGTAGCGCAAGGCGTAGAGTACATTGATACGCTTGAAAAAGAATCTAATGCGCTTCGCAAAGTAACTGGGCAAGCTGTAATGACTGGCTTAGCGTTCCCTGTACTTGCATCAACACAAACGTATTTAGCCACATTAACCACACCAAGTAATGGGCATTTAGTACAAGCTCAGCGTGATTACTTTGGCGAGCATGGTATTAAAACTCACTCAGGTGAAGTGTGCCACTTAACTGATTTAGTGGGTATAGACGCAAAAGTAAGATAATTACCGCGTTTATAAATTAATAAAGGCACGCTATTTAGCGTGCCTTTTGCGTTTTGGTCACTAAATTTAGCGACTTAATTCACCGCGTAAATTGTCTTGCATTAAATGGCGAATCGTTTCAATTTCTAGGTTTTGGCTAAACAAATAATGCAGCTTTGTTAAACACGCCTCTAGTGTCATATCGTAGCCACTTATTACACCAATATTTAATAACGCGTTACCCGTAGCGTAACCACCCATATTTACATGGCCTTTTAAACACTGCGTTAAATTAACAATAACCATGCCGCGTTTACTTGCCTCACTTAGCACGTCTAAAAAGTCAGGGTCTTGTGGGGCATTACCTACGCCAAAGCTAAGCAATACCAGTGCTTTTATATTGTCATTCACCAAACTTTTAACCACGTCTTTACTAATGCCTGGGTATAAATAAAGTACACCAATTGGCTGAGGTGTAATGGTGGTTACCTGTAGTTCGTTTTCTACATAAGGGCTTAGCTGACCTTTAATTAGCTGAATATTAATTCCAGATAACGCTAAAGGCTCTAGGTTAGGAGATGCAAAAGCATTAAAACCATCGGCATGTGCTTTCGTGGCTCGGTTACCTCTAAATAATTGGTTATTAAAAAATAAGCTCACTTCAGCAATAGGGTAATTAGCCGCTAAAAACATGGCGTTTAATAAGTTAACTTGGCCGTCAGAGCGTAATTGCGATAAAGGAATTTGTGAGCCAGTAACAATAACGGGTTTAGTTAAGTTTTCGAACATGAACGACAGGGCAGAGGCTGTGTAAGCCATTGTATCGGTGCCATGAAGTACCACAAAACCATCGTAATCGTGGTATTTGCTTTTAATGTCATCAGCTATTAGTTGCCAATGCGCTGGCGACATATCTGATGAATCGATTAATGGGCAGTACTCGTGAATATCAAAAAGGGGCATTTCTTCACGGTTAAATTCTGCGTTATTGACCACTGTTTCTGTTAAAAAACCTTCAGCCGGAATGTAGCCACGGCTCGATTTTTTCATACCTATGGTACCGCCAGTGTATGCGATATAAATGCGTTTACGTTTCATAAAAAAGCCCAGTAAAAAAACTGGGCTTAGTATAACGTTAAGTTGTTTTAAATACAGCTGCTTGAGTAAATACGTGCACTTTTATTGTGCAACGCTACACTCTAAACAACGTGCGTATACACCTTGCGGATCGTTATAATCTTTCAGATCAGCGACTTCACTACTTAGGCGCTTTATCACCGTATTAATATTAGCTTGAGTGGCTAAAACAGAGGCTGTATTTGTATTTAAGCCAAGCATAGATTTAACGGATGCACTGCCAAAAATATCTTGCAGCATTTTTTCTTGCGGGCTTAGGTCTTGCTTAATTGTTTTCACTTCGTAGTGATTAAGTTTTGCAAGTGCCGCTGCGGCATCAATCGCATCTTGTTTATCACCAAGCTTATCAACTAGGCCAAGCTCTTGTGCTTGTGAAGCAATCCACACACGCCCTTGCGCAATTTTATCAACTTGCTCTGGTGTCATATTGCGCGCATCAGCAACCACATCTATAAAGCGGCTATAAGCTTCTTCAACACTCATTTGAATAACTTGCGCCATTTTTTCATTAAGCGGGCGAGTAATAGAAAATCCAGCCATTTCTGACGTTGCAACACCATCTGAGTACACACCAATTTCAGATAAAGTATCTTCAAAAGTCATAAATGTACCAAACACACCAATAGAGCCGGTGATAGTACTTGGTGCTGCCCAAATTTCGTTAGCTGCTGAGGCAATCCAATAACCGCCAGATGCAGCAACTGAGCTCATTGATGCGATTACAGGTTTGCCTGCGGCTTTAAGTGCTAATACTTCAGCACGAATAACCTCAGAAGCAAACATACTGCCGCCACCTGAATCAATACGTAAAACAACCGCTTTTACTTTATCATCAAGGCGTGCTTTGCGAAGTAATGCTGCGGTAGAATCGCCGCCAATTTCACCTGCTTTGCGCTCACCATCAACAATCGTACCTTTAGCAACAACTACAGCAACTTTTTCTGTAATTGGGTTATCAAATTCGATAGGGGGCTTAACTAAGCTTAAATATTCACGAAAAGACACTTGCTTAAATGTTTTACCGTCTTCTTGTGCGCCAACTAAATCAATGAGTTGTTGGCGAATTTGCTGAGTTGTTTTAAGCGAGTCGACCCATTGATGGTCAAGTGCATATTTACCTGCATCGCCATTTGCAGCCTTCATTTTAGCAAGGTAAGCATCCATGGTTTCGTCAAAGTTAGATTCATCAAAAGGGCGTACCGCAGCAACATCTTGCTTATATTCGCTCCATAATGCACCAAGCCAAACGCGGTTTGCTTCTTTAGCAGCATCAGACATATCGTTACGAATAAACGGCTCTACCGCCGACTTAAACGTACCAACACGGAAAATATGCTGCGTTATTTTAAGTTTTTCTAGTGCTTCTTTAAAGTAAAGTGGATACATTCCATAGCCTTCAATGGCTACCGAACCATAAGGATGCATTGCAATTTCATCGGCATGCGATGCAATATAATATTGCGATTGAGTGTAATAGTAGCCCGATGCAATCACTTTTTTACCCGCTTGCTTAAAGGCATCTAACGATTTAGTAATACGCTTTAGCTTATTTAGGTGGGCTTTTGGCATTTCTTGCAAATCTAGTAAGATAACGCTGATGCGCTCGTCATTAGTGGCTTCATCAATCACTTTGACTACATCATCAAGTAAAATTTCACTAGGTGCTTCTGAATTAGACGTAGCATCGTTAATAGCTGCTTCGACAGGGTCTATATATGTTTTTTCTTCCACAATAGGCCCATTAAGATTAAGCCTAAGTACAGAGCCATCTTCTATTATTATTGTATCGTCATCGCTTGATAGCGACATAAAAAATACAACAACCAGTAATAAAAACAAAATGTTGAGTATTAAACGACGAGAAAAGTTTATTCCAGCCCAAATACCTCTAAATACCTTTGCTATCAAAATAGCTCCTTAATTTGGTACAGCTAATACATTAGTTCCATCTTAGCCTAGAATAAAAATAATTTTAACTGCTAAATCGTAACGAAGTGTTTATGAGGTTACATAAATATACGTTTTTAATCGTATTTTTAATTAAATGCAGGCACATATTGCTTATTACTTGCCATTAAAGCAGAATTAGCTAATGTATACAGGTTAGACCAGTTAACGGGGCACAGGATGTTAGAACAACAATTACAATTAAAACACACACAATTACGAAACCGCTTGGTAATGGGCTCAATGCATACAGGCCTTGAAGAGGGCTGGCACAACCGCAAAAGGTTAAGCGCTTTTTACGAGGCGCGTGCTAAAGGCGGCACGGCCATGATCATTACCGGGGGCTACAGCCCTAACTTGCGCGGTAAATTAACGCCTATTTCTTCATCATTTAACAGCTATTATGATGTATTTAAACACCGTGCATACACAGGCGCCGTTCATAAACATGGCGGAAAAATATGTTTGCAGCTTTTACATGCTGGTCGATACGCTTATCATCCGTTTAACCAAGCCCCGAGCGCTATTCAAGCGCCTATAAATCCATACAAACCTAAACAAATGTCGTTAGGCTCGATTAAAAAAACCATTAAAGACTTTGCGCACTCTGCCTATATGGCAGAAAAAGCAGGTTACGATGGTGTTGAAGTAATGGGCTCTGAAGGTTACTTAATTAATGAATTTATGGCGCCACACACCAATAAGCGCGATGACGAATTTGGTGGTAGCCTAGAAAATAGAATGCGATTAGCGCTTGAAATAGTTAAAGCCGTTAGGGCTAAAGTATCAGATACGTTTTTAATTATTTTTAGATTATCTGTCATGGACCTAATCCCGAATGGCTCAACCCCTGATGAAGTCACTATTCAGGCAAAAGCACTTGAGCAGGCCGGTGTTGATATTTTTAATACTGGCATTGGGTGGCATGAAGCACGCGTGCCAACAATCGCCAGTATGGTGCCTCCTGGAGCATTTAAAGAGGCTTCAAAACGATTAAAGTCAGTGGTGAATGTACCTGTTATAGCTGTAAACCGTATTAACACGCCGGATATAGCCAACCAAATCCTTAACGATAATGAAGCCGATTTAATTTCAATGGCGCGCCCTTTATTGGCCGATCCGGAGTTTTTTAACAAATATCAAAATCAGCAAACTAAACAAATAAATATTTGTATTGGCTGTAACCAAGGCTGTTTAGACCACGTTTTTAAAAATAAACGTGCAACTTGTTTAGTTAATCCACAAGCCGCCTTTGAACTTGATTACCCGTTAGATAAAGCTACTAACGCTAAAAATGTATTAGTTGTTGGAGCGGGTCCTGCTGGGCTTTCGGCAAGTTGTTATTTGGCTGAAAAAGGGCACACAGTAACGCTTATCGATCAAAAAACACAAATGGGTGGCCAATTTAATCTAGCTATGCAAATTCCAGGTAAAGAAGACTTTAATCATACGCTTAGCTACTTTACTAATGAACTTGAAAGGCTCAACGTAAATGTAGAACTTGGTAAAGCCTACGATGATGCAATGTTACAAAAATACGATGACATCGTATTTGCCACAGGTGTACGCCCGCGTGAAGCTGCAATTGAATGCGCAGACTCTAAGCGTGTATTTGCTTATGATGAAGTTATACGCGGTGAGGTCGAACTGGGCAAATCAATAGCCATTTTAGGTGCCGGCGGTATTGGCTTTGATATGGTTGCTTTTTTAAGTGAGCACAAATCGCAATCTATTCCTGAGTTTAAAAAGCAGTGGGGTATTGAGTGCGAGGCAGAGCCGGATAAAGATGAGCGACAATTATACATGCTAAAACGCAGTGCAGGGCGCTTTGGTAGCGGGCTTGGAAAAACCACAGGCTGGATACATCGTCAAGTTGCTAAGCAACATGGTGTTAAACAAATTGCTGATTGCCAGTACCACAGTCTTGATAAAAATGGCCTTACAGTTACTGTTGCCGGAGAAAAACAAGTACTGCCGGTTGATACGGTTATTGCGTGTATAGGGCAGGTTTCTAATAATGAAGTGCTTGAGCAACACCGTGACAATGCAAAGGTACATGTTATTGGTGGCGCTAAATTAGCAGCAGCAATTGATGCAAAGCGTGCAATTTTTGAAGCGCTTCAAGTGGCCAGAGCCATTTAACAGTGTTAATAAAATGAAATGATTTACAGTGCCCTCAGGTCTTGTGTGTATAGAGTCCATAACTTAATACACTGACAAAGCAGGCCACACATGAGTAAATTATTTCGTTTGTACAATAAAATCATGGGTAATCTATCGTATGCCGACGGATTACCTGCGTTACTTTTTCGCTTAATTTTAGCCCCCGTAATGATTATTGCGGGCTTTAATAAATTAGCCCTAAGTGGAGAAACTGACGGCTTTTTTAGCTATTTTCTTGCTGATGCAAGCGTTGTGCAATGGTTTGGCAATAGTGAATGGGGTTTAGGCTTACCATTTCCAGACTTACTTGCCTTTTTAGCTGGCTGGAGTGAATTTTTAGGCGGGTGGTTTTTACTCTTTGGGCTATTTACCCGCTTAGTAAGCATTCCGCTGATGTTTACAATGGTTGTGGCAGCAACAACTGTGCATTGGCATAATGGTTGGTTTGCTATAGCGCCATCAAACCCTACAACCAGTTCAGCTCAAGTACTTGATTGGTTATCAATTCCAGGGGCTAAAGAAAGCCTTGAAAACTCACTAGAAGTACAAGAACGTATAGGTAAAATTAGGGGCATAGTTGAAGAGCACGGATTTACTGATTACTTATATGAAAAAGGTAAACCTTCCATAATAAATAACGGTATTGAATTTTCTGCTATTTATTTTGCCATGTTACTTAGCTTGTTTTTTGTAGGTGGCGGTCGCTTTGTTAGTGTTGATTATTGGCTCAGGCGTGCAGTAGTAAAAGAGTAGCAAACAAATTGGTTTAAAAAGGGCGTATAAATATTTTTATACGCCCTTTTTGTTTGTAACGTGTGTTAAACGCATAGCGCCTCTCTCGGATTTATACAGTGGTATATGAATATTGTTTACGCAGTAAGGGCGCTTTTATACGAGAGAATAAGTAGGGTTTTAATAAAATTGATAATTACGCAGAGTTTATTTTTTAAAGGCATAAATGGTACTCTAACGTTTTGAATTATGAGAGTACGCTATGGATGCTATTGAGCTTTTACTAACCCGCCAATCTGACGCTAAATTAACCGCCCCAGGGCCAAATTCAGAGCAGCTCGATATTATAAAGCAAGCCGCGTTACGGGTGCCTGATCACGGATGCATTGCGCCTTGGCAGTTTATTGTCGTTCAAGGTGATGCCCGCCATAAATTAGGTGAGATATACCATCAAAGCGCCGTTGCTGAGCAGCAAGAAGAAAAAGTGATTAAACGCGCAAAAGAGCTTGTGCTGCGCGCACCGATGATCATTATTGCTATTGCTAAATATCAAGCCCATCCAAAAGTGCCGCGTATTGAGCAAGTACAAAGCGCCGGTTGCAGTGTACTTGCCATGCAACAAGCCGCATTTGCACAAGGTTTAGGTGGTGTATGGCGTACAGGATATTTTGCACAAAGCACAGCAGTCAAAAATGCCCTTAATTTAGACGAGCAAGATGAAATTGTTGGGTATTTATATTTAGGCACCCCAGAGATTGAGTGCAAAAAGGCAGCTAAGCATAAACCAGATGATTACTTCACTTATTTATAATAAATAATGAACTATTGCAGTTCTGCGCAGTCATATAGCATTAAGGTTGCTGCTGTTAGGCTCGTCCTTTTTTGATTTAGCTGTGAGAAGCGCACGGAAGCAATATAGGTTAACTTTTTCTTCTTCAGTTTGTTTTTTAATCGGTTGTTTTTTGTTAAAGTATGGAAAGTCTTAATAAAAATAACGATAAAGAAGACGAAAACGATGGGAAATTTATTTTTACAAGAAAAAGAGAATTGGCTGGCATGGTCAATTTGGGGAATAGTGGGTGCTTTTATTACACTTTATGTGGCAATGAGCACGAATACTGCACATTTTATAGCTGGCTCTGCTATGGGAATGCTTGTTTTATTAACCTGGTGGATGCAGCAGTCTAAAAGGTTTGATTTTGGTCGGGCCTTTAAAATTTGTTTTTATGTGTTATTGCTTAGTGTATTACCAGCATTTTTATTTGTGGTTGTACCAAGTGATGATTTAAACCGTTTTGATTTAATATTTCAAAGCGTTACATTTTTAGCACTTAGTTTATTACTGTGCTTAATTTGTTCGTGGATTGCACGTAGGCCAAAGCAATATTATTAATAGGGCAATGAGCAATGTAGGTTTTTAGCTATTTGTGGTGGTTTTTTGAACCAAATGCTGTTTTTAGCTAATTATTTACATTTAGGTCTTTACAAGTTGCTCAATACCCCCTATTATTCGCGCCGTACGGAGAGATGGCAGAGTGGTCGAATGCACCGGTCTTGAAAACCGGCAATAGGTTTGTAGCCTATCTAGGGTTCAAATCCCTATCTCTCCACCATTATTTAAAAAAACCGCCTTATGGGCGGTTTTTTGCTTTGTGGAGTTTAATAAATGTCAAAAGAAGCAAACCTTACAACATCGCAACGCTTAGTAAAGCATGTACTACTGTGGATTGTATTTGGCTACTGTTATCAAAGCGCGATTAATTTATTAATAAAAATGGCAGCAGATGCACAACCAGACGCAACGCTTATCACCGCCTTTGTGTATGGCATTGGCTTTAACGTATTAACTGCGCATCTTATTACTAAATACGATACGCATTGGCCTGTCATTGGCGCAGCTTTTATTGCTTTAGTTGGTTTAGTATTAGTGCCATTGGTGCTGTTTGGCAGTGGCGGTTTACTAGCGTGGCCATTGCTTGTTGGATTTTTATTCAGTTTACCCCTTTGTAGCTACATAGTTGGCAAAATTAAGGTAAAACACAGTAAAAACTAGCCCCAAACCGGTTTTATTTTATGTTAGCATGTACGCGTCTTTTAACTAACAAAACGTGAAAAACACATTATGTCAGATAATTTTACTACAGATGCTGAAAAAGCAAGTTACGGTATTGGCTTACAAATGGGTGAGCAACTTAAGTCTAACCCTTTTGAAGGCTTAAACCTAAATTCAGTATTTGAAGGCATGAAAGATGCGTACGCTGGTAGCGCTTTTCAAGTTGAGATCCCTGAGATCCAAGCTGCATTTGAAAAAATTAACGAAGAGAGCCAAGCGCGTCGTGAAGAAGAAGCAAAAGTACTTTCTGCTGAAGGTATTGCATTCTTAGAAGAAAACGCTAAGCGTCCTGAAATCACTGTTACCGAGTCTGGTTTACAATACGAAGTACTAGCAACAGGCGAAGGCGAAAAGCCAACTGCTGAGTCTACAGTACGTGTTGATTACCACGGTACATTAATTAACGGTACAGTATTTGATAGCTCTTACGAGCGCGGTCAACCAGCTGAATTCCCAGTAGGTGGCGTGATCAAAGGTTGGACTGAAGCTTTACAAATGATGCCAGTTGGCACTAAATGGCGTATTTACGTTCCTCATGAGCTTGCTTATGGTGAACGTGGTGCAGGTGCTGCAATTGCACCTTTCTCAACGCTTGTATTTGACGTTGAGCTACACGAAATCCTTTCTTAATTTAGTTATTAAGTCAGTATTTAAAAAGCCGTGGTCTTGACCGCGGCTTTTTTGTGTCTTGTGGTTTTATACCAAGCTATAAAACGTTAAGAATTTAGGCCAATCCGCATAATTAAGTGAGTTATTTTGGGGGAAAGATAAACTTGCTACCTGCGCTACAAACGCTATTACAACAAGTAAATAACCTAGTTAATTAAATGAGTAGGCATAAAAAAACCGCATATAAAATGCGGCTTTAAAAGTAACTAAATAAATGCCAAAGCGTTATTAAAAATAACCTCTAATACCAAAGCGGAAGTTTCTACCTGGTAGTGGGGCTTTATCTTTTATAAACGAGCTGTGAACAAAGCCAAGTTCGTCTGTAATGTTATCTATATTTAAGTATAACTGCGTATCTATAGCGCCTAAACTTAACTGATAATTAGCTTGAGCATCAACAATTGTGTAGCCATCGGTTTTAGTTTCATAGGCGCTAATATTATCTTGCTCAAAGTAGTGCGTACCTGTGAGTGTTAGTTGTAAATCGCCTACATTGTATTGTAATTCAGATCCTAATTTATTTGCTGGTATGCGCGGCAAGTTACCTTCGTCGTCTTTTAGCTTAGCGCGTGTTGAATCACCAAATACTTTAACCATGGCATTAGGGTCAATTTGATAGTGTACATCAAATTCTACACCATAGAGTTCAGCATCTTTACTGGCAAACTGATATACGGCAACCGCATCATCGTGAGCGCCAATTGCAGACTCTAAACCATCTTCTTCGTCGTAAACTAATCCAGTGTTTTGTTGATAATAAAAGTTTTTAATATCGTTATAGAAAAAGTTAACTGTGTAACCAAAGTCACCGCTAAAACGTCTAAAGCTAAAATCTAAATTGGTCGATTTTTCTTGTTTAATGTCTTCTGGCTCAAAGTGAACCTCGTTATCTTCAATATGATAGCCAAGGCCTAGCTCGTAAGTACCTGTAGCAATGTGTAATCCGTTTGATAAAAGCTCAGCAGAAAGGGGCGCACGCTCAGAGTGAGATAAGCTAAGTGCTACGCTTTGCCCTGGTGTGTATTGCCAAATAGCACCGGCAGAGGCGCTTACATTAGTAAAGCTTTCGCTGTATGCAATGCTTTCTTCTTCGCCTTCGTCATGATCTTCTTCTTCATCGTGATCATGTGCGTGCTCGCTGTCGGTAATTGTGCTTGTTATTTCGTAATCTTCAATACGCGCACCAAGCTCGAGTGTAACATCACCAAATTCACGTTCTTCAAGTAGGTATAACGCATGTGTAGTGGTTACACTTGCAGGAGTAAATGCTTCTTCGCCAATTGCGTCGTAGTCCGATTCGCTATAATGATAGCCCATCATACCGTGCCACTGCGCTAACTTGTGCTCTACATTTAAGCGTGCTTCGGTTGTTTCATTTTTAAAGGTGGTGCCAATTTCACCGTCTTCAATTTCACTGTGTTTGTAATCAGTGTAGCCAACACGAAGGTTAATATTTTCAATCCAGTTGTTATCGAGCGCATAGCTTATAAGACCTTGCCAACGATCTTGCTCTAGATGTGCATAAACAGACTCTTCTTCCTCTTCATCTGCGTACTCATCGTGTTCTTCTTCGGTTTCACCTTCATGGTCATGGTCATGGTCATGGTCATGGTCATGATCATGATGCTCATGCCCAGGAATACCGTAATTGGTTTCAATGCTACCGTAAGAAAAGCCAACCGTTAAATGATCGCCCACATAACTCGTACCCACATTAAATGTGTCGCTATCAATAAAAGTGTTTTCTACAGAGTTATGGGTTTCTACATCACCATCTTCATCTGTAATGTTAAATGTAGGCGTTTCATAGTCATCGCCGCTGCGTTTAGTCCCATCAAAATGAAAGTTAAATCCGTCATTTCCTGTTTCTAGTTTTGCAGCCAGGGTATTTGAGTTAGAAACCGTGTCATGGCTGTATTCAGCAGCACCGGTTAAATCATCTAAATTGCTCGTTGGAATACGGTTATCAACCACATTTACCACACCACCTATTGCGCCTGAGCCATAAAGTAGGGTGCTTGGTCCGCGCAATACTTCAATTTGTTCCGCTGCTAAGCTGTCGCTTGAGGTTGCATGGTCAGGACCAATGCGCGATGCATCGCTGGCATCTAAACCGTTTTGGGTAATTTTAACGCGAGGGCCATCTAAACCACGGATAATAGGGCTTGATGATACCGGACCAAAGTAACTGGCATTAACACCTGGTAAGCCCTTTAGTGTTTCGCCAAGGGTCGCTTTTGATTTGTTTTTAAGCTCATCACCTGATAAAACGCTCACCGGCGAAATCATTTCTAAGCTATTTTTATGCAGTGCAGAGGCATATACAACGACGGTTTCTACCGAGGTAGGGGTAAGCGACACCGTCACATTGTTTGAGTTTTCATTTACCGCAATACGAGAGTCTATAAAGTTGTCTTTACTTACATGCAATTGACTTTGAGAGTCTACATCAATAGAAAATTCGCCCTGTGCGTTGGTTTTTACACCTTGGTCTTTACCATGTACGTGTACAGCTGCGTTTTCAATAGGTTGGTTTTTATCGTCTGTTATTTTACCGGTAACGGTAGCAGCAAGTGCTGAATGAGAACATAAAACAGAAAAAACTGCAGAGGAAATTAATGTTAACTTTGTCATTATCGTAAAGGTTCGCGGTTACTATGTTGTGATATAATATAACACCGCATTTTTGACTTATCAACAATGTTATACTATAGCTTAATGTTTTTCGATGAATAAACACGCAAATAAGATAAGCTGTTTAAGAGCGGCTATCAAGCATAATTATATTAAGCTTATGTTGTGCTCTAGTTTGGTTTTTTACATCGATAGGTTCTATCATTTCGCATTCATCACGTATCATTTCTGAGACCAGGCTTGGATAATGGCGGCAATCTTCTGGCCTATCTAGGTAAATGCTACAGGTATACATTGTTTTATGAGAGGGCTCTTTTTTGGGCGCTATTTCTAAAAAGGGGCAAGTGGAGAGTCGCAATTGCGTTTTTGGATCAAACCAAATTTCATCATCTTTAACATATTGATAAATCTCTGGGTTAAACAGTGCCCACATTTCAATTTCTTGTACGGTTGCACTTAAATCGCCCCCACCGTATTTAATACAGCATTTACCGCATTGGTTGCACTCTTTCATTTTTAGCCAGTATATTAGGTGTCCATTTGTTTTTCAGTGTATCACTGTAACTAACGTGGATTACTTTTTTATATAATTTTAAAACCACACTTTTAATTCCAACCCGCTATCTATTATTAATGTATTATTACACCTAAATAATTAGCCGTTCTAATAAGATTAGGACGCCTCTAAATAGTTAGTTTAGTGACCAGTTAAGGATAGTTCCTGATGATGAACACCAAAGTATATAAAGCAGTACATGATTTAGCAGAGCAACTGATGGAAGCTGCAAATAGAAACGACCGTAAAAGGTTTGAATTATTATTTTCTAGGCTCAAAGCTATTTGTGAAGAAAACGAGAATACTTCAAAAGATCACCCTGTACAGTGGGAAACCTTAGCTGACTTTACCGAAGAACTTGAAGAGGCAATTACCACGTATGAAAAAGCGCTACAGAAGTCGGTTGCGATTAATAACAAAGATCATATGTCGTCGGTTGCTTATTCAATGGCAACTCTACAAATAGAGCTTGGACAAAAAAACGAAGCGATTAAAAGCCTAAAAAATGCCAAGGTCAGCGCTAATAAAATTGAAGATAAAGCGCTTAAAGCCGAAATTCATGATTTACTTGAGTCACTCACTGAAGAAGAAGGTTAATTAAGCCTAGTTAGTCGCGATTTTAATGAGGTTTGGAATATGGATATGTTAACCGCAATCGAGCAATGGATTGATGAGGTAAATCATAAATATAAATACAAGCGGGTGTGCTGTACTCAATTTACAGCACAGTTTGCAGGTTTTTACCCAACTGAATTTTTGGAAAGTGCCTTTTATGTTGTAATCGATGAAATACCCAAGCCCGATTTTGCTGCTTTACGTGCCATGGGGCTGGGTGATTTTATTGATATGAAAGTAAGTGGTATAACTTATAAAAATACTTACTACTTGTTGCCGACAAGTGTTGATAACTTGCGCGTACATTTTCATGAATTAGTGTATGTATTGCAGTGGCAAAATCTTGGTGCTTTAGCCTTTATAGCGCGCTATATGAATGAAATTAAGCACTTTGGTTATCACAATGCGCCGCTTGAAATTATGGCTTATTCGCTCGATACTCACTTTATAAGTTCAGGCGAGAAAATAAATGTGCCTGAGTATGTACTGGATGCATTATAAATTTTTTACAGGAACAGTATATGGCTAATGTATGGTTATATTTTAGTGTATTAGCGCCTTTTAGTGCGTTAGCTAATTCATTTGAAGAAGACATAACTGCTGCATTAATACAGCGAACAACACACCAAGTTACGTATGATGGGAGTTATCGTTCAATAAGTTACCCAGGTGGTGACGTGCCAAGTAATATTGGGGTGTGTACCGATGTGATAATTCGTGCTTATCGCCAGTTAGGTATAGATTTACAACAGTTAGTACACGAAGACATGCGTGACAATTTTACCCTGTACCCCTCAAAGCGTATTTGGGGGCTGACCAAACCCGATAAAAATATAGACCACCGCAGAGTGCCTAACTTACAAACCTACTTTAAAAGACAGGGTCGTGCGTTAGTATTATCTGATAGTGCTGAAGAGTATAAAACAGGTGATATAGTGACTTGGATGTTACCGGGTAACCTGCCACATATAGGGATGGTAGTTAATGAGCGTTCAGTACAAACTGGCAATCCATTAATTGTACATAGCATTGGGCGTGGGGCAGAAAAAACCGATATGCTTTTTGATTATAAAATCACGGGGCACTACCGGTTTGAACCACAGTATTTGAATAAAACGCAGTAAATTTATTTTAAATTAATACTTATATTACCGTTTGGCTTACAACAGCACAGCAGTATTTCTCCCTCGCGTACAAACGCTAAAGGCTCTTCGTTATAGTGCACTTGGCCTGAAACTAACGTGGCTCTGCACGCGCCACAATAGCCTTCGCGGCATTGATACGCTACGTCTATTTTTTGGTTTTCTAAGCAATGTAAAACAGAAGGGCAGCCAGTGCTAAATTCTATACACTGGCTGTTATCTGCAAGCGTTATACTTGCAGTGGGTTTGTCACTCATTATAAATCAAAGTCACCAAATTCTGAGGCATCTACTTGTGAGTCAATTTGACCTACAAGGTATGAGCTAATTTCTGCTTCTTGCGGTGCAACTTGCACGTTGTCAGACACAAGCCATGAGTTGATCCATGGAATTGGGTTACTGTTGTTTTCAAACTGCGCAGGCAGGCCAATGGCGGTCATACGTGCGTTGGTGATGTATTCAACATACTGACATAAAATGTGTTTGTTTAAGCCAATCATAGAGCCATCTTTGAATAAGTACTCTGCCCATTCTTTTTCTTGCTCTGCGGCTTCAACAAACATTTTAATGGCTTCTTCACGGCACTGCGCGGCAACAATCGCCATTTCAGGGTCGTCTTTACCATCTTGCATAATGTTTAAAATATGCTGCGTACCCGACAGGTGAAGCGCTTCATCACGTGCGATTAGCTTGATGATTTTAGCGTTACCTTCCATTAATTCACGCTCAGCAAAGGCAAACGAACACGCAAAGCTGACATAAAAACGAATGGCTTCAAGAATATTTACCGACATCATGGCAAGGTAAAGTTTCTTTTTAAGATCAAATAAGCTAATTACAACGGTTTGACCGTTAATTTCGTGCTTGCCTTCGCCATACAGGTTATAAAGCGACACGCCATTGATTAAATCATCGTAGTAGGTGGTTACCGCATCAGCACGTTCGCTAATTTTTTCGTTACTTACTATGTCATCAAAAATAAGTTCTGGTGACTGTGTAACGTTACGAATAATGTGGGTGTAAGAGCGACTGTGAATAGTTTCACTAAATGCCCATGTTTCTATCCATGTTTCTAGCTCAGGAATAGATACAATGGGGAGTAGGGCAACGTTTGGTGAGCGGCCTTGTACACTATCAAGCAGCGTTTGATATTTTAAGTTACTTAAAAATATGTGCTTTTCGTGCTCTGGTAATGCTTGAAAGTCTAAACGGTCTTTACTTACGTCTACTTCTTCTGGACGCCAAAAAAACGAAAGTTGCTTTTCAATCAATTTTTCAAAAATAGGGTATTTTTGTTGATCGTAACGCGAAACGTTAACGGTTTGGCCAAAAAACATTGGCTCTTGCATTTGATCATTATGGTTACGACTAAAAGTAGTATAAGACATGTCTATCACTCAAAAAACTATCACTAAAACTATCAGGACAAAGCGGGCAAAGAGCCCGCTTTAAGTTTAACTATTAAATTTTACACGCGCCGCCTGCACAATCATCATCTTCCACTTCTGGAGTGTCGTCTTGTGCATCTGATGCGCCATCGCGGGTGTTATGGTAGTAAAGTGTTTTAACACCAAGCTTGTATGCACCTAGTAAGTCTTTTAATAAGACTTTCATAGGTACTTTACCGCCTTCGTATTTGTTTGGATCATAATTAGTATTGGCCGAAATAGTTTGGTCAATAAACTTTTGCATTATGCCCACTAACTGTAAGTAACCATCGTTTGATGGAATATCCCACAGTAGCTCGTAGTTATCTTTTAAGCGTTCGTACTCAGGAACTACTTGTTTTAAAATACCGTCTTTACTTGCTTTAACGCTGATGTGACCACGTGGTGGCTCAATACCGTTAGTTGCGTTAGAGATTTGCGACGATGTTTCTGAAGGCATTAATGCGCTAAGTGTTGAGTTACGCATGCCGTGCTCTTTAATGCTGGCACGTAACGAATCCCAATCTAAGTGCAGTGGCTCATCACAAATTTTATCTAAGTCACGTTTGTACGTATCAGTTGGCATAATACCTTGAGAGTACGTTGTTTCGTTAAACTTAGGACACGCGCCACGCTCTTTAGCCAGCTCGTTTGATGCCTTCATTAAGTAGTATTGAATTGCTTCAAACGTTTTGTGAGTCAGTGCATTAGCACTGCCATCTGAGTAACGCTTACCATTTTTAGCAAGGTAGTAAGCGTAGTTAATTACGCCTATTCCTAACGTACGACGGCCCATAGTGGCATTACGTGCAGCCGGTACTGGGTAGTCTTGGAAATCAAGTAGGTTATCAAGTGCACGTACTGCAAGCTCAGCAAGCTCTTCAAGTTCATCAAGTGACTCAATAGCGCCTAGGTTAAATGCAGATAGCGTACAAAGTGCAATTTCGCCTTCTTCATCGTTTACGTTATTTAACGGCTTAGTTGGCAATGCAATTTCTAAACATAAGTTAGATTGGCGAATTGGCGCCACTTTAGAAATAAACGGGCTGTGCGTATTACAGTGATCCACGTTTTGTAAATAAATACGACCTGTGCTGGCACGCTCTTGTGCGAACATTGAGAAAAGCTCAATCGCTTTAATACGCTTTTTACGAATAGACTCGTCTTGCTCGTATTTTACGTATAACGCGTCAAACTCGTCTTGGTCTTCAAAGAATGCATCGTAAAGGCCAGGCACATCTGATGGGCTAAATAACGTAATGTAGTCGTCTTTAATTAAACGAGAATACATTAGTTTATTAAACTGTACGCCGTAATCTAAATGACGAACACGGTTATCATCAACACCACGGTTATTTTTAAGTACTAGTAGGTTTTCTACTTCTAAATGCCAAAGCGGGTAGAATAACGTTGCAGCACCGCCACGTACGCCACCTTGCGAGCAGCTTTTAACTGCTGTTTGAAAGTGCTTATAAAAAGGAATACAACCTGTGTGGTACGCCTCACCATTACGGATATGGCTACCTAATGCACGAATACGGCCGGCGTTAATACCAATACCTGCACGTTGTGAAACGTACTTAACAATGGCAGATGAAGTGGCGTTAATTGAATCAAGGCTGTCGCCACATTCAATAAGTACACACGAGCTAAACTGACGCGTAGGTGTACGCACACCCGACATAATTGGCGTAGGTAAAGAGATTTTAAACGTTGATACTGCATCGTAAAAACGTTTGATGTAGTCAATACGCGTTTCGCGCGGGTAGTCAGAGAATAAACTCGCAGCCACTAAGATATATAAAAACTGGGCGCTTTCGTAAATCTCACCCGTTACGCGGTTTTGTACTAGGTATTTACCTTCAAGCTGCTTTACTGCTGCGTAGCTAAAGTTAAGATCGCGCGAATGATCAAGATAAGCATCTAGCTCGTCAAGCTCTTGCTCTGTGTAATCAACAAGTAAGTGAGCATCGTAGCGTTTGTCTTCAACCATCTTTGTAACATGGTCAAATAAACGTGGTGGCTCAAACTGGCCATACGCTTTTTTACGTAAGTGGAATACAGCTAAGCGGGCAGCTAAGTACTGGTAGTCAGGCGACTCTTTTGAAATTTGATCGGCTGCTGCTTTAATGATGGTTTCGTGAATGTCTTTTGTACGAATACCGTCGTAAAATTGAATGTGTGACTTTAATTCAACCTGTGAAACCGATACGTTGTTTAAACCTTCGGCGGCCCATTCAATAACGCGATGGATCTTATCAAGATCTAAAGGCTCTTTACGCCCGTCACGCTTGCTTACAGATAACTGTTGGTTCATAGCTTTGCCTGTATTCCTTGGGAATTGTGTATTTTGACCAATGCTTTATACCTCGCTAAAGCAAGGTACGTATTCATTTATTATAAGTTTCACCGTATTGGCGAATTTAATTGAATAACATTTGGCCACAATATCTGGTGTTGTTCAATTTAGAGATCACAAGATAGTGTGGTCTGAGATGATTTGCAAGGGACATAATTGCCCCTATTTGTGGATAACTTTGGGATAACGCATTTGTGTTAGTAGTCACTCACCTTCGAACAATCATTTAAGTTGAAATAGCTAAAAATCAACTAATGATCTGCAAAATTTATGCATTTTGAAAATAAATTTCGACTGCTTTTTTTATCATCAAGCTTTGCATAAAAACTAACACAATCACAATATATAGTGTTTAAAAATTTACATGACACTATATATGGTTAAAAGCATCAATAGGGCTGTGCCAGTTAAAATCGGCTTCCCAGCCCTTGGCCTCATCAATACTTGGTATATAGCCCCAAAGCGCTGTTGCTGTGTGCATACCTGCGGCTTTACCTGCTTCTATATCACGTTGAGCATCACCTATGTATAAGCAACGTTTAGGATCTACGTTCATCAGTTTTGTACAGTGTAGTAAGGGTAAAGGTGATGGTTTAGCCTCGGTGAGCGTATCGCCACTGATCACAACGTGTGCATTTTTTAAAGCGGGTATAGCAGCCACTAATGGATCGGTTAAAAACCCGGGCTTATTAGTCATTATTCCCCATTTTATACCTTGGTTCTCAAGGGCTATGAGTAATGATTCTATGCCTTCAAAGCAGCGGGTGTGTGTCGCTAGGTTTTGGCTGTAGTGGCTGACTAACTGTTTTATACGTTCAGTTTGAGGTAGCGATGCCCATTGCGCTTTAAAGCCAAGTTCAAGCAATGCGCCGGCGCCATTAGACGCTACTTTTCTATACGCTTCAGGCGTAACTTGCGCAACACCTTCACTTTTAAGTACAGCATTTAAAGCAGCACCTAAATCGTCTGCCGTATCAAGCAAGGTGCCATCTAAATCAAATAAGAAAGCGTCGTACTCAAAAGGAGTTAAGGGGGTATGAGAGCTAGCCATTATGCTAACTTCTCAAAATGAAGAATATAATTAACACTCACATCTGTATTTAGTGAATACTGCTTAGAAAGCGGATTGTAGCCCAGGCCAGCACTGGCACGTACTTTTAAACCGGCTTGTTCAGCCCATGCAATAAGTTGTGCAGGTTTGATAAATTTGTTGTGATCGTGTGTGCCCTCAGGCACCATTTTTAACAGCTTTTCAGCACCTACAATAGCAAACAAGTAAGCTTTAGGCGTTTTATTTAGGGTTGAGAAAAACACATCAGCCCCTGGCTTGGCAAGCTCTGCGACTGCATGAATAATAGAAGCAGGATCAGGTACGTGCTCTAGCATTTCCATACAGGTTATTACATCAAAGCGAGCAGGGTGCTGGGTTGCAAATTCTTCTGCAGGTACTTTTATATAGTCAACATTTACACCGGTTTCTAGGCTATGAAGCTTTGCTACGGTGAGTGGCTCTTGCCCCATGTCTATACCGGTTACGTGTGCGCCCATGCGTGCCATGCTTTCGCTAAGAATGCCGCCACCACAGCCTACATCGAGTGTTTCTTTATCAAATAAGCCTTGGGTTTTGTTAGCCACAAAGTCTAATCGTAATGGGTTAATTTCGTGAAGAGGTTTAAACTCTCCGTCTTGGTCCCACCATCGCTCTGCAATGGCTTCAAATTTTGCTATTTCTGCGTTATCTACATTTTGATGTTCGGTCATAAAATACTTCCTCGTCAATCTGAGGCCATTATATAGGGCTAAATTGATAAATCGCAAAGTTTTGCGCCTGTAAATTTAAATTAATTGTGATAGCATGGTCGCTTAGAAATAATAACAAATACTCTTGGCGCCTAATACCGGGTTGCTAAGAGCTGATACTGAAGGAATGTGATATCAAATGACTGATCTCGCCAATGAAATTCTGCCAGTCAATATTGAAGACGAGTTAAAAAACTCCTACCTTGATTACGCAATGAGCGTAATTGTAGGACGTGCATTACCAGACGTACGTGATGGTTTAAAACCTGTTCACCGCCGCGTTTTGTTTGCAATGAACGAGCTTAGTAATGACTGGAATAAGCCTTACAAAAAATCGGCCCGTGTGGTCGGTGACGTAATCGGTAAATACCACCCACACGGCGACAGTGCAGTTTATGACACCATCGTGCGTATGGCACAGCCATTCTCACTACGTTATATGCTTGTAGATGGCCAAGGTAACTTCGGTTCGGTTGATGGTGATTCAGCAGCGGCAATGCGTTATACAGAAGTACGTATGGCAAAAATGTCGCATGAGTTATTAGCCGATCTTGAAAAAGAAACGGTTGATTTCGTTCCTAACTACGACGGTACCGAACAAATTCCTGACGTTTTACCAACCAAAGTGCCTAACTTACTTGTTAACGGTTCATCGGGTATTGCGGTAGGTATGGCAACAAACATTCCACCACATAACTTAACTGAAGTGGTTAATGGTTGTTTAGCGCTTATTCAAAACCCTGATTTAACGATTCATGAATTAATGGATTACATTCCGGGTCCTGATTTCCCAACGGCTGCCATTATCAATGGTAAAAAAGGCATTGAAGATGCTTATTTAACCGGCCGTGGTAAAGTGTACATGCGTGCACGTGCCGACATCGAAACCGATGAAAAAACAGGCCGCGAAACCATTATCGTGCACGAAATTCCTTATCAGGTTAACAAAGCACGCTTAATTGAAAAAATTGCTGAGCTTGTTAAAGATAAAAAAATTGAAGGCATCAGCGCACTACGTGATGAATCAGATAAAGACGGTATGCGTATCGTTATTGAGATCAAACGTGGTGATGTAGGTGAAGTTATCCTCAACAACTTATATTCACAAACTCAGTTACAAACTGTGTTTGGTATGAATATGGTTGCATTAATTAACAACCAACCTAAGTGTTTCAACTTAAAAGAAATGCTTGAAGAGTTTGTTATTCACCGCCGTGAAGTGGTTACACGCCGTACCGTATTTGATTTACGTAAAGCGCGCGACCGTGCTCATACCCTTGAAGGTTTAGCAATTGCGCTTGCCAACATCGACCCAATTATTGAGCTTATTCGTAAGTCGCCAACCCCAGCTGAGGCTAAAATAGCCTTAACAGCTCGCCCATGGGACTTAGGTAACGTACAAGCTATGCTTGAAAAAGCAGGCGAAGAAAACGTAGCACGCCCAGATTGGCTGGCAAGTGAGCTGGGTATTCGCGATGGTCAGTACTATATTTCTGAGCAGCAAGCACAAGCAATTCTTGATTTACGTTTACACAAACTAACCGGTCTTGAGCATGAAAAAATCTTAGCAGAGTACCAATCGCTGTTAGATTTAATTGCTGAGCTACTACACATTTTAGGTAGCCCTGAGCGTTTAATGGAAGTTATTCGTGATGAGTTAGTTGAAATTAAAGAGCAATATGGTGATGAGCGTCGTACAGAAATTAACGCGGCAGCGCACGATATTAGCCTTGAAGATTTAATTAACGAAGAAGATGTTGTTGTGACCCTATCGCACGAAGGTTACGTTAAGTATCAGGCATTGTCTGATTACGAAGCACAGCGCCGTGGTGGTAAAGGTAAGTCAGCAACGAAGATGAAAGATGAAGATTTCATTGAGCGTCTTTTAGTGGCTAATACCCACGATACCATTTTATGTTTCTCTACTGCGGGTCGTTTGTACTGGCTTAAAGTATACCAGTTACCACTGGCTAGTCGCGCCGCTCGCGGTAAGCCAATTGTTAACTTACTGCCACTTGAAGATGATGAGCGCATTACTGCTATCTTACCTGTACGCGAGTACGAAGAAGATAAATACATTTTCATGGCAACTGCATTTGGTACTGTGAAGAAAACACCACTAACGGCATACAGTCGTCAACGTGCAAGCGGTATTATTGCGGTAAACCTTAACGAAGGCGATAGCCTAATTGGGGTTGATATTACCGACGGTAGCAACGAAATTATGTTGTTTACTGATGCAGGTAAAGTGGTACGCTTTAAAGAAGCGGAAGAGTCTGCTGTTGTTGATGAAAACGGCAACCCGGTACTTGACGAAGAAGGCAACCCTGAAATTCGTTTCAAAGGTGTTCGCCCTATGGGTCGTACTGCTACCGGTGTTCGTGGTATTAAAATGGCCGACGACCAACGCGTAGTGTCGTTAATTGTGCCTAAGTCTGATGGTGCTATTTTAACTGTGACTGAAAATGGTTACGGTAAACGTACTCAACTTGAAGATTACCCATCTAAGAGCCGTGCAACACAAGGTGTTGTATCTATTAAGGTGAGTGAGCGTAATGGCGCAGTAGTTGGCGCTGTACAAGTTGACGACAACGACGAAATAATGATTATTTCAAACCGTGGTACGCTAGTACGTACCCGCGTTAATGAAGTATCGACGGTTGGACGTAACACCCAAGGTGTTATTTTGATCAGAACTATTGACGAAGAGCAAGTAGTTGGTTTACAACGTATCGAAGAGATTGAAGTTACAGACAGTGACTTAGTTGATATTGAAGACGTTGAAACGGTTGATACAGTAAATGAAGAAGCAACGGATGATAATCCACCTTCTGAATAACTGAAATTGAAAAAGCGGCTAAGGCCGCTTTTTTTAATCATGTTGAAAAAAATTAATAATCCTTTTTTGTTTATCAAAAGAGTTTAAATTACTGGAATGAGGCAAAGGTAATGAGTAAATATAATTTTTGTGCGGGGCCAGCTATGCTTCCACAAGCTGTTATGCAAAAAGCACAAAAAGAATTTTTAGACTGGCAAGACTTAGGCGTATCTGTGATGGAAATAAGCCATCGTAGTAAAGATTTTTTAGCGCTTACAGCAAAATGCGAAGCCAGCCTTCGTCGTTTAATGAACATTAGCGATGAATTTGAAGTGTTATTTATGCACGGTGGTGGCCGCGGTCAATTTAGCGCTGTGCCATTAAATTTACATCAAAATGATAAAACGGCGGTTTACTGCGAGAACGGCGTTTGGTCTAAAAGTGCCACTGACGAAGCTAATAAATTTACTCAAACCCACTCAATCAACGTTAGAAATGACGCAAACGGGCTGTTTTCTATAAAAGAAGTGGCGCAGTGGGAGTTACCTGCAGATGCATCTTACATTCACTACTGTCCAAATGAAACGGTAGACGGATTAGAGATTTTTGATGTGCCTAGTCACCCAACAGCGCCTATTATTGCTGATATGTCGTCGACTATTTTGTCGCGCGAAATTGACGTAAATAAATTTGATTTAATTTATGCCGGTGCACAAAAAAATATAGGTCCATCAGGTATAGCTATTGTTATTGTTCGCAAAACATTACTTGAGCGTGACGGTTTAGCTAAACCTGGCATTTTAGATTACGCACTTGAAGCAAAACAAGGCAGCATGTTTAATACACCGCCTACTTTTGCATGGTATTTAGCGGCCGAAGTATTTGAATGGCTAGAGAAAAACGGTGGCGTTAAGGCAATGGAAGCACAAAATATTGCTAAAGCTAAGCTGCTTTATGACTTTATTGATGAATCGCCTTTTTATACTAATAAAGTAGCGACGCATTGTCGTTCGCGTATGAATGTACCGTTTTGGCTAAACGATGAAAGCTTAAACGAAAAGTTTGTAACGCAATCTAAAGAAGCTGGCTTACTTGCCCTAGAAGGACACAGAATTGTAGGCGGTATGCGCGCAAGTATTTATAACGCAATGCCACTTGCAGGTGTGCAAGCCTTGGTTGACTTTATGGCGGCATTTGCACAGGAGCACAGCTAATGGAACAACTTCGTTTAGAGCCTATTTCTCGTGTAAATGGCAGTGTTACCTTACCTGGGTCTAAAAGCCTATCAAACCGTATTTTATTATTAGCAGCGCTGGCTCAAGGGACTACCGTTGTTGAAAACCTGCTAGATAGCGATGATATTCGCCATATGTTGGGTGCATTAAAACTACTAGGTGTTAACGTAACGCTTAATGATGATCGCACTGTGGCAACCGTAGAAGGGGTTGGCGGTGTATTTAAAACCCCAAGTGAACCTTTATTTTTAGGCAATGCAGGTACTGCTTATCGTCCTTTAACCGCGGTACTCGCAGCTGTAGCTGGGGAGTATGAGCTTATAGGTGAGCCGCGCATGGAAGAGCGCCCAATAGGGCACTTAGTAGATGCACTTCAAGCACTTGGCGGCGATATTACCTACACAAAACATAAAGACTACCCACCACTAAAAATAATTGGTGGGCAAATTAAAGGCGGTACTGTTGAAATTGATGGCAGTATTTCTAGCCAATTTTTAACAGCATTGCTAATGGCTGCCCCTTTATTTAGTGGTGATACGCAAATTACCATTAAGGGTACTTTGGTATCTAAGCCTTACATTGATATAACGTTAGATGTAATGGCGCGTTTTGGGGTGACTGTTGAGCACAGCGACTATACAACATTTAAAGTTAAAGGCGGCCAACAATACCAATCACTAGAGCGTATTATGGTGGAGGGTGATGCATCATCAGCGTCTTACTTTGTTGCGGCAGCGGCCATTGCCGGTGGCGAAATTGAAATTAAAGGCGTGGGCGCTAAATCAGTTCAAGGTGATATTGGTTTTGCTAAAGTGATGGAACAAGTTGGCGCTGAAATAAAATGGTATGACGAGCGTTTAGTTGTTCGCAAAGGTGAATTAAAAGGTGTAGATATTGACGCTAACGCTATCCCTGATGCGGCAATGACACTTGCTACGGTTGCTTTATTTGCTAAAGGGCCCACGGCTATTCGCAATATTTATAACTGGCGTGTAAAAGAAACCGACCGTTTATATGCAATGGCAACTGAACTTCGTAAAGTGGGTGCCGGGGTTGTAGAGGGTGAAGATTTTATCGAAATTACACCACCGAGTGCATTCAATGATGTGGCTATAGATACGTATGACGATCACCGTATAGCGATGTGTTTTGCAATGGTTGCCGTAGGCGGAAAGCCTATTACAATCAACGATCCTAAGTGTACATATAAAACTTTTCCAACCTTTTTCAAGGTTTTAGCATCAGTGAGTGAGTAGGTTTTTTATAAATAATTATAAAAAGTTACACACTAAAGCGGATCTATTTGCAGAAGTGGCGTATAATATCGCGGTTTTATTTAGGTGTGCATTGCAGGAGGTTTTAAATGCAGGCGTTATTAATGCCCGTAATCACCGTTGATGGCCCAAGTGGTTCAGGTAAAGGAACTGTTTGTCGCTTGTTAGCCGACAAATTGGGGTGGGATGTATTGGATAGCGGCGCAATTTACCGTGTATTATCCCTTGCCGCACTTCATCACCAAATAGCATTAGACAACGAAGAAGCGCTTGTCCCGCTTGCTGCAAACTTAGATGTGCAGTTTTTGGTTGATAGCCAAACTAATGCTGGAAAAGTTATTTTAGAAGGCGAAGATGTAACCTCGACAATTCGTAATGAAGAGGTTGGGGCAGCTGCTTCAAAAGTGGCTGCATTACCGCGTGTACGTGAAGCGTTACTTCGACGCCAGCGTGCGTTTAAAACCGAACGGGGCTTAATTGCTGATGGCCGAGATATGGGCACCGTGGTTTTTCAAGACGCACCATTAAAAATATATTTAACCGCTAGTGCACAAGAACGCGCGCGCAGACGTTATGTTGAGTTGAATGAGCGCGGCCTTGATGTTACACTAAGTGGTCTATTACAGGACATTCAAGCTCGTGATGAGCGCGATATGAATCGCACCGTTGCGCCGCTTGTTCCTGCTGATGATGCAATTGAAATAGACACAAGCGAGCTTAACGCTCAGCAAGTGTTTGATAAAGTTATAACTTTAGTAGATATTGCTATCTCACAAGGCAAGCTTCCTAAACGAAGCTAAACACATTTTATGCACCAGCAGGACGCCAGTGCTATTTTAACAACCCCATGCAGCATGGTTGCTTATTGGTATTAATATATGAGACGTATATTCGTATGTCAGAAAATTTTGCGCAGTTATTTGAAGAAAGCTTAAAGGGTTTTGAAGCAGAGCAAGGCTCTATTGTTAAAGGTACAGTAATCTCAATCGAGAATAACATTGTACTTGTAGATGCTGGTCTTAAATCAGAAAGTGCTATCCCTGCAGAGCAGTTCAAAAATGCTGCTGGTGAACTAGAAGTTGCTGTAGGCGACGAAGTAGATGTTGCACTAGATGCAATCGAAGACGGTTTCGGTGAAACTATCCTTTCTCGTGAGAAAGCGAAGCGTCACGAAGCGTGGATCCGTCTTGAGAAAGCATGTGAAGAGCAAGAGACTGTTACTGGTGTTATCAACGGTAAAGTTAAAGGCGGTTTCACAGTTGAAGTTGATTCAATCCGTGCTTTCCTACCTGGTTCACTTGTTGATGTTCGTCCAGTACGTGACACAACTCACCTTGAAGGCAAAGAGCTTGAATTTAAAGTAATCAAGCTTGACCAAAAACGTAACAACGTTGTTGTTTCACGTCGTGCAGTTATCGAATCTGAAAACTCACAAGAACGTGAAGAGCTTCTTGCTAACCTTGTTGAAGGCCAAGAAGTTAAAGGTATCGTTAAGAACCTTACTGACTACGGTGCATTCGTTGACCTTGGTGGTGTTGATGGTCTACTACACATCACTGATATGGCGTGGAAGCGTGTTAAGCACCCTTCAGAAATCGTTAATGTTGGCGACGAAATCGCAGTTAAAGTTCTTAAATTCGACAAAGATAAAACTCGTGTATCTCTAGGCCTTAAACAGCTTGGCGAAGATCCATGGGCTGCTATCGCTGGTCGTTACCCAGAAGGTTCTAAGCTTTCTGGTCGTGTAACTAACCTTACTGATTACGGTTGCTTCGTAGAAATCGAAGAAGGCGTTGAAGGTCTAGTTCACGTTTCTGAAATGGATTGGACTAACAAGAACATCCACCCTTCAAAAGTTGTTTCACTAGGTGACACTGTTGAAGTTATGGTTCTTGAAATCGACGAAGAACGTCGTCGTATTTCTCTTGGTCTTAAGCAATGTATTGCTAATCCTTGGCAGGAATTTGCTCGTCTACAAAACAAAGGCGACCAAGTTACTGGTAAGATCAAATCAATCACTGACTTCGGTATCTTTATCGGTCTTGACGGTGGTATTGATGGTCTTGTACACCTTTCAGACATTTCTTGGAACACGCCTGGCGAAGAAGCTGTACGTGAATTCAAGAAAGGCGACGAAATCACTGCTATCGTATTGCAAGTTGACCCAGAGCGTGAACGTATCTCTCTAGGTGTTAAGCAAATCGAAGCTGACCCGTTCAATAACTACCTTGATGCAAACAAAAAAGGTGCTATTGTTAAAGGTAAAGTGACTGAAGTTGATGCGAAAGGCGCAACTGTAGAGCTTATCGAAGGCGTTGAAGGTTACATCCGTGTAGCTGATATCGCTCAAGAGCGCGTTGAAGATGCAACGACTGTTGCTTCTGTAGGCGACGAAATCGAAGCTAAATACGTTGGCGTTGATCGTAAGAACCGCACTTTAAGCTTATCTGTTAAAGCTCTTTTCGAAGCAGAAGAGAAAGAAGTACTAGAGAAGCTTAAGAAAGAAGAGCCAGTGTTTGAAAACGCAATGGCAGCTGCTTTCGCAAATGCACAAAAAGACTAATTTCTAATTAGTTTTTAATTGGAAGGGCAGTTTTGCCCTTCCACTATTCTCTTTAAGGAAACGCTATGACTAAGTCAGAACTGATAGAAACACTTGCCGAACAGCACGCACACGTTCCAGTGAAAGATGTTGAAAATGCAGTAAAAGAAATTCTTGAACAAATGGCCGGCTCATTATCTACTTCCGATCGTATTGAGATCAGAGGTTTTGGTAGTTTCTCTTTGCATTACCGCGCTCCTCGCACAGGTCGTAATCCTAAGACTGGCGATACAGTAGAGCTTGATGGTAAGCATGTACCTCATTTTAAACCAGGCAAAGAATTACGCGACCGCGTAAACGAGAGTATTGCCTAGTTAACCAGTTGGAGTAGTTACTTGTTTAAGGTATTAAAAATTATTCTGGTTGTACTATGCCTATTTTGCGCATTTTTATTGGGTTCTCAAAATCCACAATTAGTACAAATCAATTATATTATTGCCAGTAATACCTTGCCACTCGCTGTAATAATAAGTATCTGCTTTATACTGGGTGTGATAATAGGGTGTTTTATTAGCTTTAAATTGTTTTCTAAATTAAAGTGGCAAAATTACCGCTTAAAAAAACAATTAGCGCCAGAAAAAAATAATAGTAAGCTTATTGCTAATAAAGACACCTAATCATGATTGAGCTTTTGTTTTTACTACTGCCTGTTGCTGCCGGTTATGGCTGGATTATGGGCAAAAATAGTGCAAAAAACCAAGCTCATCAACTCAATCGCCAAATCACTTCAGAATACAGTAAAGGCTTAAAGTTTTTACTAGACAGAGAAGAAGATCAGGGCTTAGAGCATCTAATAAACCTATTAGAAGTGGCTGCTGACTCTGTTGACCATTATTCAACCCTTGCTACCATGTTTCGCCGAAGAGGCGAGCTTGACCGCGCAATAAAAATTCATGAACTCCTTTTAAAACACCCAAGCTTAAATGAACAACAAGCTGCCGCTAGCCGTTTAGAATTAGCTGAAGATTATATTATGGCCGGCTTATTAGACGGTGCAGAAGAGCATTTAGTGTGGCTTGTTAAAGCTGGGCATGAACAAGCACTTGACCCAATTATTACTTTATACTCGCAAACCCGAGAGTGGGAAAAGGGCATTAATATGTTCGAAGCCCATAGTGAGTTATTCGTTAAAGAGCAGCATTTTAAAGCAATTGCTAATTTTTACAGCGAAGCTGCCTTAAGCGAAAATAAACCGCAATTAATGAACAAAGCCATTAGCTTAAATTACAAAGCGGTTCGCCCTTTATACGAATTAGGGTTATCGGCTTACACAAGTGAAGACTACGTAAAAGCAATTTACTATTGGCGTGAACTCGTTTGCCAATTTACGTTATTTGCACCTTTGTTTATTGACCAGCTTGCACATAGTTATAAGCAGTTAAATTTAACACATCAGTTTCATGATTTATTATGTGACTTGCTCGATAAAGGTGGGGTGCTAATAAAAATAAAACATTGCCAAGCACTGTTAGAGCAGGGAAATACTAAACAGGCATTTGAGTTTTTAACCGACAGCTTAAAGCGTCAGCCTACAATTCGAGGTTTTAGCTTTTTACTACAGCTAATGGGTGATAAAAATCCAAATACCAAAGAAGTACTTGATGAAATTGATAAGCTAGTTACGTCGTATATAGCTACAAAACCAGACTTTCAATGCCAACATTGTGGTTTTACAAGCCACACTATTTATTGGAACTGCCCATCTTGTAAACATTGGGAAACCATTGTGCCAAGTAGAGGCCTAGACGGATTTTAATAACCCCCAACTATTTATAACTTTACTGCCATTCATTAGGATAGTTATGTCTTTAGAAGATACAAAAAAAGTTCTTATTGCCCTAGATTACGATTCACAAGACGCGGCTCTTAATTTTGTAAAAAAACTCTCACCAGATACGTGTCGTTTAAAAGTAGGTAAAGAAATGTTTACTTATTTTGGCCCTGCATTCGTTAAACAGTTAATCGATTTAGGCTTTGACGTATTTTTAGATTTAAAATTTCACGATATCCCTAATACAGTGGCAAAAGCGGTCACCGCAGCGGCTAATATGGGCGTTTGGATGGTAAACGTTCATGCATCAGGTGGTTTTGAAATGATGAATAAGGCAAAGCAGGCACTTGAAAAGTTTGGTGATAAAGCACCTTTATTAATAGCAGTGACAGTGCTAACCAGCATGGACGAAGCTGAACTAAAGCGTTTGGGTGTTGAAAAATCAGCGCAAGAACAAGTTATTCATTTAGCTAAATTAACAAAAGAAGCAGGGCTTGATGGCGTAGTATGTTCTGCCCAAGAAGCGAAAGCGCTAAAAGCACAATTAGGTAGCGAGTTTAAGCTAGTTACTCCAGGCATTCGCCCTGCTGGTAGTGATGTGGGTGACCAAAAACGCATTATGACACCTAAGCAAGCTATTGAAGCGGGTAGCGATTACTTAGTGATTGGTAGACCGATCACAAAATCGTCAGATCCGGTACAAACTTTAACTGATGTTAATAAATCACTAGTTTAAGTTAACAAAAAGCAATTATTTAGTGCTAAACCCCTTTTATGAATACATTTTTATGCTACATTAGTACTAAGAATGCAGTAAGGGGTTTATTTTGAAGTTAATTTTTGGATCTATTTTAATTGTTGTTGCAGGTTTTTCAGTAAATAAATATGTTTTTTCTAGTAAAGCTTATGATGGAGTAGCGACGATTACTGACTTAGTCGCAAATTACCCTGTCGATTTATTTGAATTTAAGCAAACCATGCATGGCTACGCACACCACTTATGCTATAAAAATGAAGAGCGCTTAACGCGCCAAAACGTAACTACGTCAGATTGCATTTCAAATCACGACGACAAACAAAGTGAATGTGAAAATAAAGTATTTAGGTTGGCGCCACTAAGCTTAGAAACCAAAGCTGAGATACTTGATTATTCAAAGCAATATACAGAATGTACGTTGCCGTATAAGCGTATTATGGGCTAATGCCTATTAGTAATTCCCTAATTATTTTTCAGGGGTAAACCTCGTGTTAGCTTTGTTTAAAAAATTTTATTTACGCGAAGGTGAGGGCAGAGAATAGGGCAATATAAGTGCCGTTAGTGATAATAGCTAAATAACGTTTTTTATTCATCAAAACGTTATATGCCCTTTGAATAATCATTTAATTAAACTATTTAGAAAAAATTTAACTATAAGCGCCAACATAATGTTAGCGCTTATAAAAAGTGTACAACTATTTTAAGCGGATAGATTTGGCTTCTATGTCTATCAAGCCTTGCTTAAATAAACCACCAATGGCTTTTTTGTAGTTAGCTTTACTGGTTGAAAATACTTTTTTGATAAGCTCAGGATCAGATTTATCACCAATGGCTAGTATGCCGCCTTCGTTTTTAAGCTTTTCCATTATTTTATCGCCAAGTTCACTTACTTTACCCATGCCTGGCTTTTCAAGTATAACGTCGATTTTTCCGTCTTCTCGTACTTTTTGAACAAACCCTTTAAGCTTTTGCCCTACAAATAAGTTTTTAAATACCATGTTGTAAAACACAACCCCAAAGTGAGACTCTTCAATAAGCACTTTGTAGCCAATATCTGTTTTACCAGCAACAATTAAATCAACTTCTTGAAGATGTGTGTACTCAGGTTCATCTTTTGATAAAAAGCGATTAAAGTTGCTTGATGCACAAATACGTTGGCTCGCATTATCTAAATATAAGCGAACTAAATAAGAATGACCTTCTTGCATACGTGGTTTTTGCTCGTTAAATGGAGCTAAAACATCTTTCTCTAGTCCCCAATCTAAAAAAGCGCCAATGCTATTTATTTCTTTAACACGAAGCAGTGCGTATTCACCAACTTGGGCATGGGGTTTTTTTACTGTTGCTGTAGGTAAATTGGCGTTATCTAAAAAGATAAAAACGCTTATGCTATCGCCAGCTTCAAGTTCATCTTTAATTTCGTGTTTTGGTAAAAACACTTCCCCTAAATCATGGCCATCAAGGTAAGCACCTTCATTGCTCACTTCTTTTACAAATAAGGTTTGTGTTGTTCCTAGGTAACTCATAATTATTCCTGCTCAGGCTTTTTTTTACGGCGCATTGGTGAATTGCCATCAATGTTCATCGGGGCTTTTATAGGTGCAGCTGGTTTTTTAGGTTTTGCCTTGCGTTTAACTTGCGGCTTTTTCACCTGTGCAACTTTTTTAGTTTTTACAGCGGCTGTTGCAGGCTTTTTCTCTTTTATACCTTTAAATTTAGCTTTAAGGCCATCAACGCTTGCAAAAACCAGCTCGTCGTTCAAAAACGACTTAATTGCTAAGTAGCTTGCCCAGTCTTTAGGGCCTACTAGCGATAATGCATTACCTTTAAATCCGGCGCGGCCTGTACGACCTATACGGTGTACATACTCTTCAGCGTGTTTTGGTAAATCAAAATTGATTACGTGCGTTACACTTAATAAGTCCAATCCTCGCGAAGCGACATCAGTGGTGATCAAAATTTTAAAGTTTTCGCGGCTAAACGAGTCCATGATCTCTAGGCGTTTGCTCTGTGTCAAATCGCCAGCTAAAGCCACCGATTTAAAACCTTTTGCATTTAATGCTTCACTTAAACGGCTGGTATCGGCACGGGTTGCTGTAAATATAATACATTGGCCAACATCATCTTGTTTTAAAAAATGCTCAAGTAACGCTTCTTTATGATCAAGGTGATCGGCTAAATAGAGTGTTTGTTTAATATCACTGTGTTGCTCGTTAGCGGCGCTCAGTGTAATTTGTTTTGGCTTTTTTAATAAATTACGCGATAGGGCATCTACTTGAGCGTGATCTAGTGTCGCTGAAAACAACAATGTTTGGCGCAAGCGGTGATTAGCTTGCTCGTTAATCATTTTCAGCTGTTCAGTAAAACCTAAGTCTAAAATACGGTCGGCTTCATCAAAAATTAATAGCTCTAACCCACTTAATTGTAATGAGCGTTTTGTGATGTGATCGGCCAAACGCCCTGGGGTTGCCACAACAAAGTGCGGGTCGTTACGAAGGGCTTTAATTTGATCGTTAAAGTTCTCGCCACCTAGTATTTTTACAGCTTTAATGTTTGTGCCCGCAATTAATAAACGCAATTGCGTAAATACTTGCGTTGCAAGCTCACGGGTTGGTGCAACAATGAGGACACGTGGATCGCGTTTACTGAGCGCTTTTTGTTTCATAACTCGCTGAACAGCAGGTAATAAAAACGCTAATGTTTTGCCCGACCCAGTTTTAGACTGAGCAAAAATGTCATGCCCTGCAAGTGCGGTAGGCACTGCATGTGCTTGAATATCTGTGGGCTGGGTGATCCCTTGATGTGCTAATTGTGTTTCAAGGCGAGTATCAATCCCAAGATCAGTAAAGTGCAAAGTCGTGTTCTCCAATGTGCAACTTAAATTAATGGCCGCATTATAGCTTACACAAGGGTTATGCCGACAGTAAAAACCATTCTAACGCGCTATTTTTTGCAATTAATCATAAAAAGCGTAAAATACGCGCCCCATATGCGCCGGATTTACGATTCGGTAAACGCCACTTAAGGCTATCAAGGCAAAATAGGAAGTAAAATGACTGCTGTTCATAAAGATGATGTAACAAACGAGCACTTTGTAGTGTGTGCAATGTACAAATTTGTAGGTTTGCCAAATTTTGAAGCGTTACGTAAACCCCTTTTAGAAGTGATGGAAGCAAACGAAGTACGCGGTACTTTATTGCTTGCTGCTGAAGGTATTAACGGTACTGTATCGGCTAAGCGCGAAGGAATAGATAACTTACTTGCGTGGTTAGACACACAAGAAAACCTAAAAGACATAGTGACTAAAGAATCATTCGATGATGAATGCCCGTTTTACCGCACTAAAGTAAAGCTAAAAAACGAAATTGTTACTATGGGCGTTGAAGGGGTTGACCCACTAAAAGTAGTGGGAAGCTATGTTAAGCCTAAAGAGTGGAATGCATTAATATCAGACCCTGAAGTGATTTTGATTGATACACGTAACGATTACGAAATTGAAATTGGCACTTTTCAAAATGCAGTCGATCCTAATACCAAAACTTTCCGAGAGTTCCCACAGTGGGCTAAAGAAAATTTAGACCCAGAAAAACACAAAAAAGTAGCCATGTTTTGTACCGGTGGTATTCGCTGCGAAAAATCAACGGCTTACATGAAAGAGCAAGGGTTTGATGAAGTTTACCACCTTGAAGGCGGTATTTTAAAATACCTAGAAGAAGTGCCAAAAGAAGAAACAATGTGGGAAGGCGAGTGTTTTGTTTTTGATAATCGTGTAGCAGTAAATCATGATTTACAAAAAGGCTCTTACGATCAATGTCATGCGTGTCGTATGCCGATTACAGAAGAAGAAAAGCAAAAGCCAGAATACATGGAAGGTGTTTCGTGTCATCACTGTATCGACAATGTAACCGATGAGCAACGTGCTCGTTTTGCTGAGCGTCAAAAGCAAATAGAATTAGCACAAGCACGTGGTGAAGGGCACATTGGTAATGAAGCGCAAGCGGTTTTACAACAACGTAAAGAAGCTAAAAAAGCACAAAAAGAAGCCCAGCGCGGTAAATAATCTTTAACTACCTATTATCTACATAGCCCAGTTTATACTGGGCTTTTTTATTTATATAGCCACTTTTTAGTTTAATCCTGCCTGTATTTGTATAAATGCTTAGTCTTTAAGCGCCTTTTTCAAAAATTAATTGGTATTACCAATTTAATTTCATCTTATAGTTTTGCTAATTTATCGTTCTATCCTACCTATTGATCAATCAGCTGTTAGACTTCGTAAGGTAATGGAAATAATAATTAATTAAGGTGTTACTTTGAAATCGCAAAACTTTTTAATCGGTGTGCTTAGTTCGCTGCTGTTTTTCAGCCTTCCTGCAATGAGCGCGAACGTTGTTGTACAAAAAATTGCCCTCGAAAGTGCTAAACAACAAGTGCAAGCGGTAGGAAATACAGAGGCAATACATTCGGTTGTAATGTACCCTGCAGTAGGCGATAGAGTAACAGGCGTTTTTTTTAAGCCAGGTGATAAAGTAAAAAAAGGCGATACTTTACTCGAACTTGATTCTCGTAGGCAAAAAGCAGCGCTTGATGAGGCTAAAATTAAACTTGCCGACACCCAGCGAATACTAAAACGATTAGAACAAAGTCAGGCCAAAGGCGCAGTGCCTAAAAGCGATGTTGATGATGCTAAAACCGTTGTAGAGCTTGCCAAAGTCACTCTCATACAGGCCCAAACTGAGCTTGAAGACAGAAAAGTAATTGCGCCAATAAATGGCATTATGGGTTTAACAGATGTTGAGGTAGGCGATAGAATAACCGAGCAAACACCCATTGCCACAATAGATGACACAACAAGCCTGTACATAAATTTTAACGCACCGGAGTCGGCTATCAGTATGCTGCGTAATAAAAGCAGCTTAACGGTGTTTCCTTGGCAATCAGACACTGCCATTAACGCTGATATTGCCTATTTAGACTCACGCGTAGACCCACAAACTCGTACTTTACGTGTTAAAGCCAAGCTAAATAATGAAAAACAACAATTTTTACCTGGTATGAGCTTTAGAGTACATATTGAAGTGTTAGGCGAGCATTTTGCTGCAGTTCCTGAGGCTGCATTACTGTGGGGTGCAACAGGCCCGTATGTATGGACCAGCGTTGATAAAAAAGCCACACGTGTTGATGTAAAAATAGAGCAGCGCTTGGCGGGGCGATTATTGGTTTCTGGGCCGTTAAATAAAGGCGATATTTTAGTAATTGAAGGGGTACAACGCTTACGTGCAGGCCAAGAGCTAAGCTTTAATTTACCCTTACAAGATTCGCAGGAGTAGGTATGAAACAGCAACCTATGATGCAAGATTTACCTTCAATGGCGATTCGCCGCCCAGTACTTATTGTGGTGCTTAACTTGTTAATTATTATTGCAGGTATTGCCGCTATTGCGGGTGTTGAAGTAAGAGAGCTTCCTGATGTAGATAGACCACGTATTACGGTTTCGGCGCCATTTCCTGGCGGCTCGCCTGAGACCGTTGATACCGAAGTAACCAGCAAATTAGAAGGCGCAGTAGCGCGTGTAAGTGGCGTTAAATCGATACGCGCACAAAGTGAAGAGGGAAATGCACGTATTGTGGTCGAATTTAGACCAGGCATAAATTTAGATGACGCCGCGAATGAAACGCGTGAGTCTGTTGCACGTGTAGAGCGAGACCTTCCAGAGGAAGTCGAGCGTGTTTCTATTATTAAAGCCGACAACGACGCCGAAGCAGTTGTGTCTCTCACTGTTTCAAGTGAAAGTTTATCGCTTGAAGCACTTACCGAGCGCGTAAATGTTGACTTAGCACCGCAATTTTTAACTATTCCGGGTGTCGCAGATGTACGCTTAAACGGAGATAGAGAACGCGTATTAAGAGTACGAATTGACCCGCTAAAACTAAGTAGCTTTAATTTAACAGTGCCCGATGTAGCACAAGTGCTTAGCCAAGCGCCGTTTGATGTGCCAGCAGGGAGTTTAAAGTCAAACGATCAGCAAATTATTGTACGTGCTGATGCAACCTCCATTACCCCAGAGCAAGTTGGCGATATTATAATACAAGGCGATACCCGAATTAGTGATATTGCGGCTGTGTATTTTGGCCCTGCCGATCCGCGCTCTATGGTAAGGCTAAACGGTAAGCCCGTTATTGGTATGGAAATTATTCGACAAGCACAATCAAATACAATTGAAATATCAGATGAAGTGCTCAAGCTCATTACAAGCATGCAAACGCGCTTTCCAGAAATGGAATTTACACTTACCTCCGATGACGCACAATTTATAAGAAGCTCAGTAGATGAAGTAATTTACTCTTTATTACTTACAGTATTGTTAGTGGTTGTCACTTTGTGGGTATTTATTGGCTCTTGGCGCGCCACTTTAGTGCCTGCTTTTGCTATTCCTGTTGCCTTAATAGGGTCTTTAGCACTTATATGGGCACTGGGTTTTTCAATAAATATTTTAACCTTGTTGGCGCTTGTATTAGCCACAGGCTTAATTGTTGATGATGCCATAGTAGTAAGTGAAAATATTCAGCGCCAGCGGGGGCTAGGTTTAGGGCGTCGGGCAGCTGCTGTAATAGGCACGCGCGAGGTATTTTTTGCTGTTGTAGCAACCACGGCTGTACTTGCTGCTGTATTTATACCTATTGCGTTTTTACCCTCTACTGCGGGTCGATTATTTAGAGAGTTTGGTGGTGTACTTGCCGGTGCGGTAATTATATCAAGCTTTGTGGCACTTTCATTAGTGCCTGCTCTTACCTCCAAATTAAAGTTAAAGCAGGGCGGTTTTCACCCATTTGCTAAACTAGGCCTTTGGTTGGGTGGTATTTATACAAAAACAATTCATAAAGTGCTTAACCATGCATGGCTTACGTTTGCGCTTTGTTTATTGGTTGCAGCAGGCTCAGGAGCGTTATACGCCAGTTTAGACAGCGAGCTTTTACCCACAGAAGACCGAGGTAAAATTCGTATATTTGCACGTGGCCCAGATGGTGTAGGACTAAACTTTATGGATAGGCAAGCGATAAAAATGGAAGATATTCTACTTCCGTTTGTCGATAGCGGAGAAATTGAGTCTATTTATACTGTGGTAGGTCAATGGGACCCTAATATTGTGTTTATTACTGTGCCATTAAAGCATTGGGATGAGCGCCATTTTAGCCAACAAGAAATTATTAATAAGATACGCCAGCCACTTGGCGATATTCCAGGAGCACCGGCCTATCCTGGTGGGGCTAATAGTTTAAATTTACGTGGCCAAGGGGGAGGCGTTGAAATAGCGTTGCTTGGGCAAGATTATTTGCAAATATTTAAAGCGGCTCAGCAGTTTTCTGCGGCATTAGAAAAAGCCATTCCTGAGGTGGCACCTGTGCGTATTTCGTATCAGCCATCGCAACCACAACTTAGAGTAAATATAGACAGACGCCGTGCACAAGAGCTCGGTGTATCGCTAGACGACATTGCCATTACCTTGCGCGCAGCAATAAATGGCGACGATGTAGAAGATTTAAACATTGGCGATCAGTCTGTGCCAATTATGCTACAAGCGCAAAACCAAACCATAAACAGTCCAAGTGATTTGGCTAATTTATACATCAGAGCGGGTAATGGCAGTTTAGTACCATTAAGTAGTGTTGCGTATATTTCTGAAGAAGGGGTGGCTGCAGAGCTTGAGCGTCATGCCCAGCGCCGCTCAATAGAGCTCAGTATGGAGTTGCCAGAATCGTTAACCATTGCTGCTTTAGTAGAGCAAATAAAAACGGTGTCTGAGCAATCGTTAGAGCCAGGTATTGCACTTGCGTTTAAAGGCGAAGCGCTAACGTATGAAGAAACATCCAGCGAAGTACTTGTAACTTATGTACTTGCTTTTTTAATTGTATTTTTAGTATTGGCTGCTCAATTTGAAAATGTAAATAGTGCCATTGTGGTTATGATAACCGTTCCCTTTGGTATTACCTCGGCCATATTAGCGCTTTATTTAACCGGCACATCGTTAAATATTTACTCTCAAATTGGTTTAGTGATGCTGATAGGCTTAATCGCTAAAAACGCAATTTTGCTTGTTGAATTTGCAGACCAATTACGCGATCAAGGTTTAACGGTCAGAAAAGCCGTCGAGCAAGCTGCGTTGGTACGTTTACGCCCAATTACGATGACCCTTATATCTACTCTACTTGGAGCATTGCCGTTAATTCTCTCTACAGGCGCAGGGGCTGAAGCCCGAAATGCAATTGGCTGGGTGGTGTTTGGCGGCTTAGCACTTGCGGTGTTGTTTACGCTTTATCTTACTCCGGTAATTTACTTGGGCTTAGCACGCTTTACCACGCCAAGGGGGGATGAATCTAAGCAGCTCGCACAAGAGCTTGAAAAAATCTAACCTTAAAGCCATGCCCAGCAACGTTTTTAAATTAAAAGTGTACTGGGCATGGTTATGGCTTGATTGGCACTACTTGTTTGTTAAGATAGCCACTTAAGCATATACATGCATTTTTGTGTGGCCACAAGGAATCCCCAATGCAAGCCGAACAAGTTGAAATTGCGCAGTTTTTAGCGCAGCACCCGCCATTTGATGACTTACCGACAAACGCTTTAAACGAGCTTGCGCAACAAGTTGAGGTAGCTTACTACCGCTCGCAAACTGATATTTTAACGTTAGGCCAAGACATCGCTGATTTATTTATAATTCGCAGTGGCTCTGTAGAAATTTATCGTCGTAATAACGAGCTTTATAACCGCTTAGATGTGGGCGGTATTTTTGGCCAAATGGGCTTGTTGATGAATCGTAAAGTGCGCTTTCCTGCAAAGGCACTCGAAGACACCCTAGTGTATTGTATTAACTTTACGCTGTTTAACCGTTTTTGTGACGAGTTTGACAGCTTTGCTGATTATTTTGAAGCCGATGGCAATGTACGCCTTCGCCAAGCGTTAGTTGAGCAAGCCGACAGCAACGATTTAACAACCGCCAAAGTTAAGTCGCTCATTCACCGCGATGTGGTAACGCTAAGTACGCAAACCACCATACAAGATGTTGCTAAAGTAATGACAGAAGAAGCGGTTTCTTCTGTGTTAGTTACAGATTTAGACAAACCAATAAGCGATGACCCAGAAGAAGACGATGGGCAAATTGTAGGCATTATTACCGACCGCGATATACGCACAAAAGTGGTAGCCGAAGGCCTAGGGCTTGATGTTACCGCAGATAAAATTATGTCGACTAATCTTGTACTGCTTGATTCAAATGCTTATGTATTTGAAGCCGTCCTTGCTATGCTGCGCGACAACTTGCACCACTTACCTGTTGTACAAAAGCGCCGACCTATTGGGGTTATTTCACTATCCGATATTTTAAGGTACGAGTCGCAAAGTAGTTTACTCTTGGTACGCGGTATTTTAGCGCAGCAAACCATTGAAGATTTAGCACATTACGCGCGCCAGCTGCCCAATGTATTTGTACGTATGGTAAACGAAGATGCTAATTCACATATGATTGGTACTGCAATGGCGGTAATAGGGCGTACTTTTAAACAGCGCTTATTAGTACTGGCTGAAGAAAAATATGGCCCGCCGCCAGTACCTTACTGTTTTATAGCGTTAGGCTCTATGGCGCGAGATGAACAACTTATTGTAACAGATCAAGATAACGCGCTTATTTTGGATGACAATTACGATGATGAAAAACACAAAGAGTACTTTCAAAATATTTCTGATTTTGTGTGTGATGGCTTAGCGCAATGTGGTTATACCTATTGTAGCGGCGAGATAATGGCCTCGTTCAAAAAATGGCGTAAAACACGCTCGCAATGGTTTGATCAATTCTCACAGTGGATAGCCTTACCTAAACCACAAGCCCTACTTAACAGCTCAATATTCTTTGATTTAGATGGGGTGTGGGGTAAAACAAAATGGGCCGATGAGCTTAAAATTTTTATTGCTAAACAAAGTAAACAAAACCGTGTGTTTTTAGCAAATATGGCTGCCAATGCCCGAAACCGCACACCGCCACTTGGTTTTTTTAAAGGCTTTGTGCTTGAGCATAACGGCCAGCATAAGCGCTCAATGAACTTAAAACGCAGAGGCACCGCGCCGCTTTCTGATGTGATAAGAGTGCATGCACTGGCGATAGGCTCTCGTAAGCAAAATTCGTTTGAACGCCTTGAAGATATTATTGAATCGCGCCTGTTACCTGAGGGTAAAGCACAGGATTTACGTGACGCGTTAGAATACATTGCCATGATGCGAATTCGCCATCAAGCATGGCAAATAGAGCAAGAAGAAGAGCCCGATAACGACATCGACCCGCATTTACTTTCGCCGTTTGAGCAACGCAATTTAAAAGAGGCGTTTGCCATACTCGAAAAAGCACAAAGCTACTTAAAGTTTAGTTACTCAGCCAATGCAGGTGTTAAGTAACGAATGGCTAAGCAATCGTATTTTGACTGGCAGGCTCATTATCAAACACTGGCTAACAATGCTAAAAATGAGCATTTAAAGGCGTTTTATCAGCACGCTTATGGTGATACGCACACGCCCATAAAAGACATTTCGTTTGTGGCTCTTGATTTTGAGACAACCGGTCTAAATAGTGAGGTGGACGATATAGTCAGTATTGGCTTAGTCCCTTTTACAATGCAAAGAGTATATTGCACACATGCTAAGCATTGGGTAGTACAGCCTCGTAAAAGCTTAAGTGAAGAGTCGATTGTTATTCATGGTATTACGCATTCAGAAGTGGATGATGCTCCCGATTTAACCTCCCGACTAGGGCCGCTACTTAATGCACTTAGTGGTAAAGTCGTGGTGGTGCATTATGCAGCGATAGAGCGGCACTTTTTAAACAATGCATTACTTGCGAGAATTAACGAAGGGATCCAGTTTGCATTAGTCGATACCATGGAGATTGAGCAACGAGCGTTGCGCGCCCGCCAAGGCTTAATAGGGCGTTTGTTTAATCAAAAGGTAGGCTCACTGAGACTCACAGATTGCCGCAGTCGATACTCTTTGCCTGCTTATCATAATCACAATGCGCTAACTGATGCATTAGCCACAGCAGAGCTGTTAATTGCACAGCTGCAATACCATTACCGCGATGATACGCCACTAGCTGAATTACTAAGTTAAATCTATTTTTAAATTCTAGCGAGTGCAATACAGAGTTAAATTATTAAAAAGCGTTTAGCTTAGCTAATAAAAACGCCGCATATTATGCGGCGTTTTTTAAGTTTACTGGCAAGCGACTAATTATTTAACAGCGCGAGGCTCAGTACGTAATCCTAATAATAGGCTTACACACATTAGTAGTAACACTAAAGTAAACGGAAGACCTGTTGAAACAGCACCCGCTTGTAATGCTTGAATCGCCTCTGTACCGCCAATCCATAATAGAGCAGCAGCAATAGAGCCCTCAACCGTAGCCCAAAAGATGCGTTGTGGTACTGGTGCATCCACTTTACCGCCTGCTGTAATTGAGTCGATAACTAATGAACCCGAGTCAGAAGAGGTAATGAAAAACACTAATACTAATACCACAGCTAGGAACGAAAGCACGCTCGACATAGGCAGTTCGTCTAGCATTTGGAACATCGCCATAGGTACATCGGTTAAACCGTTTACGCCTAAGCTACCTACACCTTGAACAACTTGGTCTATTGCAATGCCGCCGTAAATAGACATCCATAAAATAGTAACCGCAGTAGGAATTAATAATACAGCGATTAAAAACTCTCTAATTGTACGACCACGAGAAACACGCGCAATAAACATACCTACAAACGGTGACCACGAAATCCACCATGCCCAGTAAAATACAGTCCAACCGTGCATCCATGTTTCGTCTTCTCGGCCATGTGGGTTGCTCAGTGGAATAATATTTTCAACGTAACCCATAACCGTATTTGGTACGTTACCGATTGCCACAGCAAAGCCAACTAAACCAACAAACAGGAGTAAGGCAAATGCAATAAGCATGTTTATATTACTAAGAACCTTTACGCCGCCATCAATGCCGCGTACTACTGAGATAATAGCCAGTAAGGTAACGCCAATAATAACCAATAATTGTGCACCTACGCCGCCATCAGTTCCAAATACATGATTAATACCTGCAGAAGCCTGCTGCGCGCCTAAACCTAACGAGGTTGCAAGGCCAAACAAAGTGGCAAGCACGGCAAGAATATCAATAATATGACCAGGCCAACCCCAAGCTCTGTCGCCTAATAGTGGATAAAAAATTGAACGGATTGATAAAGGAAGACCTTTATTATAAGTAAAAAACGCAAGTGAGAGCGCTACAACGGCATAAATAGCCCACGGGTGAAGACCCCAGTGAAACATGGTTGCACCCATTGCTACTTTTGCAGCCTCTGGCGTATTTGCGGTTACATTAAGTGGGGTTTCGTACCAGCCAGTAAAGTAAGCTACAGGCTCTGCAACACCCCAAAACATTAACCCAATACCCATACCTGCGGCAAATAACATGGCAAGCCATGACATACGCGAGTGCGTTGGTTTAGCACCTTCTCCGCCTAAACGAATATTACCATAGGGCGATACAATTAATGCCAAACAAAATATAACAAAGAAGTTTGCTGCCCACATAAAAAACGCATCAAAGTTATTTATTATATCGAGCTTAATACCATCAAGCGTTGCTTTGGCTGTTTGCGCATCCGAAACGAGAATGGCGACTAAAAAGATGACAATCAAACCGGCACTAATACCAAAAACAGGATTATGTATATCAAATCCCCATTTTTGCACGTTATCTTGACCTACGGTGTAGTCCGTATTATCAATACTATACTTGTCATGATTTTCGCTCATGAATACCTCTTATGTTGTCCTAACAAGCCAGAGAGTTCCGGCATAACACTAAGTTAATTAGCCACAAAGTAAGTTGCATTATTTACAATAAAACTTATTTGAGGACTAACTAAATTAATCGCTGATCATACCCTTAATAGTGTATGAGTTAAATCGTAAATGTAAAACTATTTGGTTATATATGCCTGATTACTTAGCGCTAAAAGCTATTTATCACTAAAAAGATAAGCTATTGTTAATTCAGTGAGTGTTAAAAATTAGTTTGTTATTAAACTAAAATTAAAGCAGCGCCACCAAACTCGTTTAGTCGTTAATACATTAGTCTACGTTTTAAATGGGTAGAGGGTTTGATTTAATCATTATGTAACATGCATAAAGGTAAAATCTGGGGTAGGCTTTATTTAATCGCAAAGAGTGAAAAGGACTAACTTTAATATGCTAAACACGAAAACGAATGAAGCGCACAGTACTGAAAAAATACACGCTCAATTTCAGTCAATTCGCCAACATAGTCTAACACTTATAAAAAACCTCAGCGCAGAAGATTGCCAACTACAAGCAATGGATGATGCAAGCCCAATGAAATGGCACTTAGCTCACACCACGTGGTTTTTTGAAACATTTTTACTTGCTAAGTATCTGCCTAACTACACGCTCTTTGATGAACAATTTAAGGTGCTTTTTAACTCCTACTATAACGGCATAGGTGAGCAGTTTAAGCGTGCTAATAGAGGATGTTTATCTCACCCCAGTTTAGAGGTGGTGTTGCGCTACAGAGCCTATGTTGATAATGCGCTAAACGAGCTGCTTCAATTAGGCATTAACCAAACACTGTGCAATATTATAGAACTTGGGCTGAATCATGAGCAGCAACATCAAGAGCTCATGCTAATGGATATTAAATATAATTTTTCGGTTAATCCAAGCTTTCCTGCCTACAGCCAAACCCCAAATAACTTAATAAAGGTGAGTGATTCGTTAGGCACTTTAAAATATACCGAATTTAGCCAAAGCATAACCAATATAGGGGCTGATGCTAAAAACGGTTTTTCGTACGATAACGAACAACCTAAACATCAAGCCCTTATTCATGCGTTTAGTTTTGCTAACCGATTAGTAACTAATAGAGAGTACTTACAATTTATAGAGGCGGGCGGGTATAAAAACCCTTCATTTTGGTTAAGTGATGGCTGGGCTAATATAAACACCGAGCAACTTAGTCACCCTTTATATTGGCAGTATATTGACGGGCAGTGGTTTGAATTTACTCTCTACGGACTGCAGCCTTTAAATTTAGATGCGCCAGTGAGCCATGTAAGTTATTTTGAAGCGGCAGCCTATGCTAATTTTGTAAATGCGCGCCTACCTACTGAGTTTGAATGGGAGTATGTAGCGCAGCAGCAAGCACTTAAGCAACAGCAAAACGATTTGCTTACGCCAAGTGTATGTAAAAACCCAGATGTTATCTCGCAGTTAAGCGATACATGCTGGCAGTGGACTAATAGCGCCTATTTACCTTACCCAGGCTTTAAACCCTTTAGCGGAGCCGCAGGGGAATACAATGGTAAATTTATGAATAACCAAATGGTTTTGCGTGGTGGGTGTGTGTTTACCCCAAAAGATCATTTAAGACAGACCTACCGTAACTTTTTTTATCCGCACCAAGCGTGGATGTGCAGCGGCATTAGACTAGCAAAGGACATACTATGAGCCAAGTAACAGCAATTAATCAGCAATCAATAACCGATCTAGACTTTTTAAATGATGTATTACATGGACTTGCTCAACAGCAAAAGTCGCTGCCGTGTAAGTATTTTTACGATGATAAAGGGGCGGCTTTATTCGAGCAAATAACCTCATTGCAAGAGTACTATGTTACCCGCACTGAACTTGCCATATTAGAAGATTACTCAAAAGCTATCGCTAATAGGCTGCCCGGGAACCTATCAATTATTGAGCCTGGCTGTGGCTCGGGTAAAAAGGTCGCGTATTTACTCGCCCATATGAGCAATGTAAAAACATTTGTTCCTTTTGAAATATCATCAGAGATGCTTAATTACTCGTTAGCGCATTTATCACCGTTATTTCCGGAGTTGGCCATTACACCATTGCTAGGTGATTTTACCCATAGCCAAATGGTTAAGCAGTTAACAAAAGACACCGCCTTAGACAGCCAAACAAATTTAGTTTATTTTCCAGGCTCTACACTGGGTAACTTTGCGCCAGTAAAAGCCATTGAAATAATGAATAATTTCCACCGTTTATGTGGTGTTGATGGCTATGTATTAATAGGTATTGATTTAGTAAAAGAGCGACAAGTGTTACTTGATGCTTACGATGACAAGGCCGGCATTACCGCAGCCTTTAATAAAAACTTGCTCCAGCGTATAAATAACGAGTTAAATGGCACGTTTATTTTAGATAATTTTAAACACGAATCGCGATTTAACGAAGTGCACAGCCGCATTGAAATGCATTTAGTGAGCAAGTGTAATCAAAGCGTGGTCATTAACGATAAGCAAATAGACTTTGTAGCGGGAGAGAGTATTCACACTGAAAACTCGCACAAATATACGCTTGAGTCGTTTAAAAATCTTGCTGCTCAGGCTAATTTATCGCTTGAACAAACATGGCAAGACGAGAAAAGCTACTTTGCACTTTGCCTACTAAGGCCAATGTAATAGCTTAATTTACAACTACCTGATTGCTGCTAAACGTGTAGTTTAGCAGCGCGCCTTTTGGTGACTGCTGTATAAGGGTTACTTTATTTAAACCATATAGTCTAAAAATAAGGGGCGCAATAACCGACACAGCAGAGCCTGTAGCCGTATCTTCATTTACCCCAAATTGCGGCGCAAAATACCTAAAATATGCGCTTGCGCTGTTTTTATTAATACTATGTATTTGCAGTGCAATTACCGCATTGTTATGCACATTTACTAAATGTGTAAAATTAACCTCTAAATGCTTTAAATCAGCCATGTTTTTAAACAGTACAACGGTATAGCCATTTTTATAAGCTGTTGAGTAAGTTGCTTTTATAGAGTGCGAAAACACATCACTAAGGCTATTAACCTCATCACTCTTTTTTAAATTAATAGCCGCTAGCTGAAGTTGTACCTGGCCTGTAGCTCGCTTGATTTTAAACCGTTCTTTATCGTTTGAAATAAAGTGTGAAGGGCAAAAACCAAAGTGTGCTAATAAACATTTTGCAGCAGCAAGGGTGCCATGGCCGCAGCGCTTAATTTCTGATGTTTGGTTAAACCAGCGAATGTTACATACCCGGTGAGAAATTTCATTTTCATTTAAAAAAACGCTAGCAGGGTGCTGCGAATTTGATGCAATTTTTTGCATTACACGCGTACTTAACCCTTGCGTATAAATAACAATTAACGCACTTGAACCAGCTAAGTTATGCTGTGAACTAGAAAATACAGGAACTGAATAAAGGTGCTTTATATATCGCAACCTAGGCTGTTGTAGCCTACGTTGCGATAAAAGGGTGCGTTTAGCCTTTGCTTGCATACGCGTCGTTGTGAACGCCAGCAGCACGGCCTGAAGGATCAGCATTATTTTGAAATGATGCATCCCATGCAAGTGCTTCAGGTGTTGAACACGCAACCGACTTACCATGCGGTACACATTTAGCTGATGCATCACCTGGGAAGTGTGATTCAAAAATAGAGCGATAGTAATACGCTTCTTTAGAATCTGGCGTGTTAATAGGGTATTTAAACTTAGCGTTGGCAAGCTCTTGGTCGCTTACTTGCTCGTTTACAAACTCTTTTAACGTATCTATCCAGCTGTAGCCAACACCGTCTGAGAATTGCTCTTTTTGACGCCACAGTACTTCTTCAGGCAGGTAGCCATCGAAGCCTTCGCGTAAAATGTGCTTTTCAATTTTGCCATCGTTACACATTTTTGCTTCAGGGTTGATACGCATAGCCACATCAACAAACTCTTTATCAAGAAATGGCACGCGTGCTTCTACGCCCCATGCAGCCATTGACTTATTGGCACGTAAACAGTCAAACATATGCAGCTTTGACACTTTACGGTTCAGCTCTTCATGAAATTCTTGTGCGTTTGGCGCTTTGTGGAAGTATAAATAGCCACCAAATAGTTCATCAGCGCCTTCGCCCGATAATACCATTTTAATACCCATAGCTTTAATTTGGCGCGCCATTAAATACATTGGCGTTGAGGCACGGATAGTGGTTACATCGTACGTTTCAATGTGGTAAATAACCTCACGAAGCGCATCAATACCTTCTTGAATGGTAAAGTGAATAGGGTGATGTACTGTACCAATCATATCCGCTACTTTTTGCGCAGCGGCTAAATCAGGTGAACCCTCAAGCCCAACCGAAAAAGAATGCAGCTTAGGCCACCATGCGTCGCTTTCATCGTTATCTTCAATACGTTTAGCAGCAAAACGTTGCGTAATAGCCGAAATAACCGACGAGTCTAAACCGCCCGATAGCAATACACCATACGGTACATCACACATTAGCTGGCGTTTTACAGCGCTTTCTAGCGCTTCTTTTACGTCTTGCGCTTGTGCGCTGTTATCTTTAACTGAATCAAAGGTTTCCCAATCGCGCTTATAATAAGGCGTTAGTTCACCATTTTTGCTGTATAGGTAGTGCCCTGGTGGAAACTCTTCAATGTGCTTACAAATTGGTGAAAGCGCTTTAAGCTCTGAGGCAACATAAAAATTACCATGCTCATCGTGACCAGTATAAAGCGGAATAATACCAATATGATCGCGGCCAATTAAGTACGCATCGTTTTCTTCATCGTATAAACAAAATGCAAAAATACCATTTAAGTCATCTAAAAACTCAGGCCCTTTTTGTTTGTATAACGCTAAAATAACTTCACAGTCTGATTGAGTCTGAAATTCAAAATCTACCTCTAGCTCTGCTGCCAGCTCTTTGTGGTTATAAATTTCGCCGTTAACCGCTAAAATATTTGTTTTTTCAGGGTTATATAATGGTTGTGCGCCGCTTGATACACCAACAATGGCTAAGCGTTCATGCACTAAAATCGCTTTCTCAGATGAATACACACCAGACCAATCGGGGCCACGGTGCCTTAGTAGTTTTGACATTTCAATTGCTTGGGTACGCAACTGAGTGGCGTTAGATTTAATATCTAATACACCAAAAATTGAACACATAGTAACTCCTCATTCCTATTATGTGTGCAGCAGGGCAACTTTGCTGTGCTGCGAAACCTTGTTTTATCAGAAATAATTACTCAAGTCACACTGCTTTTACAATTAATTAAGAATAATTTATGCACCAACTGAAAAGTGCGCGCACCAAAGTAGTGCGCTGCGCGCAGGTGTGGCTATATTTACAACACTTTTGGTGTGTAAAGTGGCGTTAGTAAGGCATTCAGTGCAGTGTTTGCAAAAAAGCACACTGCACAAATGCACCAAGTGTGTGCGAAAATTAAAGCAGAGCTTAAATTGCCTTATTATAATTTTTTGCGTTAGCGTGTTTTAATTTTATGCGCTTAATTAACCAATCTAAGCCTACCTATTGCAAGTTAAGTAGAGCGCCGCTTGTACTTTTATTAGCTCCTTGTAATAGGTTTATATCTCACCTTAGAGTTAACTATATTTAAGCGCCAAGCTGAGCTGATGTAAGTGACCTTTAAGCTTTTGTTTTGCTAATCTAGCTTGCTCATGGGTTACTTGCTTAAATTCAATTGAGTCACCGGGTCTAAATTGCGCAAATTGATGTAAATCAGCCTCTATTACCGTGCCAAGTAATGGGTAGCCACCGGTTGTTTGTGCGTCGTTAAGTAATACAATAGGCTCACCACTGGGCGGTAATTGAATAGAGCCCGGGCCTGTACCAAGAGAGGCAAGTGAGTGACTATGAGTTAGGGGACTTTCGTTTGTTAGCCTAAGGCCCATTCTGTTGCTGTTATGGCTTACTTTAAACGCCGTTGAAAAAAACTGTTTAAGTAGCGTATCACCTAATAGATGCGCATGTGGGCTTGCATATACCCTAATCACCTTTAGTTTAGGCGGAGTAATAGCGCCGCGCTGTATAAAGCGCGTTATTGGCACGGGCGATGTTTTAATAGGAATAATATCGCCCTCGCTAAGTGCTTTACCTGCTAAACCGCCAAAGAGCGCGTTTAAATCGGTTGATTTTGAGCCCATGATATCTTTAACATCAATGCCACCTTGTACGGCTACATAGGCACGCAAACCAGCGCGGCCAGTATCAAAGCTTAAAGTTTGTTTGGCTCTTACTTGGTAACTCCAGCCAGGGTACAAGGGTGTTTCATCAAGCGCAGCGTTTAAATCAGCACCTTGTAGGGCAATAACAGTATCGGTTTCAAACTGTAACTCGCAAAGGCCTAACGTAACTTCAAGCACAGCTTCATTATCTTTGTTACCCACTAATTTATTGGCAATTATTTGTGCGTAAGGGTCTAAACAACCCGCTTGGCTTACACCTAAATGACGATAACCGCAGCGCCCGCCATCTTGAATTGTAAGTTGTACGCCGGGTTTAAGAACTTTTATCACTTTATGCTCCTTGCATTGTGTTTATTGAAACGAACGATAGCGTGTCGCCGGGTTTAAATAAGCAAGGATCTGAGTGTGTGCTATCAAAAAGGGGCGTGTTTGTGTGGCCGATGATATGCCAACCGCCAGGTGTTTCTGCTGGGTAAATGGCAGTTTGCTCTGCGCCTAAAGCAACCGCACCTTTAGGTACTTTAGTACGCGGAGTGTCTCTGCGTGGGATATGCAAGCGTGAATCTAATCCATGCAGGTAAGCAAACCCGGGCTGAAACCCTAAAAATAAAACGTGGTAAGTGGCTTGGCTATGTATTTGAATAATTTGCTGGGGTGTTAAATTAGTTTGTTTGGCAACAAAATCTAAATCTTCTCCTTCATAAGTCGTGAGTATTTTATGGTGAGTGCCTTTAAATGTTGTTGCTTGTACTTTGTCCCATAAATCAGGCAAGGCGTTTTGCCATTTTTCTAAATTACTTGCTGATTTTAAATAAAGCGTTAAAGAGTTCATGCCTGGGACTAAATCGATAAATTCGTTACTTTGCATTAGCTGCTTAGTGAGTGCCCAAATTTTTTTTTGAGTGTCTAACACATTGTTTTGTTTATGCTGTGTGGCATCTAATAGCAAACTGTTATTTGTTAAAGTAAATACCTGTAAAAATGCAGTCATAATTTAATCTTTTTATACAACGTGCAGCAAAGCTAACATAGTTTTGTCAATTTATTCAGTACCTAGCCATAAGAAAAATAAACGAAAAAGAAATGCAGACTCAAACTGTATTCAAATTTAGCACGTATTTATTTACTGAAATTAAAACAAGGGATGTTGGGTCTTAATTAAAACACGTAGGTATTAAGAGGTATTTATGACATTTTCTCGCTCAGTTTATTTATTAGGCGCCGCTATTACATTTAGCGCCGGCTGTTTTGCTTTATCAACCGAAAAAATAGAGCACAGCAACGTAGAGGCCACAATGCATATAAAAACCATTGTGTTAGGCTCTGGCTGTTTTTGGGGAGCCGAAAAGCGCTACGAAGCACTAGAAGGGGTTATTGATGCAGAGTCAGGCTATGCAGACGGGCACGGCTTTAAAGCAACCTATAAAAATATCACCGACCAATCTCGCCGGTTTGACGAAAACAACTACGCTGAAGTAGTGCAAGTGATGTACAACAGCAATATCATTTCTTCTAAAGCGCTATTACAAAATTACTTTGAAAGCCATGATCCTACACAATCGAATCGCCAAGGTAATGATATTGGCACGCAGTATCGATCAATTATTCTTACTACCACTAAAGAGCAAGCGCAGCTTGCAGAGCAAGTTAAAGCCGAGTATCAGCCGTTATTAAGTGAAGCCGGTTATGGGGCAATTAAAACAGTAATAAAACCGCTTGAGGGGTTTGTATCTGCTGAGGAGTACCATCAAAATTATTTACAAAAGAACCCAAATGGCTATTGCCCAGATCACGCCACGGGTGTGGTATTTAATAAAACTAAAAAAGCAGATGTAGACAATAGTGTTTTACTCACGGGCAAGCAGATTGTGGTACTTGATTCGCGCGAATACTGCCCTTACTGTGAAAAATTTAAAAAAACAGTCGCTAACAATTACAAAGGTTCAATCCCACTGACATTTCGTCACGCCGATGAGCTTAATGGCCTAACTATAAAATCGGCAACTTGGGCAACCCCCACCATTTTGTTTTTAGAAAATGGAAAAGAGGTGTACGCGCGTCAAGGCTATGCAAGCCCCGCTGAATTTTACAAAGCGCTTGGCGCCTTTAAGCTAGGCGATAGTGATGCCTACGAAGTCGCATTTAATGAGCGCACCGACAGACCATACTGTAAGGAGTATAAAGAATTTAAAAACACTCCCGATGGCGTATTTGTTGATAAATTAAGTGGTGAGCCATTATTTGATACCCGCGATAGATTTAATTCGGGCACGGGGTGGCTGTCGTTTAAACATCCGGTTAAAAATAGTGTTACTAAGCATAAAGATACCAGCTGGGGGATGACTCGAATTGAGCTTAAATCAAAAAGCACCGGTATACATTTAGGGCATTTATTTAAAGGTGAGGGGCCAAGAGGCACAGATAGATACTGTATTAATGCTACTGTGTTAGAGTTTATACCTCGTGACAAAAGCTAATTTATAAGAGCGATTAATTCGCTCTTTTATATTTAATAAATCTAAACTTTAATTAACTGTGATTATGTTATATAAATTAATAATCCAAACGATATAAACGGCATTTTACTATCAAATTGATTAACACGTTAGCACTTGTATCAGGGCTTATAACTATAAGCCCTGTATTAGCACAGCCAACCGAAAAATATGTAATAGGGGTAGAGAATATAGAATACCTGCCTTATTACGATGGCAGTGGCACTAATAAGCGTGATTATTTTGGTTTTAGTAAAGAGTTACTGGAACTATTTGCAAAACAACAAAATATTAAATTTGAATTTTACACTTTGCCTATTCCGCGCCTTTATAAAGAATTTATAGAGCATCACCATGTTGACTTTAAATACCCCGACAACCCTAATTGGCAAGTAAGTTATAAAAATCAGCATCAACAAGATATTAATTATTCTGTGCCTTCATTAGTTACACATACAGGGATAGCGAGCTTAAAGGACAATATTAAACTTGAAGATTGTAAATCACTTGCAAAAGTGCGTGGCTTTACATTGCAAGGGCTTGAAAAGTTAACCTCAATGCCAGGCTTGCAAGTACTCGAAAATGATAACGTTATTGAGATGATTTATTTGCTGCATAAAGAGCGAGTTGATTGTATATATATTTCACACGATGTACTTAAATACAATATAGAAGAATTTTTTGATACTCCCGTCCCCGTGTTTTTTCAACATCAGTTGCCTGTTGATCACCAAGCATTTATGTTATCGAGCATTAAACACCCACAGCTAGTTAAAAAGTTTAATGTATTTTTAAAAGACAATGAAAATGCCATTGAAGAGCTTAAACAAAAACATAACTTTATAGTTGAATAATACTAAATTTAAGCGAATTGGTATAAAACGGTGGGGCAGGTAATCGTGTTTATAAAACAAAAACGGCCCATATAAGGTCACCACCTCACATGAACCGCTTTTCACACTGACAACATCTTACACACACAATATAAGATTATCTTACACACACAATATAAGATTTGGTTTGCTACACAGTAGCTAATTACGTTATTGCTGCGTGCTGATGGTGGAATAAAAAACAGTTCAAACCAAGTCACCACCTGACTTGAACTGCCTTTTCACACTGACAACATCTTACACACACAATATAAGATTCTTTTCTTACCTTGTTAGAGCTATCACATCTAAAAAGGTTGCATTTATTTGGTGCAAAACAGTAAATAATGTCTAATTAGTAAAAACGTTTAGCTGTTTGCTTGCGATGGGTTAACTTTAAAATAATCGTAAAAGTCAGACAAACGATAAAAATAAAACCAATAAGTGAAAAAAATTAAGCTATAGACTTTAGTCTAACGTGTTGTGTTATTTTATTGATTTTAAATGATAAATTTATATAGGTTAGTTTGTAGGGAAAAAACGAATGATTAAATAAAAATATTTAATTAATAATAAATCACTAAACGGTGTTGTTAAGTTTCAGGAAAGTAAAAAAGAAGGAGCTTTACAGTTTACTGCGTGCAGCTTTAGCACTTGCTACGTGCTGCACACATTAAAATTGCCGTTATTAAACCAAAATGTAAATTGCATTTACTAAGGCAACACTAACCTTGAATGTTGCTAAATGTAGATACAACCCATTTAGCAAATAAATCTAGCGCGGGATTTGGCGAATTAGCTTCATGCTGTACTAAATAGTATTTATCTTTGGTGGTAAGGGGCTGTTGAAATAATTTATAAAGCCATTTTTCATCAAACCAGCTTTGGCTAATAGGCAGCGGTATAAGTGAAATGCCAATGCCCTGTTGCGCTGCACGAGCGACCCCAAACATACTATCAATTTGTATAATTTGCGTAGGCGAAAAGTCATCTATACCCGCTTTTTCAGCCCATTGGTGCCATGCCCACGGCCTTGCTTTGTGAAGGATTAATGGTACTTGGTTTAATGCTTGGCAGTGATCGTCTTTCCACTGTTTTAACAGTTTTTCGTTACACGCCGGTATATATTCAAGATTAAATAGCTCTGTAGTAAGGCCCTCAGTGGGTTTACTTGAGGATAAAACAATCGATAAATCACTGTGGCGGGTTAGCTCTTTACGGGTTTTGAGCGTATCCATTTGTAAATTTATATTAGGGTGCTCAGATGTCCACTCACTTAATTTAGGCATAAGTAGTTCACTGGCAAAAAATTCAGGCAGCGTAATAGTTATATTAGTATTTTGCTGCAATTGACTGAACTCGTTGATGGTGTTTTCAAGCGTATAGATAATAGGCGAAATGGCATCAAAAAAGTTTTTACCCGCAGCCGTTAAACTAATGGATCGGGTTTGGCGTTGAAAGAGTTCAATGCCTAGTTGTTCTTCAAGTTGTTTTATCTGATGGCTTACCGCAGAGGGCGTTAAGTACAGCTCTTTAGCTGCATGTTTAAAACTTAAGCTTTTTGCTGCAAAGCAAAAAGAGCGGAGGCCTCGAATAGGAGTTTGCATGTTTTCCAGAATTGTTTAATTAATTTAAGACGCCTTTAATAGGCAATAATCGAACCAATAATTTAATATAATAATATCAATAGTTTAATTTTAAATATAGCACTAGTTCACAAAAAAGGTGCAGACAATCCACAAATTAGTGCAAATAATCTAAGCGCTTACATTAAAAGCTATTTGTATTATAGATAATATTTACTACAACTGTATTAAAACTGAAAAAAAGTTTATGGCAGGCAAAAAAAATCCCTCTTTCGAGGGATTTTGGGTAACTCAGCGCCATTGGCACTGGGAATGAGGTCGGTACATGGTAAAGCGTTAAAAAACCATTTCTGGTACTTCACCGTCAACAAGTAATTTACCTGCTGTTTTACTAATTATTTCATCAACCGATACGCCCGGAGCGCGCTCGAGTAAATGAAATGCGCCGTCTTTAACTTCAAGTACGGCCAAATCTGTTACTATTTTTTTAACGCAATTAACGCCCGTTAGCGGTAATGTGCACGACTCTAATAATTTAGAATCACCATGCTTACTGGCATGGGTCATAGTAACAATAATATTCTTTGCCCCAGCGACTAAATCCATTGCGCCCCCCATGCCTTTTATCAGCTTTTTGGGGATCATCCACGAGGCAATGTTGCCGCATTGGTCTACTTCAAATGCACCCAGAACGGTTAAGTCTACATGACCACCCCGTATCATGGCAAAACTATCTGCACTATTAAATATGGCTGCGCCTGTGGCAGCTGTCACGGTTTCTTTACCCGCGTTAATCATATCGGCGTCTAGCTCGGCTTTTGTAGGGTAGGGGCCCATACCTAAAAGCCCATTTTCTGACTGTAACATAACTTCAATACCATCAGGTACATAGTTTGCGACGAGTGTCGGAATTCCTATGCCCAAATTAACGTAAAAACCGTCTTGTAGTTCCTGTGCAACGCGCATTGCAACTTGTTCACGTGATAATGCCATAACCTATGCTCCTGCTTAATCTCGTGTTGTTACACGTTCAATGCGTTTTTCAAAGTCGCCTTTAATAACGCGATTTACAAAAATGCCTGGGGTATGAATTTGGCTTGGCTCAAGTTCACCGGGCTCTACTATTTCTTCTACTTCTGCAACGGTAATCTTACCTGCTGTTGCGGCCATTGGGTTAAAGTTCATGGCAGTGTGCCTAAATACTAAATTACCGTATCGGTCGGCTTTCCACGCTTTTACAATGGCAAACTCACCGGTGATCGACTCTTCTAAAATATAAGGGCGACCGTCAAACTCTTTTACATCTTTACCCTCTGCAACGGGCGTACCGTAACCTGTAGCGGTATAAAATGCAGGAATACCTGCACCGCCTGCGCGCATTTTTTCAGCCAAGGTGCCTTGCGGGGTAAGCTCTACATCTATTTCACCGCTTAGTAATTGCTGCTCAAATAAGGCGTTTTCGCCCACATAGGAGGCAATTACTTTTTTAATTTGTTTATCTTTAAGTAAAATTCCTAATCCAAAGTCATCTACACCACAGTTGTTAGAAACCACGGTTAGCTCTTTGGTGTTCATTGCCTTAATTTGTTTAATTAAGCCCTCAGGAATACCGCATAAGCCAAAGCCACCAGCAATAACGGTATCGCCGTCTTTCAACCCTGCCATTGCAGCTTCGTAACTAGAAACCACTTTATCAAAACCGGCCATGAGACTCTCCTCATTGTGTTAACTGCCATTTGGCAAGTTAAGCTATTATTTTTGTGTGTTGCCTAATGCAATTGAAACTTTGCTTACAGGCGTTTTGCCAAGTGCTTGTGTAATTTTCCAACCAGCGCTACTTAACCTTTGTAAATCAATTCCATGTTCAATGCCAAGCCCATTGAGTAAGTAAACCACATCTTCGGTGGCAACATTTCCTGACGCGCCTTTGGCATAAGGGCAGCCGCCAAGGCCTGCAACAGCGGCATCAACCGTTGCTATACCTAAGCTTAACGCTGCGTAAATATTTGTGAGCGCTTGCCCGTAGGTATCATGAAAATGCACTGCCAGTTTTGATTTATCAATATGCTCAAGCAAAAGTGTTAAAAGCTGGGTAACTTTATTTGCAGTGCCAACACCTATGGTATCGCCAAGGCTTATTTCGTAGCAGCCTAAATCTAAAAGCTTTTGCGAAACGCTAAGTACTTTATGCGGGTCTATTTCTCCCTCATAAGGACAACCGAGTACACAACTGACATAACCGCGTACACGTATGTTATTGGCTTTTGCAAATGCCATAACGTCGCTAAAACGCTCAATACTTTCATCAATATTGCAATTTATATTTTTTTGACAGAACGATTCGCTTGCCGCGGTAAATATGGCAAATTCTTTTATGTCAACGGCATGGGCTGCTTGCGCGCCTTTTAAATTGGGTGTAAGCGCACTTAAATTTACATGTGGTAAATTAAGCGCTGTTATCACCTCGGCCGAATCGGCCATTTGTGGCACCCATTTAGGCGATACAAAAGCACCGGCTTCAATATTTTTTAAGCCCGCGTCACTAAGTGCATTTATTAATGAAATTTTATCAGCTGCAGTGACTGGTTTTTCGTTTTGTAGGCCATCACGCGCGCCTACTTCAACAATTTTAACTTCAGTTGGAAAAGCAGCCATCACGATGCCTCCTGCGCCGTGGTGTCTTCTACAATTGCTAATAAAGCGCCGTGCGAAACTAATTCGCCTTCATCAAAGCAGTAGCTTTGTAAAATACCATCGTGCGGGGCGTTGAGCGTGTATTCCATTTTCATGGCTTCAATAATCACTACGGCATCGCCTTTGGTAATGGTGCTGCCTACATCAACTAAATGCTTAACCACAGTGCCATTAAGTGGCGCCGCAAGGGGCAAGGCATCGCTTTCATGGCTGCTAATGTAATGTTTAGTGTTTAAAGCAAGCTTAATTTGCAGCGCAGCAAACATTACGCTAATGCTTTTATCAAAGTGGCTAACATGGGCGGTAAATTTTTCCCCATTAATAAACACATTACATACGTTTTGGTTTACAAAGCCTGCTATATCGAACGACTTATCATTATGCGTTACAACGTAACCCGTTTTAGTTTTAACCGCACTAATAGCTAAGTCTGTAAATGGTACATCCACTTTTTGGGGTGCGTTAAGCGTAAAACCACTGAGTTGCTGCCACGGGCTTGCGCTTTGCTGAGTTACTCTTTCAGTACTAAGCGATTCAAGGTAGGCAAAGGCTGCAATTAGTTGTGCTTTTTCAAGCGCGGCGCTATCAACACTTACCAATGCATCGCCTTGCTCCGCAATAAAGTGGGTACTTGGCGCACCTTGAGCAAATGTAGGGTGGCTTGCTAAGTTGTGTAAAAAGCCAATATTAGTGCTAAAACCCGCTAAGTGAAATTGCTCAAGTGCTTGGCGTAAACGCGATAATGCTTGCTCTCGGTTATCATCATGTACTATAAGCTTTGCAATCATCGGGTCGTAATACGGGCTTATTTCATCGCCTTGTGCAATACCGGTATCAATACGAACAAACTCACTGTTAAGTGGTGTGCTTAACGCTTCTATTGTGCCCGAGCAGGGAATAAAGTCGTTACTTGGATCTTCTGCATAAATACGCGCTTCAAAGCTGTGGCCTTGGAGTTGTATATCTGATTGCGTTAGTGGCAGTGTTTGCCCAGCGGCAATATTAATTTGCCAATTGACTAAATCTACGCCGGTTACCATTTCTGTCACAGGGTGTTCTACTTGCAGGCGCGTGTTCATTTCCATAAAGAAAAACTCATCGCCACACAGTAAAAACTCAACCGTACCTGCACCTCTGTAGTTTATTGCAAGGGCACAGCGTACTGCGGCTTCACCCATTTCTTTACGCAGTTCATCAGACAAACCCGGCGCTGGGGCTTCTTCAATTACTTTTTGATGACGGCGCTGCAGTGAACAATCACGATCCCCTAAATAAACACAGTTACCGTGGTTATCGGCAAAAACTTGTACTTCAACATGGCGAGGCTGGTTAACATAGCGCTCAAGCAGCACTAAGTCGTTACCAAAGCCCGCAATTGCTTCACGCTGTGCGCCCTCAAGTGCACTTCTAAAGTCTTTGGCATGCTCAACAACGCGCATGCCTTTACCGCCACCACCAAAGGCCGCTTTAATTAGCACGGGGTAGCCAATTTTTTCAGCTTCAGATTGTAAAAAAGCAGGATCTTGGTTATCACCGTAATAGCCTGGCACTAATGGTACATTTGCCGCGGCCATAATTTCTTTGGCGCGGGTTTTAGAGCCCATGGCTTCTATGCTGCTTGCAAGAGGGCCAATAAACGCAATGTTGTTAGCTTCACAGGCTTTAGCAAACTCACTGTTTTCAGATAAAAAACCGTACCCAGGGTGTATACAATCGGCACCGCTTGTTTTTGCAACCTGTAAAATTTTATCTGTTACAAGGTATGAGTCTTTACTTGGTGCAGGGCCAATGTGGTAGGCCTCATCAGCCATTTTTACATGTTGGGCGTGTTTGTCGGCGTCAGAGTAAACAGCGACCGTTGTTAGGCCCATTTGCTTTGCACTTCGCATTATACGGCATGCAATTTCACCACGGTTGGCAATGAGTATCTTTTTTAATGTGTGTGTGTTCATAATTAGTCCTACAGTTGCCAAGCGGGAGGGCGTTTATCAAAAAAGGCGCTTAGTCCTTCTTGGCCTTCGTCCGATACCCGAATATTTGCAATACGTTCGGCCGTGAGTTCAATAAGATCATCATTAATAGGCTTATTTGCTACATCGTTAATTAATGATTTAGCGGCTTTTACAGCTACTGGGCCGTTATCGATTAATATTTGCAGCATGTTATCAAGGGCACAGTCTAAATTACCGGTCACCTGATGAACCAAACCAAGTTGTTTTGCTGTGTGGGCATCAAACACCTCGGCAGTTAAAAAGTAGCGGCGCGCAGCGCGCTCACCAATGGCTTTAATTACATACGGGCTAATTACCGCAGGAATAAGCCCTAGCTTTACTTCGCTTAAACAAAACTGCGCATCGTCTTTACTTAGGGCAATATCGCAACATGCAATTAAGCCCAGAGCGCCGCCAAACGCAGCGCCTTGTACAGCACATATGGTTGGGTGAGGAGAGGCGGCTAGTACCTGCATTAATTTAGCGAGCTGCATAGAATCGGCAAGATTATCGGCGTAGTTGTTATCAGCCATTGATTTCATCCAGGCTAAATCGGCACCGGCAGAAAAGTGCTTACCTTCAGTTTTTAAAACTAAAGCGCGAATATCGAGCGTATTTGCATGCTCTATGCACTGAATTAGCTCGTGTATTACTTCACTATTAAATGCGTTGCGTTTTTCAACTCGGCTTAAAACAAGTACAGCCACATTAGATTTTGTTATTTGTAGTGTTACTGACATTTTTGCGCTCCGGTTACATTCTAAATACGCCAAACTTAGAGTCTTGCTGTGGTGCATTTTTAGCTGCACTTAAGGCAAGGCCTAATACGTTGCGGGTATCGGCAGGGTCAATAATGCCGTCGTCCCACAAGCGGGCGCTTGCGTAATACGGATGGCCTTGCTCTTCGTACTGATCAATAATTGGCTTTTTAAAATCGCTAACTTCTTGCTCGCTCATGCTATGCCCTTTACGTGCTAAGCCATCTTGCTTAACTTGAGCCATTACACCGGCGGCTTGCTCACCGCCCATTACCGAAATACGGGCATTGGGCCACATCCACATCATGGTAGGTTCAAATGCGCGACCACACATACCGTAGTTACCCGCGCCGTAAGAGCCACCAATTAGCACCGTAAATTTAGGTACATCGGCACACGAAACCGCCATTACCATTTTAGCGCCGTGCTTTGCTATGCCTTCAGCTTCGTATTTTTTACCCACCATAAAGCCGGTAATATTTTGCAAAAACACTAAAGGAATATTGCGCTGTGCACATAGTTGAATAAAGTGCGCGCCTTTTTGCGCCGACTCACTAAATAAAATGCCGTTATTAGCCACTATGCCTACAGGGTTACCGTAAATACTGGCAAAACCTGTTACCAGCGTTTCACCAAAGTAGCGTTTAAATTCATCAAACGATGAATCATCCACCGTACGGGCAATAACTTCACGCACATCAAACGGCTTTTTAAGGTCGGTTCCTACAATGCCGTAAAGCTCGTTTATATCGTAACGTGGTGGTTTTACATCCTCTAAAAGAGGGGCTGTAGGGCGCGTGTAATTAATACGCTCAATACATTGGCGCGCAATAGACAGCGCATGCTCGTCATTTTCTGCAAAGTGGTCAACCACCCCCGATGTTTTACAATGCACATCGGCGCCGCCTAATTCTTCGGCGCTGACTACTTCACCAGTCGCTGCTTTTACAAGTGGCGGGCCGGCTAAAAATATAGTGCCTTGCTCTTTTACAATTATGCTTTCATCGGCCATTGCGGGTACGTATGCGCCGCCTGCGGTACATAACCCCATTACCACGGCAATTTGAGGAATACCTTTACCCGACATACGGGCTTGGTTATAAAAAATACGGCCAAAATGTAATTTATCAGGGAATACATCGTCTTGCTCAGGCAGGTTAGCACCGCCCGAATCAACCAAATAAATACACGGTAAGTGGCAACGCTCGGCTATATCTTGTGCGCGTAAATGCTTTTTAACGGTAAGCGGAAAGTAAGTACCGCCTTTTACCGTGGCATCGTTCGCAATGATCATGCATTCAATGCCTTTAACACGGCCAATACCGGCAACTACACCTGCACAGGCAATTTCTTGCTCGTACACACCAAAGGCTGCAAATTGCGAAATTTCTAAAAACGGTGAGCCTTCATCTAATAAAGTGCTAATACGGTCGCGTACAAATAACTTACCTCGGCCTTCGTGACGCTCTTTTAATGCAGCGCCGCCACCTAAGCTAATGGTGGCTACTTTACTATGTAAATCATCAACCAAAGCTGCCATGTTTTTGTGATTTTGCACAAAAGTAGGGTCGTGCGGATTAACGCTCGATTTTAATATCGTCATAATTTAATCCTTAACGGCTTTCGGTAAAGAGTTCGCGGCCAATAAGCATGCGACGTATTTCTGATGTGCCAGCACCAATTTCGTATAGTTTGGCATCACGCAATAAGCGCCCTGTGGCGTATTCGTTTATGTAGCCGTTACCCCCTAAAATTTGAATGGCATCGAGCGCCATTTTAGTGGCAAGCTCCGCAGCATATAAAATGGCGCCGGCGGCATCTTTACGGGTGGTTTCGCCGCGGTCACACGCTTTTGCAACGGTATAAACGTATGAGCGCGCTGCGTTCATTTGCGTATACATGTCGGCTACTTTGCCTTGAATTAACTGAAATTGGCCAATAGGGGTGTCGAACTGTTTACGTTCATGAATGTACGGTACAACAATATCCATACAGGCTTGCATTATGCCAAGGGGCCCTGCAGCTAGTACTACACGTTCGTAATCTAGGCCGCTCATTAGTACCTTAACGCCTTCGTTTAGGTTACCTAAAATGTTTTCTTCGGGTACTTCGCAGTTTTCAAACACCAGTTCACACGTGTTTGAGCCACGCATACCAAGCTTGTCTAGCTTTTGTGCGGTAGAAAAACCAGGGAAGTCTTTTTCGACAATAAATGCGGTAATGCCTTTAGCGCCGGCTTCTAAATCTGTTTTTGCATAAATAACAAATGTATGTGCGTCGGGGCCATTGGTGATCCACATTTTATTGCCATTTAAAATGTATTTATCGCCTTTTTTTTCAGCTTTAAGTTTCATTGATACCACGTCAGAGCCTGCATTTGGTTCGCTCATGGCAAGGGCACCAATGTGTTCGCCGCTAATAAGCTTTGGTAAGTATTTTTCTTTTTGTGCTTGATTACCGTTACGGTTAATTTGATTTACACACAAGTTTGAATGCGCACCATAGCTTAAGCCAATTGATGCACTCGCACGGCTAATTTCTTCCATGGCAATTACATGCTCTAAGTAACCTAAGCCTGCACCGCCAAAGTCTTCAGAAACGGTCATGCCTAGTACACCCATTTCGCCCATTTGCGGCCAAAGCTGATTAGGAAACGCGTTGTCCATATCGGTTTGTTCAGCCAGTGGCGCAATTTCTTGGCTTGCAAAGCTATTTACGTGGTCGCGGATCATATCGGCGGTTTCGCCAAGGCCAAAGTTCATCTCTTTATAAAGTGAAATAGTGCTCATGATTCATTCCTGTGTGTGTTGTCAGTGTGTTTTTATTATTAAAATAGGCTACTCGTCTATTTTATTAAGTGTTTCTCTGCAGCGGCGCTCCGCTGTCACTAATTCCATAAGCACAACTTTTATGTCGTCCATTTGCTGAGAAAGGTCGGCTTTTTTCTCTGCAATTAAATCGAGCATAGTCACCAGCTGTTTAGCGCTTGATTTATCAGCGTCGTACAGTTCAAACAAACGGCCTGTTTCTGCAAGCGTAAAGCCTAAGCGTTTGCCACGCAGTATTAGTTTTAAGCGAACTTTGTCGCGTTTTGAATAAATACGGGTTTGGCCATTGCGCTCTGGGCTTACTAAACCTTGGTCTTCGTAAAAACGAATAGAGCGGGTGGTAATATCAAACTCTTTAGCTAAATCGCTAATACTAAAGGTTTGATCGTTACTGCTTGGCGCTTTTGCAGAACTTGCAAAGTTTGTTTGGTTATCTGGTTTCATAGTTGTGTTTACCTCATTCGAATAACTCCAATATAAGTGAAGTTTACGTAAAGGTAAAGCTTGGTGTGGTATGAAACTATTTATAAAGGAGTGTTGATGTGAAATGTTAAATTATATTATTAATATTCAATAGTTTATTTTTATTAATTGTTCACTGCGCCGTTACTGGAAAATAATGCTTACACTTTTAAAACTAAAAATTAAACGCTTTTTAGTTGACGTTAGCGTAAACGTTAGTATTGTGTAAGGGTGTTAAACAATAAATGAATACTAAATTAATAGAGCAAATATTCTAACAACTATTTGCATATAAATACAACGGAGTTAATTATGACTTTAGAATCAGTGGTAATTGTAGCAGCAAAGCGTACGCCAATGGGCGGGTTTATGGGCGCATTGACCGATGCACAATCTACCGAGCTTGGCGCAACCGCCATTGCAAGTGCGCTTGCACAAACTGGTTTAGCAAATGATGCAATAGATGAAGTAATTATGGGCTGTGTATTGCCAGCGGGCCTTGGTCAAGCGCCAGCACGCCAAGCAATGTTAAAAGCAGGCCTTGCTCTGGGTACGGGTGCTACCACCATTAATAAAGTATGTGGCTCTGGTTTAAAAGCCGCTATGCTCGCAAACGACTTAATTAAAGCGGGCTCAATTAGCAGCGCAATTGCTGGCGGCATGGAAAGCATGAGTAACGCACCGTATTTTATACCTAAAGCACGTGGCGGTATGCGTATGGGCCACGGCGAAATTAAAGATCATATGATGAGCGATGGCCTAGAAGATGCTTACGATAACAAAGCAATGGGCTGTTTTGCACAAGATACTGCTGATGAGTACGGCATTGGCCGTGAGCAAATGGATGAGTTTGCACTTAGCTCGCTAAGTAAAGCCAATGCGGCAATTGAAAACGGCAGCTTTGAAAACGAAATTGCGCCGCACACTATAAAAACTCGCAAAGGCGATGTAACCGTATCGATTGATGAGCAACCCGGTAATGCCCGCCCAGAAAAAATACCAAGCCTGCGTGCTGCCTTTAAAAAAGACGGCACCATCACTGCGGCTAATTCATCGTCAATTTCTGATGGTGGCGCAGCGCTTATATTAATGAGCGAATCAAAAGCAAAAGAGCAAGGCTTAACACCGCTTTGTAAAATTGTAGCGCACAGCACGCACTCTCAAAAACCAAGCGAATTTACTGTAGCACCTGTGGGCGCTATGAACAGCGTGCTTGAAAAAGCAGGCTGGACTACCGCTGATGTAGATCTTTGGGAAATTAACGAAGCATTTGCCATGGTTACCATGCTTGCTATTAACGAATTGAAACTTGATGAGAGCAAAGTAAACGTAAACGGTGGGGCGTGTGCTCTTGGCCACCCAATTGGTGCCAGCGGCGCGCGAATTTTAGTCACGCTTATTCACGCACTTAAAAACCGTGGCCTTAAAAAAGGAATTGCGTCTTTATGTATTGGTGGCGGCGAAGCTGTAGCCATGGCTGTAGAGGCTTACTAACAAAAAAGTTAATTAACTAACAGCAACTAAAATGCACCGTACTCATACTAATAACAAAACGGTGCCATTTTTTAAAAGAACACACTAACAACAGGATTTACCCATGCACCAAGTTCCACTACTTATAAACGGCGAATTTGTTCAGTCGGCTTCAAACGAGCTTATTGATGTAATTAACCCAGCAAACCAAGAAGTACTTGCGCAAGTTCCATGCACTACCGACTCAGAAATGGATGCAGCGATTGCCTCGGCCTCAGAAACATTTAAAACATGGAAAGATGTGCCCATTACCGAGCGTGCTCGCATTATGATGAAATACGCGGCGCTGTTAAAAGAGCACCACGATGAGCTTGCGACCATTATTTGCCACGAACTAGGTAAAACGTTTGAAGATGCAAAAGGCGATGTATGGCGCGGTATTGAAGTAGTAGAACAAGCAGCTAACGCACCATCACTAATGATGGGCGAAACAATGGAAAACGTTGCCCGTAAAATCGATACCTATTCTTACATGCAGCCCCTTGGCGTATGTGCAGGCATTACGCCGTTTAACTTTCCGGCGATGATCCCACTTTGGATGTTTCCGCTAGCTATTGTATGTGGTAACACCTTTATTTTAAAACCCTCTGAGCAAGACCCACTCACACCAATGCGTTTAGCTGAGCTATTTATTGAAGCCGGCGCACCAAAAGGCGTATTACAAGTGGTTCATGGTACAAAACCGCAAGTAGACCGCTTATTAGAAGACAAAGCCGTACGTGCAATTTCGTTTGTGGGCTCGTGTGGTGTAGGTGCATACATTTATTCTAAAGGTACACAAAACCTTAAGCGCGTACAAGCGTGTGTGGGTGCTAAAAATCACATGGTTATTATGCCAGATGCGAGTAAATCACACGTGGTAAATAACCTAGTTGGCGCATCGGTTGGTGCAGCAGGCCAGCGTTGTATGGGTATTTCGGTAGCTGTGTTTGTAGGGCAAGCAAGTGAGTGGGTAGATGAAATAAAAGCTGGCTTTGAAAACGTACGCCCAGGCGTGTGGGATGACAAAAACGCAGCCTACGGCCCACAAACATCAAAAGCAGCAAAAGAGCGTATTTTATCGCTTATAGCAAGCGGTAAGGAGCAAGGCGCCACCTGTTTAATTGATGGTTCAAACTACAAAGTAGAGGGCTTTGATCAAGGTAACTGGGTTGGCCCAACACTATTTACCGATGTGACAAAAGACATGGACTTATACAAAGAAGAAATCTTTGGCCCTGTGCTTGCCTGTATGTTTGTAGATACGCTTGATGAGGCAATTGCTCTTATTAACGAAAGCCCGTACGGCAACGGTACCTCGTTATTTACCTCAAGTGGTGCTGCGGCTCGTAAATTTCAACATGAAATTGAAGTAGGCCAAGTGGGTATTAATGTGCCTATTCCGGTGCCGCTGCCGTTTTTCTCGTTTACGGGTTGGAAAGGCTCGTTTTACGGCGATACACACACCTATGGTAAGCAAGGTATACGTTTTTACACAGAAACTAAAACTATTACCTCACGTTGGTTTGAAGACGACATCGCTTCAGGTCCAAACATGAGCATTAATTTAAAATAAACACACTCAAAAATAATAATAAAGAAGGGCGCAAAGGCTAAACTCGCTGACAAGCAACTAGAACACACACATCAGCCTTTGCCGCTCTTCACTCATTTACCCTAATGGGACACACTAACAACACAATTAAAGAGGTCTACCATGGACTTTAACTTATCAGAAGATCAACAAGCCTTTGCAGAAACTGCACGCCAATTTGCAGAATCAGAACTTGCTCCACATGCAGCAAAGTGGGATCGCGAGCATATTTTTCCTAAAGATACGATTAAAGCGGCGGGCGAGCTTGGCTTTTGCGGTTTATATACGCCAGAGGAAGCCGGCGGCCTTGGTTTATCACGCTTAGATTCAAGCATCATATTTGAGCAGCTTGCGATGGGCTGTACAGCTACAACTGCCATGCTAACTATTCATAATATGGCTACGTGGATGGTAGCAAGTTTTGGGACAGATGCAGTTAAAGACAAATACGTAGAACAACTAGTAATGGGCGAGCTACTTGCCTCTTATTGTTTAACAGAGCCAGGGGCGGGCTCAGATGCAGCATCACTAAAAACAAAAGCTGTGCTTGAAGGTGATGAGTACGTTATTAACGGCTCAAAAATGTTTATATCGGGTGCGGGTGAAACTGAAGTTTTAGTGGTTATGGCACGTACCGGTGGCGAAGGCGCTGCGGGTATTTCGGCATTTGTAGTTCCTGGTGACGCACAAGGCGTTGAGTACGGTAAAGCAGAAGAAAAAATGGGTTGGAACGCACAACCAACACGCTTAATTAGTTTTGAAGATGTGCGTATTCCGGCGCATAACTTATTAGGTAAAGAGGGCGAAGGCTTTAAATTTGCCATGCAAGGCCTAGATGGCGGGCGTATTAATATTGCCACATGCTCAATTGGTACTGCACAAGCTGCGCTAAACACGGCAAAAGAGTACTTAAAAGAGCGCACTCAATTTGGTAAGCCCTTAGCTGCGTTTCAGGCTTTGCAGTTTAAAATTGCAGATATGAACACTGAGCTTGTAGCTGCGCGCCAAATGGTAAGGCTGGCGGCATTTAAACTTGATACCGGCGATAGTGAAAAAACCACCTATTGCGCCATGGCTAAACGCTTTGCCACCGACGTTGGCTTTACTGTGTGTAACGAGGCACTGCAAGTACATGGTGGTTACGGTTACATAAAAGAATACCCGCTTGAGCGCCATGTACGTGATGTACGCGTTCATCAAATTTTAGAAGGCACTAACGAAATTATGCGTGTAATTATAGCGCGCCGTATTTTAGCCGAGTCTGCAAGCGACGTTTTATAAGGAGCAAGTTATGTCACAATCTAACCCGAGTATTGAACTGACTACCGAAGGCCATGTTGCTATTTTAACTATGTCTAACCCACCAGCTAATACCTGGACAAAAGACACCTTAATTGATTTAAAAAACAAAGTTAACGAGCTTAATAACAACAAAAACATTTATGCCTTAGTGCTTACTGGCGAAGGCGAGAAGTTTTTTAGCGCCGGGGCCGATTTAAACGTATTTGCTAGTGGCGATAAAGGCGTTGCCGCTGATATGTCGCGTGTGTTTGGTGAAGCCTTTGAAGCACTGACTAATTTTACAGGGGTGTCGGTTGCGGCCATTAACGGTTATGCCATGGGCGGCGGGTTAGAAGTAGCGCTTGCGTGTGATATTCGTATAGCAGAAGAGCAGGCACAAATGGCACTGCCAGAGGCAAAAGTGGGTTTATTACCGTGCGCGGGTGGCACACAAAATTTAGCATGGCTTGTTGGCGAAGGCTGGGCAAAACGCATGATTTTATGTGGCGAGCGCTTAAAAGCCGATAAAGCCTTACAAATTGGCTTAGTAGAAGAAGTAGTCCCACAAGGGGAAAGCTTTGCAGCGGCATTAAAACTTGCCAATCAAGTAAGCGAACAAAGCCCAAGCTCGGTAGCTGCATGTAAAACGCTTATACAAAAAGGGCGCCATCAACCTATGGCAAGCGTATTGCCTCTTGAGCGTGAATTGTTTGTTGGGCTGTTTGATACACAAGATCAACAAGAGGGCGTTAATGCCTTTTTAGAAAAACGCCGCGCAAATTGGGTAAATGGCTAATGAGTAATTTAACGTTATTAAATAATGCCGATGACCCCGTGCTATTTGAAACGGCAAGTGCAGCAAACGGCAGCTTAATTGGGCTTATTACACTCAACGTACCTAAAGCATTAAACGCCCTTAATTTTGACATGATCAAATTACTTGAGCCGCAGCTGCGGGCTTGGCAAAGCGATGATGCAATTGCAATGGTATTGTTAAAAGGCGCAGGGGATAAAGCATTTTGCGCCGGTGGCGATGTAGTGAGTCTTCATCATGCAATGGCGCAAGGTAAACCAACAAGCTTAGTGGAAGACTTTTTTACCCTAGAGTACAAACTTGATTACCTTATTCATACCTTTGATAAACCAATCCTTGTTTGGGGTAATGGCATTGTTATGGGGGGCGGTTTAGGCCTAATGGCCGGTGCTAGCCACCGCGTAGTAACTGAAACATCGCGCATTGCTATGCCAGAGCAAACCATAGGCTTATACCCAGATGTAGGTGGCAGTTACTTTTTACATAAAATGCCACAAGGTGTGGGGCTATTTTTAGGGCTAACATCGGCCTCTATTAACTGTGAAGATGCACGTTTTGTATCGCTTGCCGATCACTTTATCGACAGCACTAAATATGATGCCATGCTAGCGCAAATTTTAGCGGCTAAGTGGGGCAAAACCGCAAGTTTAAATCATGAGCGTTTGACTAAATTATTAACTGATTTAGATAACCAATCTGCGCGTATGCCCAAAGGCAATATTAAAGCTAACTTAGCAACCATTCAAAAATTAGCTGAATTTAATACGCTGCAAGAACAAGTTGATTATATTTTAGGCCTAGCTACTGACGATAAATGGCTGCGACGCGCCCAAAAATCACTTAAACATGGTTGCCCACTAAGTTGCGCGCTAGTAAGTGAGCAGCTAAAAGCCAGTAAAGGCAAAAGCTTACTAGCGTGTTTTAAAATGGAGCTGGGTATGTCTGTACGCGCTGGCGAAGTAGGTGAATTTCAAGAAGGCGTAAGAGCACTATTAATAGATAAAGACGGCGCGCCTAATTGGCAATACAAAACACTGAGTGATGTACCACAACCCATAATAGAGAGCTTTTTTGCTAACCGTTTTAGCGAAAACCACCCTCTCAATGGCTTAGACACCCCAACACACACATAAAGGAAAGACGATGACTAAACTAAATATTGGTTTTATCGGCTTAGGTAATATGGGCGGCCCTATGGCGGCTAACTTAATTAAAGCCGGCCATAATGTTACAGCATTTGATTTAAACCAGTCGGTCTTAAATGAACTCGCAAGTAAAGGCGCACACGCAGCTGAAAATGCAAAAGCCTGTGCAACCAATGCCGATATACTTATTAGTATGTTACCTGCGGGCAAACATGTTAAATCACTTTATTTAGGCAATAACGACGATAGCGGCTTAATTAATGTGTTTAGCAAAAACACCTTAGTGATAGATTGCTCAACAATAGATGCAGAGTCGGCCCGTGTGGTTGGCAGCGCACTTGGCGAGCAGGGTATTAGCTTTGTAGATGCACCGGTATCGGGCGGTGTTGCTGGAGCAACCGCAGGCACGCTTACGTTTATTGTTGGTGGTAGTAAAGCCGCGTTCAATACCGCACAACCTGTGCTTAATGATATGGGTAAAAGCATATTTCATGCAGGCGATATTGGCGCAGGACAAGTTGCAAAAATATGTAACAACATGCTGTTAAGTATTTTAATGGCAGGTACGAGCGAAGCCCTGCAAATGGGTATTAATAATGGGCTAGATGCAAAAGTACTTAGCGACATTATGACTGCAAGCTCTGGCCGTAACTGGACCCTTGAACTTTACAACCCATGCCCAGGCGTAATGGATACAGCCCCTGCAAGTAACGATTACAAACCGGGCTTTATGGTCGATTTAATGGCTAAAGATTTAGGGCTTGCCATGGAAGCCGCGCAGCAAAGTAATTCTTCAACCCCAATGGGTTCAATGGCTAAAAATTTATACACTATGCTACAGCACCAAGGTGCTGGCAGTGATGATTTTAGCGCCATTTTTAAACTGTTTTCTAAGTAGGAGCAAGGCGTGGAAATTAAAAATAACACGGTAGTAATAACCGGTGGCGCACAAGGTTTAGGCTTTGCAATGGCGCAAAAATTTGCCCTTATGGGCGCTAACATCGCACTTATAGATATGGCGCAAGATTTATTAAACAACGCATGCGAGCAACTAACTCAGCTTGAAGGTGTATCTGGCACTATTAAAGGCTATGCCGCAAACGTAACTATTGAGAGCGAAGTAGAAAACGTATTTAATACTATTAACAACGATTTTGGCCACATTGGCGTGCTTATAAACAACGCTGGCATTTTACGCGACGGCATGTTTATTAAAGCTAAAGACGGCAAAGTGGTTAAAAAAATGTCCCTTGAGCAATTTCAATCAGTGATTGATGTAAATCTCACTGGCGTATTTTTAGCAGGGCGTGAAGCTGCAAGCCACATGATTGAATCAGGCAAAGGCGGCGTTATAGTTAATATGTCGAGCGTAGCGCGCGCGGGAAATATTGGGCAAACAAACTACGCGGCATCAAAAGCAGGCGTAGTGGCACTTACAACCACATGGGCTAAAGAGCTTGGCCGTTTTGGTATACGTGTAGGCGCTATTGCACCAGGTGTAATAAGCACCGCCATGACCGACGCCATGAAACCCGAAGCCAAACAGCGTATGCTTGCAGTAACACCCGTAGGGCGCTTAGGCGAAAGCGACGAAATTGCCCATACTGCACAGTACATAATCGAAAACGACTTTTTCACCGGTCGCGTGGTTGAAATAGACGGCGGTATTCGTTTGTAAACCGAACTGGGTTAAGATTGATTTAAAAAGCATGGCGCTTGTGGGCTGTGCTTTTTTGTTTTAAAAAATGCCTAATAAGAGTGGCTTTTGAACCACCTCTTTAAATAATAAGCTCAACCTCATTATTTCCCATTGTTGTTGGGTTCCTCATAGAGTTAAATCGAATAAACGAAGCTATCTAGTATAAATACGCTTTAATGGTACTTTTAGCATAACGCTTTAGATACATTTGTTCGGCTATCATAGTTAAAAAAGATGATTTCATGATATGAATCTCTAGTGAAAATCAACTGTATATATAGACAGTGCTTGTTGTTTTGTCCAATATTACTGATCTCCACCATTTCGGTGTATTTGTGCATTGATTAAAAATATTCTCCAGTTAACTAATTGTTTACAGGTGTTTATTTGATGGTTAAGATAAATGCACTGTAATATATGGACATTTGTCGGTTTATAAAACGACAAATGTCGTAGACAAAATTGTTAGGCTAATTATCAGAATTCAGGATTTACAATGGATGGAAGAAAAAAGTGGGAAGAAGCACCACTTATCAAAGGAATAAAAGAATATGAGTTATCACACTGGAAACATTTTTCTGATTTCATAAATAAAGAAATGCTTGATTACACGACCTACGTATATAGAGGGCACTCTTGTTACAAATGGAAATTAGAACCTACTTTAGATCGTTTTATAAAAGATCCTGAGTCATATCATAGAGAAGAACATCTTAATAAGTTCATGTATGAAACTCGGGGACGACGAGGTGCAAATCCAACCAAAATTGATAATGACAATGACTGGTGGGCTCTAGGGCAGCACCATGGTTTGTACACTCCTTTGCTAGACTGGACTGAATCCCCATTTGTTTCTTTATTTTTTGCTGCAAATAATGCTAGCTCAGAAAAAAGTAAATATATTGCTGTCTATGCCTTATCACAATCTTCAATAGACGAAAAAAATGAACTCATTAAAGCTGACGATAAAGTTAAAAAAATTAACGGTCATAAACCAACAGTTAAATTAGTTCGTCCACTGACTGATGAAAATAATCGACTGGTCAGCCAAAGAGGATTATTCACTCGTGGCCCCAATAATATGGATATCGAAAGTTGGGTTGAAAAATTCCAAACAGAAAATAGTGATACACATTACGAGTTAATAAAAATAAAAATACCTAAAAAAGGTCTTGAAGCTTGTTTACGATACTTAAACAGAATGAATATAAGTCATTCTACTTTATTTCCCGATTTATCAGGGGCTTCTGATTTTTGCAATACACATCTAACGATAGATAAGTATTAGCCTAACAAGTCGTCAAAGATAAAATAAATTAGACACCCAACTTAATTTTGCTCTTTTTAAAATTGAAGACTACGTTTTAATCAGTGTAAAAAACGAGCTGGGTGTCTTATGGCAATTGCAAGAAAGCGACAAGTAAGTTTGGTTGATACGTAAGTTTGGTTGATACAAAATACTACCATTGTATTTCACGGTGTGTTCGTCGTGCTTTTTTATGTGGGGAAGACCGTTTTACTGGTCAATCTTACGAGCATCGACGAGGGTGGGTTGAGGATAAGTTCCTTGAATTAGCTAAGGTATTTTGTATCGACGTGTGTGCTTATGCCGTTATGAGTAATCACACGCACTTAGTACTGTATGTAGATGATAAAAAAGCGAATAGGCTAAATGATAAAGCGATTATTATTCGCTGGCATAAACTCTGTAAAGGCACATTGTTAACACAAAAATACATACAGGGTGAAAAGCTAAGTAAAGTTGAACTTATCTTTTTTAATCAAACAGTAAAGCAATACCGAGAGCGCCTATCAAGTATCAGCTGGTTTATGCGGTTGTTAAATGAAAACATTGCTCGCAGAGCAAATAAAGAAGATAACTGCACAGGGCGTTTCTGGGAAGGTAGATTCAAATCTCAAGCACTTCTTGATGAAGCAGCACTTGCAGCCTGTATGGCCTATGTCGATTTAAATCCCATTAGAGCTAAAATGGCTAACAAACCAGAAGAATCAGACCATACCAGTGTACAAAATCGCTTAACATGCGCGGCAGAAGGTAAACAACCTAAGCAGTTACTACGGTTTGCAGGTATGCCACGTCAGATTATGCCTAAAGGGCTGCCGTTTGAGCTTAAATCGTACCTTGAACTCGTTGAGCTAACAGGGCGAATAATGCGAGAGGATAAGCTTGGGCATATAAATAATATGACCATTCCTTTGTTAGAAAGGCTTAATATATCGCCAGAAAACTGGTTAAAACTTACCACACAATTTACGCGCGTATTTCATGGTGCAGTAGGGAGGCCCACTTCACAAGCAAGTTACTGTGAAAATTTAAAGCGCAAACGGCGTTCAAATATTAGCAATTGCGAAAAGCTACTCGCATAAATTAAAAATTACTCAGTAAAAATTAAAACTGCAATCTTGCAGTTATTTTAATGCGTGTAATTCAGGTTTGAGAATGCCACTGACTTATTTATTGGATGAAATAAAAGTGACCAAGTAATAAAAAATTAATTCGGCACCCGAGGAGAATGTTTAGTAACATAGTTCAGTTCGCTGATTTATAGTGGGTGTCAGATTTAATACCCCTTTCACCCTAAATAAAAGCCACTCAAACACCCGTAATCCCTTCAAAACGCCAATTAAAACAAATATCAAACACTTTAATATTCTGCGTAAAAATACAGTAATCAATTGAACCAAAATAGGAACACAGCTATGGTTTGTTAATCAATAAAAACAAATTTAATAACGAGTTAATCTAAAGGCTCATCATATGCCTAAAAAGGAGTTTTAAACAATGAAGCTTTTTCTAATACCATTATCAATAGTTGTTCTTTGTTCTTGCGCTACAACATCAATTCCAGAAGCTACAAAAACGGAAATGGATAGTGATATAAAAAGATATCTAAATTATAGGAATCAGAAAGCATATGCAGTTGCCGTGGAAAAAGACGGCGCATGGGTAAGTGGCTATGGGTATGGATATCCGAATCAAGAACTCGCCAACAAAAGAGCTTTACTAGAATGCGAAGTACAAAAACAGTCTCGTAAAATTAGTGCAGACTGTTTTGTTCTTTATGAAGATGGACGTAGAAAAAACGGCATATAACAAAACGCTAAACACGTTCGCTGGGACAGTAACGCAGCGGCTCTTCGCAATTATGCAGCTACGTCACTGCTCGTTAGCTTTACAAGGAAAATTTGGTGTTTGATAGGATAAAAATAGCGATGTCAAAGGGGGTTTGGCACGCTTTAGCGGTAATCATAGTCATGCTATTAGCTGGGCCAGAAATAATGGTAAGTATTGAACTTATGGCCATGGTAGAAGTGCTTGGGGTTTCTACCTTTGTATTGATGTATCTCTCAGGTATCAAGCTGTTTTTCTCAAAGGTGTGGGATAAATATAAAAATTTTGAAAAGCATTCAGTTTTCTTTTTTCCAACTTTTCCTGTTTTTAAAAAAATGCCATCACTGATAGTTCATTCTATTCCTGAGCGGACTGTGGTTATTGGACTTCTTACGTTTATTACTGTTGCAATGATAATATTTTACATACAAATTTTAATTTAATTTAGTAAAGCTAATTAGCACCCTGAATCAACTTTGCTAAACATACGCTTGAGCTTGCAAGCCCCTTTGTAGCTATACGTATTAGCGCACTTAATTTTAAAAAAAATGCGCAGGTTTTAATTACATAGCTGGTTTTAAAGCAAGCTTTACTGCACTAATAGCTCTTTTCTTACTATTTCCGCGCCTTTGCTCAATGCATTAAGCTTAGCGTTTGCAACTTCGCGCGAAAGCGGGGCCATGCCGCAGTTTGTGCAGGGGTAGAGTTTGTCGGCATCTACAAACTGTAGGGCTTTGCGTAAAGTAGCGGCTACTTCTTCGGGTGTTTCTATTTCATTGGTGGCAACATCAATAGCGCCTACCATTACTTTTTTACCTCTGATCAGTTCAAGTAAGTCCATAGGTACGTGTGAGTTGTGACACTCAAGTGAGATAATATCAATATTTGATTGCTGTAATTTAGGAAAAGCTTCTTCGTATTGGCGCCATTCATTGCCAAGTGTTTTTTTCCAATCGGTGTTGGCTTTAATGCCGTAGCCATAACAAATATGCACAGCAGTTTCGCATTTTAACCCTTCAATTGCGCGCTCTAAACAGGCAATGCCCCAATCGTTTACTTCATCAAAAAACACATTAAACGCGGGCTCATCAAATTGGATAATATCTACGCCTGCGGCTTCTAGCTCTTTGGCCTCTTGGTTGAGTATTTTTGCAAATTCCCAGGCTAGTTTTTCGCGGCTTTTGTAGTGGTCGTCATAAAGTGTATCTATCATGGTCATTGGGCCGGGTAGTGCCCACTTTATAGGTTGGTTAGTTTGCGAGCGCAAAAACTTAGCGTCTTCTACAAACACAGGTTTTTGGCGGCTAACAGGGCCCACTACGCTTGGTACACTTGCATCGTAACGGTCGCGTATTTTTACCGTTTTTCGTTTTTCAAAATCAACACCGTTTAGGTGCTCTATAAATGTAGTTACAAAATGTTGGCGTGTTTGCTCGCCATCGCTCACTATATCAATACCAGCGAGTTGTTGTGAGTGAAGTGCAATGCGCAGGGCGTCTTTTTTGCCTTCAATAAGTTCGTTGTTTTGAAGCTTCCACGGCGACCAAAGGGTTTCTGGCTCTGCAAGCCATAAGGGCTTTGGTAAACTGCCAGCTGTAGATGTAGGTAATAATGTTTTCATAATAAGAGTGACCCTTTATTAAAATAAGGTTAGACGTTTGCTAATGTAAATTGCTCAAGCACTGATTTATACGGTTTTATAAAATGCTCTTCAGCAAACTTGCCTTGCTCGGCGGCTAATTTACTGCGCTCATCTCTGTCGTAAATAATTTGCGTGAGTGAGTGGTCGGCATTTTTTAAATTAGGCTTAAAGGCGTTACCCGCTTTGGCATTGGCGTTATAAATTTCTGGGCGATAAATTTTTTGAAAGGTTTCCATTGTGCTAATGGTGCTTATTAGCTCAAGGTTGGTGTAATCGTTTAGTAAGTCACCAAAGAAAAACAAGGCAAAAGGTGCGGTACTATTTGCAGGCATAAAGTAACGCACCTGTAGGCCCATTTTTTTAAAGTATTGCTCTGTTAACGAAGATTCGTTTGGTTGGTATTCAATACCTAAAATAGGGTGCTGGTTGGCAGTGCGATGATAGGTTTTGTTATCTGACACACTGAGGCATATAACCGGTGGCTTTTTAAAGTGTTGCTTATAGGTGTTTGAGCTTACAAACGATTGAAATAACTTACCATGCAGCTCACCAAAATTATCGGGAATACTAAATTGTGGTTTATTTTTATTATGTTGCTGAAGTAACACGCTAAAGTCGTAGTCGCGAACGTACGATGAAAAGTTATTACCAACAATACCTTCTATGCGCTTGTCTGTTTTGGTATCAATAATATTCGTTTTTAATATTTCTATAGAAGGAAAGCTTTGGCTGTTTTCATCTAAACCAATATCTACAGAAATAATCTCAAGCTCTACGCTGTAGCGCTCAGCGGTTGGGTTATCCCAATTAGCAAGGGTGTTAAAGCGGTTGTTGATCATATTTAGCGCTTTTCTTAAGTTTTGTTGGCGGTGTTCGCCTCGTGCTAAGTTTGCAAAATTAGTGGTAATACGGGTGTTTTCAGCGGGTTGGTAGTTTTCATCAAGGCGCTGACTTTTAATATTAAATGTAATGTTTTTTCTCATGGTGACTCTATCCATATTGTATATTTAAAACCTGAGCCTTTAGCGTGCTCAAAGAGTGGTTTTGTAATAAACAGGCTTAATGCTTATAAGCGCTGGCCGATGGATAATTTATACGTTGATTGGTGCTTTAATAAAAACGGTTTAATTTCACATAAAACATGAGTTTGATTCATTTATATAAATTAAATGTGTTACTGAAAGGATATAAACCTGTGTTTAGGCATGTAAAAAAATAGTGCAGCGTATAATTTATAGGTGCTTAGACGTCTAGATGTGTTTGTTGTGGTAAATTCACGTTAAGCATTAATAAAATTCAGGCACGGCTGTAACCCTTATTTTAATTAACGCTTAAAGTTACAGTTTTAAAAATTACTGTAGTTTTACGGCGAGTTATAGGCACTTATTAATTAAAAAAGCGGTTAAAAGGGAGTGGTTTTTAATGCAACAACTAACAATAATACCTGCAGGCATCTATGTGTTGTTCATCTAGGCTTAGTTACACTGATTTAACTAACTTGATAATAATAAAGTACATTATGTACGGACACTAAAATAAATGAACAAACTAAAAAATCTCATTACTCAATTTATAGTGGCAATGCAAAAGCGACCAGGGCTATTGGCTGTATTGGCGTTTTGCTCAGGTGTTGCAAGCTATGTAATGGTCGATAGAAAAGAGTCGTTCTCGCAGGTTATTGCCATTGTTTTACTGGTGAGCTGGTTTTGGTTGATCATCGACAACTGGCTACGCGATAAAGTAAAAGAGCGCTTTGGGGTAGCCGTATCTCCCAATGTAATGCGCTTTGCACTGCAAATGGTGCAACAAGAAAGCCTATTTTTTGCGTTACCGTTTTTTTTAGCGGTTACCCAGTGGGATCATCCACAAGCACTCTTTACATCGCTGATTATTATATGTGCCTTTATATCGGTAATAGATCCATTTTACTATAAAAAGTTAGCTAAAAACCGCACGCTGTTTACAGTATTTCATAACTTTGCATTATTTGTGGTTTTGCTTGTTACGTTACCTATTTTATTAAACCTAACTACGAGCCAAAGCTTAGCAATTGCGCTTGTAACCTCATTGCTTATTACTTTACCTAGCTTAACAAACTTAATGCCTGATGCGCGCTGGTGGCGTTTTCCTATTTTAGTTTTAATTTTATGCGTAATAAGCGCCGGGGTTTGGCAGCTTCGCAGCTTTGTACCGCCAGCAGCCCTGCGTTTAACCGATATTACCTTGGCACACAAAGTAGATGTTGAGCATAAAAAACCACTAGGTAGCATTGATACTCTTGATTTATATACACTTCATCATGAAGGGTTATACACATGGACCGCAGTAAAAGCGCCAAGAGGCCTAAATGAAAAAATATTTCATGTATGGATACACAATAAAAAAGAGGTCGACAGAATTACGCTCAATATTAATGGCGGGCGAAAACAAGGCTACAGAGCATGGACTCATAAAGTAAATTTTCCGCATGATGCTAAAGGTAAGTGGCAAGTAAAAGTGGTAACTGAGTCGGGGCAATTAATAGGACTTACGAAATTTATTGTTACACCTTAACGCTACAAATACGCTGATAATCAACTATAGATTTGATACGCTATTTTTACATTACTTAATGGATGAGTGTTATGAGCATTGCTTTAGATATTGTTATGTGGCTAATGATAGAAACCATTTTAGGGTTTATTTTGTACTCTACCGGCTGTGCAATTTTAAACGTATTCACCTTTGGTCAGTTTAAAGCTGACATTAAAGATTACATGAGCTTTAAGGCAAATAAAGCTAAAAACGTTTACCTAATATGTTTGCTTGGTTTTAGTTTTTACGCAGCGTTAATTGGTTTTGTTGCTTACCTAAGCCAATAACTTAGGTTTATAAATATATGAAGTTTAATAAGCTATTGGTTATAGCGGGGGTTTTAAGTTTTATAGCGTCACTCTTACATATTGCCTGTATTTTTGGCGGCCCTGATTGGTATCGCTTTTTTGGTGCTGGTGAGCACATGGCGCAGTTGGCTGAGCAGGGAAGTACGTATCCTACCTTTGTTACTTTAATTATATCAGCCATACTTGCTATATGGGGCATGTATGCGCTCTCTGGCGCAGGTGTTATTTTAAAGCTGCCTTTTTTAAAAACGGCTTTGGTATTAATAACAGGGGTTTATTTACTAAGGGGGATAGCAGGGTTAATCGCTCCTTTTGTAACAACCAGTCAGTTAATTCATCACAACTCAATTGTATTTTGGATTGTAAGCTCAATTGTGTGCAGTATTTATGGGCTGTTTTATTTATTGGGTACACTTAAACTTTTCCGAACACATACCTCATTAACCTTATAAATTAAACACAGCGAGCGCTAAAAATAGATTTTTCACAGCTCAGGTTAATCAAGTTATTTACTATGTAAGGAGCAACATGAGTCACGATCACAGCCATCATATTAGTCACTATAATCGCGCGTTTGCTATAGGCGTTTTACTCAATCTTATATTTGTCGTGATAGAAGCCGGGTACGGTTTTTTTGCCAACTCCCTCGCGCTTTTAGCCGATGCAGGACATAACCTAAGCGATGTGGTTAGTTTATTACTTGCGTGGGGGGCAAATGTTTTGGCAAGTAAAGCCGCTACCGACAAGCGCACCTTTGGCTATAAAAAATCAACGGTGTTAGCGTCTTTAATGAGCTCTGTTTTACTTATGGCTGCCCTTGCTAGCATAGCTTGGCATGCCATAGAGCGTTTTGAAAACCCTCAGCCGGTTACAGGCATGACGGTTATAGTGGTTTCGCTTATTGGTGTGGTAATTAACACCTTAACTGCGTTGTTGTTTGTGCAAGGGCAAAAGCACGATTTAAATATTAGAGGTGCCTTTTTACATATGGCGGCCGATGCAGCGGTGTCTTTAGGTGTGGTAATTGCCGGCATTGTTATTTTATTTAAAAACTGGCAATGGGTAGACCCTGTTGTAAGTTTGAGTATTGTAGTGATTGTGTTTATTGGCACATGGGGATTATTTAAAGACTCGCTTAATTACGCCACAGACGCCGTACCCAAAAATATTAGTATAGAAAAATTAAAGCAGTATTTTTTAAGTATTGAGCATGTAACAGGAGTGCATGGGCTACGTGTGTGGCCACTAAGTACCACAGAGTCTGCGCTTATTGTTCACTTAGTAACTGACAACAACGCATTAAATAACGACTTTTTAATTGAAGTACAGCACCATTTACATGACCACTTTGACATTGAACACGCCACCATTCAAGTTGAAAGCAGCCAAGGCAGCGCAGGTTGTATGTTTAACCATGGGCATGCCCATGGTTAAACGTAATTGGTTTTAAAAAATTAACCCTGATAGCTTGTAACAACTTAACGAAAAAATGAGTAGTAGCACGGGTAATATAACCACATTTAAAAGTGTTGAGTTGGTGTATTTTCCCATGACTGATTTTTGATTCACTAACCACACCAAGTACGCGGTAATGATGGGTAGTAGTAATCCATTTGCAGCTTGTGCAAATATAATTACCGCAACAGGGTCAAGCCCGAGTGAGGCCACAAATGCACCAAAAGCTAAAATAGTAATGGCGACTGTTTTAAAACGGGTGTTACTCATTTCGCTTGACCAACCAAGCATGCCACATACCGCATACGCGCCTGCTAATGGTGCTGTTATTGCGCTGGTTAATCCTGCGGCAAATAAGCCAATAGCAAAAAAGTAATGCGCTGCTTCGCCAAGTAAAGGCTCAAGTTGCACGGCCATATTTGCTGCACTAATTTTACCGGCATCGGTGCCATAAAAGGCAACAGACGCGGTTGATAAAATGGCAAGGGTGATCACCCCACCGAGCGTAATTGATAAACCTGTATCTAAGTTAGTTTGTTTAATAACAGTGTCTTTATCACTTTTAGAATGATCTTGCGCTGCTAAAACACCAGAGTGCAAAAATAAGTTATACGGTACAATGGTTGTGCCAATGAGGGCCAATACCGTTGTAATTGAGCCACTTGGCATTGTAGGTATAAACCCAGCGAGTACTTTAGCCATTGGTGGCGCAGCCATAATTAGGGTAGATATAAATACCAGGCTCATAAGAATCACCAGCAGTATTAATGCATTTTCTACCACTTTGTGCTTACCACTGTATAAAAGAATAGCGCTACATACGGCAATTAACGGCGTCCATATTTGTGCACTTACCCCTGGGAAAATACCAACTAGCCCCATACTTGCACCACTGAGGTTTCCGGCTTCATATGCAGCGCTACCTACACCAATAGCACTTATTACTAAAAAACTAGCAAGCGCTTTAAGATAAGGGGTTTTAATGTGTGCACGTAACGCTTGTGCTAAATCTTGCCCTGTTGCTACTCCTAATCGAGCAGCCATAGACTGCAACAAAATAGTGGCAATAACCGAAAAAAGTAATGTCCAAATTAATGCAAACCCAAAGTTTGCACCGGCAACACTTGCCGTTGTGATTGTTCCGGGGCCAATAAATGCGGCTGTTACAAGTAATCCTGGGCCAAATCGCATACTGTTACCTTAATATTTGCTTTTAAATTTAGAACAACGTTTTATTACGTTGAACCTAGATTGCTGCCACTTTACGTGCCATGCAGCGAGAGCCCCACCTTGGCTAATTAACCTTACACTCTGGGTAATTATTTTAATATGATTATCAAAAAGCCGCGTAGGATACCAACTTATATATAGATTTAAAGAGCCAAACGCTTACCTGCTTGTTAATTGCACAATATGCGCGAGTTATATTTATAAATCAGCCATGTGCGTTGTTGGTTTCTCATTTTTATCCTACCTTATAGATTGTAAAATGAGCAAGTTACTTAGTTTTTTAATGATATGAGCCATTTTTTAAATAAATTGTTTAAAAAGGCATCTTTTTATTGCTGAGCTTCGTTAAATAGCACTATTATGCGCAACTTTTTGGTTTTGGACCTTTTAATGAAAACTAATTTAAAAATCTCTCACTTGATCTGCATTATGTCGCTGGCTTTAGGTACGAGTAAAAGCGCTGCGAATGAATCGCTACACGAGCTTGAGGTAGGTGTAGGGGGTAATATAAAAAGCGTTGCCCACCCTGATCACGAAAATGAAAAATTAAATATTCATATTCATCCTTTATGGGAAAGCCATTATGTGACAGAAGGGCGCGATAACTTGCCCGGTAGCGCTTTAGCCTCTATTGCGGGCGAAATAAATTACAATGACTTTACGTTTATCCCTTGGTTAGCAACAGGCACTGATAATGACTACGATGAGCTAAATTTAAATGCGATTTATTCGACTGAGCTTGCAGAGCACCTAACTTTATATGCAGGTTACAACCATATAAAAGCACGCGAGGAAGGAGTAAATTCCCATGATAATGAGCTTAGCCTCGATATAAGCTATGCATATGATTGGGATATACATGCAATGGCGAGTATTTACCACTCGTTATCGCTCAGTGGCTCTTTTATAGAGCTGGCAATTACAAAAGAGTATGCATTTAGTGATTTAATGCGATTGGAGCTGCAAACTGCGGCGGGTTTTAATAGTGGTTATGTAAGCGATGGCCACAATGGCCTTAATAACGTAAAACTTGCTGCTAATTTATCTTATCAACTATTAAATAATGTCATGCTATCTGGCTATGCCAGTTACAGCGTTGCAATAAACAAAGATGCTGCACACTATAGCGGTGATGAACATTTACGCTCCTTATTTTGGGCAGGGTTTGGTGTTAGTTATCAATTTAATTGAGGGTAGGCTTGGCGTTAGCGTTAAAGCGTAAGTGATGGGTGCCACCCTTATTAATTTTTGTTTAGAGTTCAAAAAATTGTGCAAACAAATATAAGCCTCGCATTTTTAATATGTTTTAGGTTTAAGGTATAGTGGGTACAACACTCAATTAAAGAGGCTTTTATGAAATTTTTAGTTTTTTTAGGCACCGTTAGAGATAGCACACCCCCTAAGCCAGCACGATTAGGAGAGCGAGTAGCTGAGTCATGCCTCAAATGTTTAAACCAGCGCTACAGCGAGCACGAGTTTGAGCTTATAGACGCGCTCGACTTTCCTTCAGAAGATGTATTTAAACCTCATTTTGCCTATGCAAAAAGCCAAGCTCCAGCACATTTAACAGCCTTAGCAGATAAAATTACCCAAGCAGATGGCTATATAATGGTAAGCCCAGAGTACAATCATAGTATGAGCCCGGCATTAGCTGATTTGCTAAACCATTTTGGCAGCTCGTTGTTCTCGTACAAGCCAAGCGCTATTGTCACCTATTCGGCAGGGCAATGGGGAGGATTACGTGCGGCAATTAGTTTACGTACCTTTTTATCTGAACTTGGGTGTTTACCTGTCTCTGCAATGGTTCATGTACCAAAGGCGCAAGAGGTGCTAAATAGCGATGGTTCAATGCAAGAGGGTGAAGAAGAAAAATCGTGGTTTAATTATTATTCGCGTACTTTTAGCCAACTGATGTGGTGGGCACAGGCGAGCAGCCAACATAGTAAAAACGTAGATCCCCACGCTATGTTAAAAAGTTTTAAAACAGAGCCATCTCAGCGAAATGCACCTTAAAAAATGTATTAAGGTGCGCCTTTATATGTATACTGTTTTTATATACAGTCTTTTGCTCGGTTAAAACAATAAGCTAATTGATAAGCGGGCTGTGCGAGGCTCAATAGGATGAAAGTGGTTATCTTCTACACCTTGTGCAGGCTCGCCCGGTAAGCGCGAAGCGTAGTAGTAATCTATATCGTGATCGTTACTATCAAATAAATTCAGTAGTTCAAAATCGACTTTCCAGTGAGTTTGTTTATAGCTAATAGCACTATTAACTACCGTTAATGGTTCAGAGCGAATATCACCAGAGTCAGAAAGCATCCGTTTACCTATGTGGCGTACTCTAAATGATGATTGCCACATTTGACTTATATGCCAATTTAAACCTGCACTTGCAACAACAGGTACTGCGCCTTCTATATAGTTCTTGTCAGAGTTTATATTTAATCTTGAACGAGTAAACGAGGCTTCCATGTCTAGGCTAAAGCGTTCATTAATCCAGTAATACGCGCTTAGCTCTAGACCATAACGTTTTGATGCATCACTGGGCTCTGTATTACCCGCATCACCTACAAATAAAAGCTCTGAGTCGAGTGTAAGCCACCATAAAGCGGCGGATAAATTAACGTTTTGATCATCAGCAAAACGCAGACCTACTTCAGCACCTTCACTTTTTACCAGTAAATCTACTTTTTCGGCATTTTGTTGGCTAACAGGGTCAATATTAATGGTAGTGCCGCGGGCATCGTTTGAATGGAACGACTGCCCCCAGTTTGCATAAGCCGCTAACAAATCGGTAAATTTATAATTTAAACTGCCTTTAAAGTTAACTAAATCGTCGTTTGCTTTGCCAGAATTTACCCGTGTGATACTGCTTACATCGGTATCAAAATAGTCGTACCGTACGCCTGCTGTTGCCTCTAATTTAGGTGTAAAAAGTATTTTTGTTTGCCAATAACTCGAATAGCTTGTTTGTTTTATGGCATCTTGTCTTATTGTATTGAGTCTCTCTCGCGCTTTAGTGTTATAAAGTCCTACCTTGTCTATATAGTCATGGCGAACCTCAAGCCCAGCAGTGTGCTGCATATTTAAACCAGCAGTAAGGGAGTCAAATTGATAACTTAGCTCACCACCATAAATAGTGCGGCTATCTTGTTGGTTAAACTGATCGCCATTTATAGGGTCGTTTAAAAAATAGCTAAAGTTAGAAAACAGTGTTAAATCGTAATTTATGGCATAAATACTGGTTTTTATATGCTTGCCTTGCCAAACACTTGATAGGCTATAGCGACTCGAACTCCCCCCAAGGGTGGTATCAAGCGACCCTAAGGGTGACGTTATATTTTGTGACACTGCGCGCTGTGGAATTTGATCGGCTGATTGCCATGTGTTGTCGTAGGCCATTGCTGTAATAGATAAATCTCCATTTAAAGCTTTGCCAACATAACGAAGTAGGGCATTTTTTTTATTTACGTTTTCGTTTATATCATCCCATGGGCCATCGTAGCCTTGCCACTCAGCTGCTGCTATTAACTTGGCATTAGATACATCAACTGCACTAAGCACTACTGCACGTTTATAGTTATCTTCACCAATGCTTAGCTCTATTTGCTTGTGCTTTAAGTTATTAGCTAAATTAAATTGCGCACTCCCCGCACTTGAAAAGTCCCCTTGTGTAGCGCTGTATGATCCTTTTTGGTAATTAATAGTTGAAATAGCTTCTGGAATAATAAAATTAAGATCGGTATAACCTTGCCCGTGTCCATGGCTTCGCATATTTATGGGCATGCCCTCAATGCTGGTGGCAAAGTCGGTGCCATGATCTAAATTAAAGCCTCTAATAAAGTATTGATTAGCCTTACCCGAGCCACTATGTTGTGTAACCGCCATGCCTGGAATAAGCTCTAACATTTCGGCGCTTCTGAGCATGGGGCGCTGCTGTATTTCTCCTTGACCAATGATACCGCTTGAGGCACTGATAGACTCGCCAATTAAACCATCTCTATGCCCATAAACAGTAAGGGTCTCTATATTAGCGTAGGTGCTAATGCTATATAACGTGCTCAGTGTAAGTAAAGCTAATCTCTTCATCGCTAAAATCCCTATGTATTTACTATCTAAAATAAGCAGATAATTTAAATACGGCTTAGCTAATCGATTGGATGCAACATTTGTTAGCAAGGTGTAATAGTGCATGTTTAGCACTTGGCTAGTTAGCTTTTTAGGTATTAGTAAAAACTACCTAGTGAGTATTGTAATCTGGCTATATAACACTAATAATCATGTGGCTAACTCACTATTTAACCTATAAAACAAAGAGCCTGTATTGAAAGCCAAAGAAATTCGCAATTTTTATATTAACGAAGAGCAATCTGTTTATTTGCTGTCACATAGAGATGCCAAAAAACACCGTCAATGGCTTAATATTTGTATTAAACAACTGAGTGCGCTTGGGTATAAAAATGTAGAGATGATTGGCTCAGGCGCGTTTGGTTTTGTGTTTGCTGGCAATGACGAAAATGCCTTACCTTGGGTATTTAAGTTCTCGCGTATTACGCTTGCCCAAAGCGTGCGCGACCGCCTAGAAGACGAAGCGTATATGCTCTCGCAAATTAATAACCCCCTAGTGCCCAGCTTTTATGCTTTTGAGCGTATAAAAAAGCAAGGAATTTTAATGATGGCCCGTGCCATTGGAGAAGACCTTGAAAAAGTATCGCTAAAAAAAGGGCGTTTTAGTGCCGCCCATATTATGCAATTAGCGGTGCGGCTGCGTAATGTATTAATTGATTTGCGTAATCATAAAAATGGTTTAACCCCTCAACCTATAGTGCATGGCGATATTAAACCTTCTAACTTAGTATGGGATGAGCAAAGCGATGCGCTGTCTTTAGTTGATTGGGGAAGCTCTGTTTACGCACAGGTTGATAGTAAGGGTGAGCCTATAGCCAGTAATTTTATGGATTTAATGTCGGGAGATTTAAGCACTACTAATGCCAGAATGGGCGATGTGTATTTTATAGGTGATGCGCAAATGTCGGGTGAGCAGTCATCACCACGCTTTGATGAACAAGGCGTGGCTTCTACCTTATATGCACTTGCCTCCGCTCAGTCGTGTCGTTTTGGTGCGCAAGCCATTCCTGCAAGCTCGCTTGGCTTACCCAAAGAGCTTGCCAATGTAATTGATGGCATGCTGTCTAAAAATAAAACCATACGCGATGGCGCAGGCGATTACTTTATCCGTAACATTACTAAAATGGCTCAGGCGTATTTACCCGAGCTTAAAAAAGCAGAACCTCGTCCTGCTATTCCGTATTGGTTTGGCAAAGGCGATAAGCCCGACACCGTAGTATATAGCTCGCGCAAACAGTTTTTACGACAAGCCGATCATAATCAGCAATTGCTTGATGTAAACGATGCTCAATTAGACCGCTACTATAAAGAGTTTTTGTTTGATACCGGCGATACCGAAAAAGCCTTTTTGGCCTCAATTAGCCGCCTAGCTAAATACCCAGTAGTGGGTGGATTGAGTTTTCATTGGAAAGATGAGTCGTTGTTTGTTGAGTCATCGCTTATTATGCATGATGAAAGTTTAAAAACAGCCTTTACCGATGCCATTAATAATACCGTGATGCTTGCTCAAGCAATAAGTCAAAAAGGTTTATTTAAGTGTTGTTTATTTGATGCGCGTAAAACCATTCAATTAGAGCGAGATGGAACCGGGGCGTTTAAGTTTGATAACCTCCCTGAGCTTGATTATGAAGTGGTCAGTATGAAGGCAAACGAAATTGCACGTCCACATTCTTACTTTGAAGACGGTAAAGACCCTGATGAGCAGCTACAACTGCCTAAAAAAGTGATTAGATGCGTGTTTGAGTTAAACCAAATTCATCATACTGGCTGTATTATATTTGAAGCCCTGCCAGATAGAATGAAAATACACCATTACTATCGCTTACTCGATGAAAGCAAAGAAGTAGAGTTTAAACGGTTACTTAATAAATTAATGCAGTATGCAGTTAACATTACTGATGTGGGGGTAGCAGGATTTATGAAGCTTCCTTATAAAAACACTCGCGAATTTTCGCTTTGCGAAAAACAACCAGAGAATTTCTTTCCTAAAAATCCAAAATTATTAGCGCAATAAATTAAAAAAGGGCAGCTTAATATTAAGTCTGCCCTTGGCTACTTAATTGTTAGTTTAAAACACTGTGCTAAAAGGCGTACGCGGTGTTAAGGCAAACTGATGAGTCATTTTTTGCTGTTTGTTAGTGGCGGTAATGTGGTACTTATTAAAATCAGAATTTTGACTAAATAACCTAACGTTTAATTTTAGCTGTGCGCTTATACCAGGCACTGTATATCGGCCCGTAATCGTTATGTACTCAATGTTATTAGTATCAGTATGCGACACTTCAGGGTTTAGTAATAAGCCCTCTAAAGAAAACTTATAATGATGATCGTTTAAATAAACCCCTCGCATTATGGTTTTGCTGATTTGCTTTTTATGGGCGTTAAATTCCTCCATAGATACTTTTTTATTTAAATCATCATCAAGGTTATTAAATGCAGAAATAGGCAGCGAGAGCACAATAAAGGCATGGTTATCAATCACGTTTAATGTTCCGTGTTGAGCCACCATTAAATGTGCATAAACAACCGGTGCTATAACAATGTTGGCCACTAAAATAAGCGCAACAAGTGCTTTTTTATGTAATTTCATCATGGTCACTTTGCCTATAAGTAAATTTATAGCTCGCCTTTAACACAGCGTTGAAAAAACGGATAAGTATCGGTTGCATAGTAATGGTATATGCCTTGTGGAAATTCAGGGGTAACACCAAAGCGCCCGTTACACTCATCTAAATCGCCAGAGCCAGCTACATACTCCCAATCTTGTGCAAAAGTCCCCAGTGGATAAATATCGGTAGAAGGGCGGTTATCGCTCACAGTACTAATATGTTGGTAGCTACCTGTCATCACTTTAAGTGACGAACTTGCATCATCTGCGGTGCTATAGCCATAACGCGCATAAATAGGAAACCCATCAGCCGCCCATGCAATTAGAGTCATTGTTGAGCTGTTGCCGCCTCTAAGGGAGATAAACCCCTCAGGCATGCCATGATAATGATATGTGCCATCGGGCTGTACGTGTGCGTTGTTATCGTCAGTACCAAAACTAAAAAAGGTATCTTGGCTTAGTGCTTCAATACTCCAGTTGCCACTGTTATCGCCAAGCGAGCAATTATCGCCAGAGTCATCACAACTGCCGCCGGTACCAGCATCAATTTTAACGCCATTTAGTACTATGCCTAACACGCCTCGAGGGCCGCCCATTAAGGTTGTTGTATCGCTTTGTTCAGGCGTTAACGTAAAGCTCTCACTCACTGTTTGCTCAGAAATAGTGTTTGGATTATCGGGGTTAGGAAACGTGCCCACATCATGATCGGGAATGCCATTAGCAACTACATCGCGTGTTGTACCTGTGCATGCCCAATCAGCAGAGCTGGTGGTTTGCACTGATGTTGAGTCGTTGTATCCATTGTAACTGTATTCACATAGCACTTGCTCGGTTGAGCTGGTGCCACTTGTTGCTGTTGTACTGTCACTGCTTGAACGTGTACTTTCATCAGTGGCGGTTGTTAGATTTTGCTCATCACTGCCACATGCAACAAGAGAAGAAATTGCTGCGCTTAATAACAATATTTTTAATAGTTTAACTTTATTACAGAGAGAGTGATTCATCATACACAGTCAATTAAGTACTAATTGCCGCTATTTTTGATCTTAAATGTGCAAGGAATGTGCAAAAATAAATCAACATTGAGTATGTTTGTTAATCAGGTGATTTTACTTAAGCTGCATGTATTATAAAATCAGTGCATTAACAGCCTAAAGTAAAGAATGGTGTAATGGCAAAATCAAAACCTGAGGTGTCGATTCAAAGTTGTGGGATTTATTCTACCTGGGATAGCAAAAGTAAAGCATTGCCACAAATTGAGCAATTTACTACCAATGTAATTGCCAAGCTTGATGTTGAATTTGGTTTAATAATTAATATTAAAAAAGCAAAAGGCGAAAAACTTCACTTTTGTATTTATCACCCCGATATACCAGACAGTAATGGCGAAATAATGCCGCCCTTTGAAGGCGTTGAATACATTAAAGAGAACGACTGGCAATTTTATTTAGGTGATACGCTGTGGGAGCCTATTGAAAATAAATTAGGTGATTGGCGAATGACACTCACCCTAAATAATAAAATTATTGCCGATAAAACATTTAACGTTGCACTTGAAGAGCAAGGCTCTGTTAATGATTTTTGGCGTAAACGAGGTTACTAAGTCCTAAAATTGCAGAGCTAAAAAAAGCCAATATACATTGGCTTTAAAAATATAACTTAACCTGAACTCTGGTTAAGAGATATACCAACATAATTTATCATGATGATCTTTAAGCTTAATTCTCTAGCCAGCGGTTTTCGGTGAAAACAAGGCGAATTTACGCGTCAATAGCTAGCCTATTGCAAGTAAATTCAACGCTGTTAGCGCTGAAAATAGCTGCTAGAGATAGATTTATTATCCAGAGTTGAGGTTAACTTAGTTACCCCACGGGTTAGTTGCATTTGAGCGTTGTTTTCGTGCCCTGGCGCGTTGTTTAGTGGCCTTTTTTTCCATAATTCGCTTTGCATCACTAAAACTTAATTCGCACGGCTCCCCCGGTTTATGATCAGCAGGAATAACTCTATCTCGTGGCGGTAATTCGTATTGCACATCGTCGGGTTTAGGTAAGTTTTTAAGGCGGTATAGGTAAAAGTTATCTACCTTTTCTTGTGCCCATTGTGTTTTACGTAAAAACTTAACCGCCGATTTTACATCTGGGTTGTTTTTAAAACAGTTTAATTGCAAATAAGCGTGTAGTAGCTCCCACCCATATTGCTCAACCAGTTCTTCAACCACTTGCTCTAATTTTACGCCTTGCAGTGGGTTATTACTGTAAAGATCTTGGTTGCTCATAGGTGTTGCCTCATTAATAAAAATACAAATGCCATTATAAATTTAATAACGAGGCTTTAATAGATAAAATTGCTTAACTTTGGCAATTAACAACTACGCGGCCGCGAATTTTACCTTCCATAAGTTGCTCGGCATTTTCAATTACTTGCTCAAGTGTAATTTCGGTTGAAATTTTATCAAGGTAATCGGCTTTTACTAAGCTTGCTAGTCTGTCCCATGCTTCTACTCTGTCTTTTTTAGGGCGCATAACGCTGTCTATACCAATTAAAGATACACCACGTAAAATAAAGGGCGCTACAGAGGCGGGTAAATCCATGCCTTGGGCTAAACCACACGCAGTAACCACACCACCGTATTTAAGTGATGCACAAATATTAGCAAGTGTGTGGCTGCCTACCGAATCTATAGCACCCGCAAAGCGCTCTTTTTGAAGTGGCTTACCTGGGTTTGAAAGCTCATCGCGGCTAATAATTTGTGACGCACCTAGCTCTTTTAAGTAATCGCTTTGCTCCATTCTACCTGTTGCAGCGGTTACGTTATAGCCCAGCTGATTTAATAAATAAATGGCAAAGCTGCCAACACCGCCGTTTGCACCGGTCACTAATATTTCGCCATCACTTGGAGTGATGCCTTGTTTTTCAAGGGCGATAACACTCAGCATTGCTGTGTAGCCCGCGGTACCAATTTGCATTGCTTGTTTTGGCGATAGCGCTGCAGGGAGGGGGATTAACCAATCACTATTAAGCGATGCCTTTTGTGCAAGGCCGCCCCAGTGTTTTTCGCCCACACCAAAGCCATTTAAAATTACATTATCGCCAACAGTAAATTCATCCGTACTTGTTTCACTTACTGTGCCCACTAAATCGATGCCTGGCACCATAGGAAAACTGCGCACAACAGGGCCTTTACCTGTAATGGCTAACCCATCTTTGTAATTGAGTGTGCTGTAAAGTACATCAAGTTGCACGTTTTGATCTGGTAGGTCACTTTGCTGCACTTCACTAAGCGCCGCAGCGTAGTTTTCGTCTTTCGTAATTACAATAGCTTTAACTGAGTTACTCATAACATATCCTTTTAGACCGATCGGTTTTTAATGGCTAAATAAAATGCGCATTAGGTAAGTAATGCGCGTAAAAACATTTCTGTATACAACGTAAGGGGTTTACTTGATTGGGTAAGTTTAGCTCGCATAACGGCGCCTTCCCAGCCAATCCAAAAATATTCACTCATAAGCTGCGTATCAACAGTTTTAGCAATCGTGCCTTGTTGCTGTGCTTCATTTAAACACAGCTCAACTTGCTGCTGCCATGCTACGTAGCTTTGTAGTAGGCGGATTTTAAATTCATCACTTAAATGATTTAGCTCTTGATTTAAATTGCCGACCAAACAACCGCGTTTGTACTGGTATTTTTGCATGCCCATAATGGCGCTTTGCGTAAAGTGAATTAAGCGCTCCAGGGGCGGTGTATTGCTATCGGTTAAATATTTTTTGAGCTTAGTGATAAAGTAGTCATCGTAGGCATTTACTAACGCAATACCAAACGCTTCTTTACTTTTAAAGTAATGATAAAACGAGCCTTTAGGCACGCCGGCTTTTTTTAAAATGGTATCAAGGCCAGTTGCGCTAAAACCAAATTCAGTTAAGGTTTCTAGGCCAACCCTAATAAGGTGCGCTTTGGTATCGGCGTTTTCACGAGGTATTTTAGGGGGTCTTCCGCGCCGTGCAGGTGCTTGAGCAGTATTCATTATAAGTAACCCCTAATAGCCTTTTTAAAGTTAACCCATATTAGACCGATCGACTTTAATTAATCAAGCATAAATACCAATTGTTTAAAAATAAATCGTTAAAGCTGTTTTTTAAACTAAAGGGCAAATTGCAATAAAATCGTCATGATTACATTTTTGTTTGGAACTTAGCCAAAAAAGGTGTGTCGGATAAATAGGTCGTGTTGATTTTTGCTGGTTAAATTTGCAGTGGTGTTTGGCATTTAGACAAGGCGGTAAAGCACCATAAATACCAACTATATGCTTCCCATTAGGTGCTTTTATTAAGCAGTTATTTAATCGCTTTAATGGAGATATTTAAATCAGCAAAGTAGAACACGCCTTAGCACATAAGTGCATTTAAGCGGTTAGATAGCCGTATTGTAAATTAAAGAAGCAGTAAGAAATTAAGTGGTACGACCACTGTGTTTTTATTAATGTTAAATTTTTTTTGCATCAGCATGTTAGTTAATGTCAAACAAATTAATTAATTTTGCTATTTGAATTTAACATTTTTATTAACTATTCATTAAATGTAGATTTCACTAATGCTACAAAATTTATAATTAAAAAAGGTGAGGATATTACCGATGAAGAGACAAAAAAGAGATCGTTTAGAAAGAGCTCATTCTCAAGGTTTTAAAGCAGGTTTAGCCGGGCGCTCAAAAGAGCTATGCCCTTATCAGCAAATCGATCCTAAGTCTGAATGGTTAGGCGGTTGGCGTGAAGCAATTGAAAACCGAAACATGTATAAAACCTAATTCATCAAATAAGAATTAACGTAAAAAGGCCTCCAACTGGAGGCCTTTTTGCATACATTCATTACTAATTTTAGAATGCGCTTGTGTCTTGAAATAAGCCCACTTTTAAATCTTTTGCTTCGTAAATTACGCGGCCATCTACTTCAACTGTGCCATCAGCCATACCCATAAATAATTTACGTTTAATTACACGTTTCATATCAAGGCGGTATGTTACTTTTTTAGCGGTAGGTAAAATTTGACCGGTAAATTTTACTTCACCCACACCTAAAGCACGGCCTAAACCAGGGCCACCAGACCAGCCTAAGAAAAAGCCAACGAGTTGCCACATAGCATCTAGCCCTAAACAACCTGGCATAACTGGGTCGCCTTTAAAATGGCAATCGAAAAACCATAGGCTTGGGTCAATATCAAGCTCAGCTACAATTTGGCCTTTACCGTGCTCGCCGCCATCAGCAGTGATTGAAGTAATACGGTCCATCATTAACATGTTGTCGCTTGGTAAACGGCAGTTACCTTCACCAAACATTTCACCTTGACCACATAGGATCAAATCTTCTTTTGTATAGCTATTTTTAGGTTCCATAACACTTATCTTCGCTTAGAAATTGCCAAGTACTTTAGCGTACACTTGTACGCTAAACAACTCGGAGCAGTTGAAAAAAACACTTTTTTGCGTGATTTATCGCCAATCAGTAGTGGCGATTGCTTTTTGCACTATAAAACCGCGCAATTACAATCAGAAATCATTATAATTACCCCTGACTTATAACCAGTTTAAAGGAAGTTTATGATCCTTTTTGTTAACTCACTAACAGTGATTGATTTTTCTTACTTATGTAACAAACGCGGCGCCGTTGGCGAGAGCTGGATTGTTGACTTAACGTTGCATGGCAAGCTAAATGAAGAGTCTATGGTGTTAGACTTTGGCTTAGTTAAAAAGCAAATTAAAGGCATAATTGACGACTGTTTAGACCACAAACTAGCAATTGCTAAAGGTTTAAATGGCACAGTACAAGAATTTGATTCGCACAAAACGCTCGATTGCACATTTGGTGATAACCACCATTTAGCAATGAGCGCACCACATCAAGCTTATTGCATGATAGATGCACCAGAAATTAGCGTTGAATCAGTGACTGAATTTTTAATCGACACTATTTTACCAAAACTGCCAGGAAACATTGAAAAAATTGAGTTGTCGCTTAAACCAGAGCACAGCCAAAGTTTTTATTACCATTACAGCCATGGCCTTAAAAAGCACGATGGTAACTGTCAGCGTATTATTCATGGCCATCGCTCGCAAATTGGTATTAGTTTGGATGGTATGTCTATGCCACGCTTACAAAAGCAATGGGCAGAAAAATGGCAAGATATTTACTTAGCCACGCGTGAAGACCAAATCGCTGCAAGCGAATTAAAACACATAAGCGCTAAAAACGATGATGTGTGTTTTGCTTACACCGCTGCACAAGGTTACTTTGAAATGGCGATAAGCGAGTCACGCTGTGACATTTTACCTGTTGATACAACGGTAGAATGTATTGCTCAACACCTTGCTGAGCAGGTTAAGGCAGAATACCCAGACAAAGACGTAAAAATTACCGCTTATGAAGGCGTAGGAAAGGGATCGATTAGTTATGCTTAAAACTCTTTTAGCAACAGCGCTTGTAACCACAACTAGCTTTAGTGCATTAGCGCTTGAGCTAAAAGGGCACCTAACGCAGGGCGGCTTAGTGACAGGCAAGCTTGAAAATGTAAAGTCTGTATCGCTAGATGGTAAAACATTAAAGTTATCAGACTCTGGCAATTTTGTGTTTGGCTTTGGTCGCGACGCGAAAGCAAAACACGCCCTTACGTGGGTAGATAATAACGGTAAAACACACACGCAAGATTTAATGATCACTAAACGCGATTATAAAATTGATAAAATTACCGGTGTGGCTAAAAAGTATGTGTCGCCCCCTAAAGAAGTAAGCGCACGTATTAGCCGTGAGGCGCAAGCAATACGTAAAGCGCGCGCAGTTAACTCTGATTTACAGTACTTTTTAGACCCGGTATTAAAGCCTGCACAAGGACGTATATCGGGTGTTTATGGTAGCCAACGTTATTTTAACGGCGAACCGCGACGCCCACATTTTGGTTTAGATATTGCCAATAAAACCGGCTCGCCTGTTTATGCTCCGATTAGTGGCACCGTGGTGTTTGCCGACCCCGATTTATACTACTCGGGCGGTACGCTTATTATTGACCACGGCCATGGCGTTACCTCTACATATATTCATTTAAGCAAATTAGATGTAAAAGTAGGCGATACAATAAGCCAAGGCGACAAAGTTGCCGAAATAGGTGCGACTGGGCGTGTAACAGGCCCACACCTTGATTGGCGTTTTAACTGGGAAGGCGAGCGCCTAGACCCAGCATTATTGATGCAAGATAAGCTTGCTAATAAAAAGTAGATACTATGACAGACATTAACCGCGATGCAATTATTGCAAAGCGTATTGAAGACTCAACGACCTCGGTTACTAAAACGGTGTTTCCTGGGCGCACTAATCATCACAACACATTATTTGGTGGCGATGCGTTAGCATGGATGGACGAGGTTGCTTTTATTGCCGCCACTCGTTTTTGCCGAAAGCCGTTAGTGACTATTTCATCTGATAGAGTTGATTTTAAAGAGGCTATTCCAGCGGGGACTTTTGCTGAGCTAATTGCTAAAGTTGTGCATGTGGGCAATACATCACTTAAAGTGGATGTGGATATTTGTTTAGAAACCATGCATAAAGATGATAAGCACTCGGCGATTTCAGGCAGCTTTACCTTTGTAGCCGTAGATGATGACCACAGACCGACACCGGTTGTGTGCGATAAAATGATTTACGGTTTTGAATAAATAAATATTAAGGCAAGCAGCCTTTAAATAAGCATCTTTATTAGGTGCTTATTTAATTACAGGAAAAGAACACATCATACTAGTTAATTGTAAAAGCAATCTTAGCAGCTATAAAAATATATAGATTAAGTCAGCAAATAGGGAGGTATAACAAAGGCATGAAATACATGCCTTAAAAATAATGAATTATACACACTATAAGTGCAGAGGTGCTAAAGCACCATAGCCGCAATCCAACCAAATATAAGTAATGGAATATTAAAATGTATAAAGGTGGGGATCACCGAATCTCGTATATGGTCATGTTGACCATCGGCATTTAAACCCGAGGTTGGTCCAAGTGTAGAGTCAGAGGCTGGAGAGCCCGCATCACCTAATGCACCCGCAGTACCCACTAAAGCCGCAGTTGCCATAACCGAGAAACCTAAATCTAAACATAAAGGCACAAATAAGGTAGCTATAATTGGCACTGTAGAAAACGAACTACCAATACCCATTGTTATCAATAATCCCACCAATAAAATAGAGGCCGCAGCGAGAGGCTTATTGCCATCAAATAACGCAGCGCCACTGTGAACTAAACTTGCTACATCACCGGTTGCTTTCATTACTGAGGCAAATCCTTGAGCCGAAATCATAATAAAGCCAATCATCGCCATCATGGCGACGCCTTTACTAAATACGTCGCCGTTTTCTTCCCACTTAACAACACCAAATACACTAAATATCATTACGCCAACAAGGCCGCCTAATATCATAGAGCCACTTAGGTTTTGTGCAACCAATGATGAAAGCACAGCAAACAAACCCACGATCATCACTTTTTTTGGCTTCTCAATGTCGCTAGCTTTGCTTTGTGTTGTTAACGGTTGCGCTTGGTAGTCACGGCGCTTTGCGTAACTTATAAACACCGCGATAATTAACCCAACCAACATACCGCAGGCAGGAATAATCATTGCCATAGGCACTTGTGTGTTAACTATGTCTAGGCCGTTATCAACTAAGTTTTTATGCAAAATAGAGTATAAGTAAATGCCACCAAATCCATAAGGCAATACCATGTAAGAGGTAGCTAAACCAAACGTTAATATACAGGCAATGGCGCGGCGGTCTAAACGTAGTTGATTAAACACAACGAGCAAAGGGGGGATTAAAATAGGTATAAAGGCTATGTGCACAGGCACTAAATTTTGAGATGAAATAGCGCAGCCTAATATAATTAATAAAATAAAATAGCTTAAAAAGGTTTCGCTGCCTGCACCTTGTGCATTCACTTTGTTTAATAGCTTTTCGGCGAGGATACGGGTTAATCCCGATTTTGAAATAGCCACTGCAAAGGCACCTAACATTGCGTAACTTAGTGCAATTTCAGCGCCGGCCGACAAGCCAGAATTAAATGCATCAACACTTTCTTTTATCCCTAAACCCGCTGTTAAACCAGCTACAAGTGCACTAATTATCATAGCTACAATGACATTTACACGGGCTAAGGAGAGCCCAAGCATTAAAATAACGCCTATAACAACCGCATTCATAGTTTTCTCTATTTTGAAGATTTAATTAATTTTATCAGATCTTTAGCCTGATTTTTACGTTCTTTAGTAAAAGGTTTTTTAGCGTAGCGCACTTGATTAAATAAATAGCTAAATTCGCTTAAAGGTTCCGCAGTATCAGGGCTTTGCTCAGCAAAGTATATTAACTGCTGATTAGGTGAATAGTGACTAGGCGCCGCTATGTCGTTTTTATCTGCCCAGTGCTTAATTGCCTCAAATTCTGAAACTAACGGCGGGCGTTTACTTTTATTGCGTGGCCAATTTAAATAAATAAAGTAAGCAGCAAAGCTAAAAGCAAGTCCTAAAATAACCGCTAAAGGTACCAGCCAAAGATGTTTACTACCAAAAAGTGATTTTAAAAAGTTGCTTTGCTTTTCTTCGTCAAAGCCAAGTACCCAGCTAGTCCATTGGTAATCAAGGGTTTCTAGTTTGAGCCTTAACCAATTAACGGCTGCAAAGTTACTTAAACTCACTAAGCCAAAATCGAGATTACTTTTAAATTCATCATTGAGTTCTTCGTTTTGCGAAAGTGAACCATTTAAACGCTCGGGGGCGACCACCGCAGTGGCATCAAAAATCTGCCACTGATTATTAATATACACTTCAACCCAAGCGTGGGCATCGTATTGGCGAACCGATAAATAATTATTTGTTTGGTTTTTTTCACCACCTAAATAACCGCTGGCCAAGCGTGCGGGAATACCGGCGCTTCTAAAAATATACGCTGCTGCACTGGCGTAATGGCCGCAAAAGCCGCGCTTTTTATCAAATAAAAATTGATCAATAGTGCTGTCACCGGTCATAGGCTCGGGGGTTAACGTGTAACTAAATTCTTGTTTAGCAAAGTAGCTAAGCAATGCATTATAAAAGTCACTTTGCGAGGTTGTTGATTGTTTAAGTTTGGCAGCAAGCTTGGATGCTTGTTGGTTTGTTTGGTTATTTAAGCGTGTGTAATAAGCGGTTTGCCAATTTGAAAGTTGCTCTGTACTCAGTGCTGCACTTGATACCTGATACTGCAAGCTTTTAGCTTGATATTGTTTTTTTTGAAGTAACCCTAGCGCATTACTTTCAACATTTTTATTGTTACTGGTTGCGTAATCAAGCCCATATAACCATTTTTGATTAGCAGGCTCGGCAATAATAGTGTAGGTGTGTTGTATCGTAATTTGTTTATTGGGATCAGCGCTTTGATTATTATATTTTAATAAATCAGATGTTTTCCACGCTTTACCATCAAAAGTATCGTGTACAAGTGCTCGCCAATAATAAGGCGAGGCGGGCGTGTCGTTATCAAAACGCGCTCTAAAAACCAGTTCATCAGAATTAGACAGCTTTGCAATATCAAACGGGTCAACCTGTTCAGAGAGCCCTGTTTTAGCAAGCTTTGGCCCAGGTAACTGCCAAAAAGCGGGCATTTTAGGTAAAAACAACAGCAAAAATATTGCTAAAGGCAAAGCAATAAATAACAGCTTAGCACTTTGTTTAGAGGCTAATTTTAAACTATGAGAAGATTCAATTAAGCTCAATACAGCAAAGTTGAGTAAAAATAGGGCGCTCATGGTTAAGGTGGTTATTATGCTTTGGTTAAACAAATACGCCGATGAAATAGAAAAAAACGTGAGTGTGACAATAATATGGTAATGTTTTTTTGTTTTAGCCTGCAGTAATTTAAAAATACTAGAGAGCAATAACATAGCAACAAACAATATGACTGTATCGCCTATACCTATGGTGTAAATCATTAATATTAAAGCTAATCCAGCCAAAATATTTGCAAGCCACGCGTTAGGTTTAGGGTTGTTAGTCAGTGTTAAGTACACGTTCCAAAGACATAAAAGCGATAAAACCCCAATAAACAGTATGGGCATATGCGATAAATAAAACGCAAATAAGCAGGCGTATATAAAGCTCATTGCCAAATTAATTGCCCGGTAATTTAATAGCTCAGCCATTAGTTGCTCCGCCGTATTCGCTCAGAAGTGCTAAACACTGTGATTTATCGTGCGTGTCGTTAGTTGCTTTGTAACTTGCTGAGGGCAAAATTAGTGTAAACGGTGTGTTGTTTTCGCATGCATTACACACTAAAAAGCAAAGCTGACTCAAGCGTTGCTCGGTGTTACCCGTTAGCAGGTTAAAATCAAAAACAATATCGGACTTTTTATAATCTATAAATTCTTTTACGAGTAACTGCTGTGATTTAGCGTAATGTTTCCATGAAATTCGCTGCAATCCCATTTCTGGTAAATGCGTAATTAGCTCATCAAACTCTTCGCTGCCGGGCTCTTTAATACTGCCTGTTTGCGTTGTGTGTTCAAACGTACTGTTGTAAGTGTCGTTTAATACATGCTCTGGCGCAGGGTAAACGTAAACAGAGTCATTGGGTTGTATATAACTCCACACGCTTACCAGCCCAAATGGGTAATTACTGTGTATTTTAAAACGTTCAAGGGTATATTTACCGCGGGCATTATAAGGTAGGTTAATAATTAAAGCGCTGTCTTTGGGCGTAACTTGCGTTAAGTGCTTTGCGTATTCTGAGTCACTCGAGTAGTTAAGCGATACTGATTGAGTAAGTGTAGGGGCTTTTAAAATAAATTTAACCGATCCTTTATTTGGTGAGAAGCTGGCAAAACTTTTTATATATTCAACTTTTAGCCCTCTGGCATTTGTATAACCAAGCAGCACAGCAATAATCATCACCATAAACATTAAATAAGCCATCACCAAAATTAAGTTATTTTGATAATTAATGCCCATAACAAAATTTAAAATAGCCACAATAATAAAGTAAAAGCCGAGTTTCGAGGGCACTACATATATATTGTTATGAGCCAGCGTAATGGATTGCTTTGAATGCTTGTTTTTAAGTAGTTTATTAAGTAAACGCTTTTTTAAAGCGCCTAATATACTGACCTTTTTGGCTTTTTTTTTAAATAACACGTTAAAATGGCACAGCAACGGTTTTTAAAATTTCATTTACTTGCGCTTCGCCCGACTCGTTATGCAAACCTAATCGGTGTTGGCACACACTTGCAAATACAGCTTGTACATCGTCAGGGGTTACAAACTCGCGCCCTTCAATAAATGCCCACGACTTAGCCGCTTTGGCCAGCGCCATACTTGCCCGAGGAGAGAGCGAGCCTGCAAATGCTGCGCTTTGACGGGTATGCGTTACTAATTCAATAATGTAATCGATTACAGGGCTACTTATTACAATTTGGTTAATTAAGGTTTGAATTTGCTGTAGCTGCTTAGCGTCTATTCTTTGTGGTAATTGGCTGTAGTCTCGCGGTTTGATGTTTAAAATAAGTTGTTTTTCAGCCTCTTTAGGAGGAAAGCCTAAACTTATACGCATTAAAAATCGATCTAACTGCGATTCTGGAAGTGGGTAAGTACCCGACTGATAAAGCGGGTTTTGCGTGGCAATTACAAAAAAAGGATTTGGTAATGTGTACTTAGTACCATCTACTGTAACTTGCTGCTCTTCCATTGCCTCAAGCAATGCACTTTGCGTTTTAGGGCCCGCGCGGTTTATTTCATCTGCTAATACAACTTGGCTAAAAATCGGCCCTTTATGAAATGTAAACGTGTACTCATTAGCGTTAAATACATTAGTTCCTAAAATATCGGCAGGTAAAAGATCGCTTGTAAATTGTATACGCTGATACGACAGCCCAAGCACAGCAGCAAGTGCATGTGAGAGCGTAGTTTTGCCCATACCGGGTAAATCTTCTATCAGTAAATGTCCTTCACTGAATAAGCAGGTGAGTGCTAGTTTTATTTGTTGTTTTTTGCCAAAAATAACACTCGATAAATCGTCGATAATTGCCGTAACAGTGCTTTGCATACTGACCTTATTTTATTCGCTTAGTTCGAGGCGCTTCATAACAGAATTAACTTTTTTAGCGTTAAAAGGTTTTTCTATAAAGCCTTTAGCGCCTAATTCCCATGTGTTTTGAACGTTTTCAAGAGTGTTATGACCTGAGCACATAACAACGTGAGCGTGAGGGTAGCTATCATTAATATGTTCTAGAATATCAGAGCTTTCAGAATCAGGTAAGTCCACATCCAAAAAGATGACATTGGGTGATTTTTTATCAAGAAGGGGTTTTGCAGAAAGGTAATCGTTGCTTTCTAAAATATCTTCAAAGCCTAGCTCCGTTAATATTTGGTTTAGGTAGTCACGTATTTCCTTAACGTCATCAATAATAAGTATAGGCTCAAGCGGGCGCACAAATTCCATATGTTAATTACTTCTATTTTTTATACATCTAAAGTAATTTAATTTTATGCTAAGCACTGTATAAGCTCAAGAAAGTAAATCAAAAAACAACCAAATAGCGCTCTACAGAACACTTTAAATAAGACTTTAGTCATAACTGGCAATTTTATTTTGGAATTCAAAACTATTAAACCCTTGTTTATAAATGTAAATTTTTATAAACACGATTTCATGTAAATGTTTTGTAATAAAAGATGTTGACGTTACATTATTCATTTGTGATTATGCTCATTAGCTGAGCCAATGCCCATTACGAAGTTTAAAAACACATTTAAATAAAATGCCCATTTGCTTTAGCTGAACACTGAAAATACACAACACACTAAATAGAGAGTTCATTATGTTAAATAATAAGAAAGCTAAATTTGCGCTAACTTTAGTAGCAGCAGCGTTGGCGGCGCCTGCACAAGCAGATATGTCAGATTACTTTGACCGCCTTGACGTTAACTTTCTAGCAATGCAAAACTTTCAGTCTATTCAAGCTAAAGACGGTGCATTTCGTCCTGGAGATGAAGAGCAATCATCAGGTTTTGGGCGTATTAGAGCTAACTTAATGCTTAAGTTTCATATAAATGAATACATTACTGCCGACATTGATATAGCCGAAGAGCCAAACGATTTTGGCGGCGGCGACCGTGATTTTTCGTTCCATAACGACTTTGCAGGTATTGAATTTGATTTACTTGGCTTATACGGCACACCAAACGAAAACGAAAATTTAACGCTTCGTTTAGGTAATATTGGCGCGTCTCCATTTCAGTTTAAAGGTTTTCAAGACGGCGCTGATAACCAAGGTAATGCCTTAATTGGTAACGGCATTAACGACTACGCAACCGCAGAAAATGGTGCACAATTAAGCTACACAGAAACTTTTGACAGTGGTGTGCTTCGATCTTATAACGTGGCAGGTCACATTACTACATCAAGCTTTGGCGAAGCATTTCAAGAAGATAGAGGCTTTAACTACCGCTTACAAGGTACATTAGAGTTTGAAGGTGGCTTTAAAGTTGGCTTAAATTACTTACAAGCTAACCAAGGCGACCAACTTCGTTTTGAAAATGGCGTAGCGAGCTTAGATGGACTCACAACAACAAATTACCGTTTTGGTGATGGCGAAAACTATAACTTTTCGGCTTCTCCTTCAAGCGAACGTGATACTCACGTAGGTGTTATGCCAGGGCTTGATCAGTCTATCATTCAATTAAATTTAGCGTATCAGCCATCAGATCAAACCAGCATCATTTTAATGTTGGGTAAATCGTCTGACGATTACACCTTTGCAGACTCTGCAGGTAACGCAGTGGCAGGTATTACCTACTTTGGTACAGATGGCGTGGCAGACGAAAACGGTACCTCGTTTGATTCTAGCAGTGTAATTAAAGGCGAAAGCTCAGTAGAATATTACGCAGTTGAAGCACAGCAATATATCATTCCTGAAAAACTTTACGTAGCCGCGCGCTATGCAGAGTCAGAAAACACTTCCGATTTAATCAGCCAAAACGATAACACCGTTGAGCGCCTACAAGTAGCCGCAGGTTACTGGTTTACAGATTCTACACTTTTAAAAGTTGAGTATGTAAACCAAGAAGAAGGCGCAAACTCAGGCGGCCAAATTGGTCGTGGTTTTGACGGTTTCACCTCAGAAATCTCAGTTAAATTTTAAATAGCTTACTAACTTACTGTTTGGTTTAAAGGTAATTTCAGCGCTGTAAATACGTTGAAATTACTCACCGCTTTATTTACTAAGGCGCTTTACAGTTATTTTTTAAGCGTCATTTAACATATTTATGAGGGTTAACCCGATGAAAACTAAATTATTAATGCTCGCGTGTTCAGTTATGGCTATTAACGTAGCCGCTAAAGAAACCATAACCATTGCCACTGTTAATAATGGTGACATGATCACCATGAAAGAGCTAAGCAATCATTTTGAAGAACAAAACCCAGATATTTCATTAAAATGGGTAACACTAGAAGAAAATATTTTACGTCAACGTGTAACAACCGATGTTGCCACAAAAGGCGGCCAATACGATGTAATGACAATTGGCACATATGAAGTGCCAATTTGGGGTAAACAAAACTGGCTAACTGAGCTTGATAACCTAGGTGAAAATTACGACGTTGATGACTTACTACCGGCTATTCGCAGTGGTTTAACCATAGATAACAAATTATACGCGGCCCCATTTTATGGCGAAAGCTCTATGGTTATGTACCGTACAGACCTAATGGAAAAAGCCGGCCTAGAAATGCCAAACGCGCCTACGTGGAGCTTTATTCAAAAAGCTGCAAAAGCGATGACCAATAAAGATGAAGGTGTTTATGGCCTTTGCTTACGTGGTAAAGCAGGTTGGGGCGAAAATGTTGCTTTAATTACTTCAATGGCAAATTCGTTTGGCGCTCGCTGGTTTGATGAAAATTGGAAACCACAATTTAACACCCCTGAGTGGAAAGCCACACTCCAGTACTATGTAGATGTTATGAAAGAGTCTGGTCCTGCGGGTTCGTCAGCGAATGGGTTTAACGAAAACCTAGCGTTATTTCAAACGGGTAAATGTGGTATTTGGATTGATGCAACGGTTGCTGGCGCATTTGTAACCAATAAAAAAGATTCTGAAGTCGCTGATAAAGTAGGCTTTGCACTTGCACCAGATAATGGCTTAGGTAAACGCGGTAACTGGCTATGGTCATGGACACTTGCAATTCCTTCTAGTAGTAAAAAATCTGATGCTGCAATGAAATTTATTAGCTGGGCTACATCAAAAGAGTACAGCCAATTAGTTGCCGATAACAAAGGCTGGGCAAAAGTACCGCCGGGTACTCGCGCATCACTTTATGAAAACGAGCAATACATGAATGCAGCACCGTTTGCACAAATAACGCTTGATTCTATTAATTCGGCCGACCCGAAAAACCCTACTGTTAAACCCGTGCCTTATGTTGGCATTCAGTTTGTAGCTATTCCTGAATTTCAAGGAATTGGCACTGCTGTTGGGCAGCAGTTTTCCGCTGCACTTACTGGGCAAATGACTGTTGAGCAAGCGCTTAACACATCACAACGCCTAGTTGAGCGCACAATGCGTAAAGCACGCTACCCAAAATAAATAAGTAGGCGGGTAAGTTTAACGCTTACCTCGTATTTTTCGTCAGCATTAGCATGTTATCTAGTAGCCGTTTGTTGTTGTTGCTAAGGATAATGCTGACTTTTTGAAGGTCACTGATATGGCAACTACACAGTCTCGTACGCTTGCACGCATAATGCTATTTCCTAGTGTAATTTTATTACTAGGATGGATGATAGTGCCGCTGTGCATGACACTCTATTTCTCGTTTGTAGATTACAACTTACTTATTCCTGGTGAACGTGAATTTGTAGGCTTTTTAAACTACGAGTTTTTTTTAACAGATCCCGCATTTGTTGAATCCTTTTTTAATACCCTTTATTTAGTAACGGGTGTATTAGCTATCACAATTTGTGGTGGTATCGGTTTAGCTGTTCTCCTCGACCAAGCAATATGGGGGCGAAACTATGTTCGTATTATGGTTCTCGCCCCATTTTTTGTTATGCCAACCGTATCGGCTTTGGTGTGGAAAAACATGTTTATGAACCCTGTAAACGGATTATTTGCACACTTTTCAATTTGGCTCGGGTTTGAACCTATCGACTTTTTTGCGCAAATGCCTTTGTTTTCAATCATTATTATTGTTTCTTGGCAGTGGTTACCGTTTGCTGCGTTGATATTACTCACGGCAATTCAATCCCTTGACCGCGAACAACTCGAAGCTGCCGATTTAGATGGTGCAGGGCCTTTTAGTAAGTTTTTTTACATAGTGCTGCCGCATTTATCACGCGCTGTTACCGCTGTTATTTTAATTGAAACTATATTTTTACTGTCTATTTTTGCAGAAATTTTAGTGACAACCAGTGGCGGGCCTGGGTATGCATCAACCAATATTACTTACTTAATTTACACCCAATCGTTATTACAATTTGATGTAGGCGGGGGCTCAGCAGGGGGCATAGTTGCAGTAATTATTGCCAATATTGTAGCCATATTTTTAATGCGCCTTATTGGTAAAAACTTAGAGGGTTAATCATGGCTAGTGCAGCAAATAAAAAATCAAAACTAATTTATACCCTGGCAGCATGGACCATCAGTGGGATGATATTTTTCCCAATTTTATGGACATTAATCACCAGTTTTAAAACCGAAGCAGAAGCAATATCAGCCACACCAGCGTTATTTGCTTTTGATTGGACACTGGAAAACTATCAAGATGTGTTAGCCCGCTCGCCGTATTTTGATCACTTTTGGAACTCGGTGGTTATATCACTCGGCTCAAGTTTATTGGGCTTATTAATAGCCGTACCAGCCGCGTGGTCAATGGCGTTTGTGCAAACGAAAAAAACTAAAAACCTACTTATGTGGATGCTTTCTACAAAAATGCTCCCGCCGGTAGGGGTGTTAATTCCTATTTATTTACTCTTTAGAGACTTTGCTTTATTAGATACAAAACTTGGCTTAGTTATTGTTATGACCTTAATAAACTTACCGATTATGGTATGGATGTTATACACCTACTTTAGAGAAATTCCGGGTGAAATTTTAGAGGCGTCACGAATGGATGGTGCAACTATTGGTGAAGAAATATTTCATGTATTACTGCCAATCGCATTACCTGGCATAGCCTCAACATTACTGTTAAACGTAATTTTGGCATGGAACGAAGCATTTTGGACACTCATTTTAACCGCTGCGAATGCCGCACCACTAACGGCATTTATTGCCAGTTACTCAAGCCCAGAAGGGTTATTTTACGCCAAGTTGTCGGCAGCATCTGCCATGGCCATTGTGCCAATATTAATTCTTGGTTGGTTTAGTCAAAAACAATTAGTGCGCGGCTTAAGCTTTGGCGCAGTAAAGTAGGAGAACACACATGGGCAGCATCACACTAAAAAAAGTAACTAAAAGTTTTGATGAAGTTAACGTAATCAAACCACTTGATTTAGAGATAAAAGACGGTGAATTTATTGTATTTGTAGGGCCATCGGGCTGTGGTAAATCAACATTACTACGTATGATTGCCGGATTGGAAGACACAACCAGCGGCACAATTGAGATTGATGGCCAAGATGCAACACAGACGCCACCGGCAAAACGTGGTTTAGCTATGGTCTTTCAGTCGTACGCTTTGTACCCGCACATGAGTGTACGCAATAACATTGCGTTTCCACTAAAACGTGCAAAAGTAAGCCCTGCTGAAATTGAAAGTAAAATAGCAAATGCCGCTAAAATACTTAATTTAACTGATTACCTAGACCGTAAACCAGGGCAATTATCTGGCGGGCAACGCCAACGTGTAGCAATAGGGCGCGCAATTGTTAGGCAACCGTCGGCTTTTCTGTTTGACGAACCACTTTCAAATTTAGATGCATCGCTGCGTGTAAATATGCGCTTAGAAATTTCTGAACTACACAAAAGCTTAGCTACAACAATGATTTATGTAACACATGACCAAGTTGAAGCGATGACAATGGCAGACAGAATTGCGGTATTTAATGGGGGGATTATTGAGCAAGTCGGAACGCCGCTTGAGCTGTATCAACACCCAGTAAATAAATTTGTTGCAGGCTTTATTGGTTCACCAAAAATGAACTTTATTGAAGTAGATAACGATAGCCATGCACAAACGCACAGTTTGGGTGTACGTCCTGAGCACTTTGAAATTTCAACTGAGTCAGGAACTTGGCAAGGTACTGTGGGCGTTATCGAGCATTTAGGTTCTGAAAGCTTTTTACATGTAACTATTAACGATGGCAGCACGGTTACGGTGAAAGCAGATGACGATTGCCCACTACAATATGGCGATACAATATATTTAAGTGCGCCTGAGCACAAGGTACATAGATTTGATAAAAATGGTTTAACGATTAAAAACCCAACAGTTTAATCCGCCGTTTTAGGCCAATACTTTAGGAATAGCAAATTTACCTAAAGTATTGGTTATTAAATTAATGTGATACTTCGGCATTTTATAAATGAATGATATATTTGCAAATATTGTAAAATGATTTATCGCTAAACTAAGCGGCTTATCAAAATAAGAGGTTTATGTGGCAAAGCTATCAAATACAGAAATACGTAAGCTCGATGATGCAGCTAGAGCAGGGTGGCTCTATTATGTTGCGGGTAAAACACAAGACGAAATTGCCAAAAAACTCAATGTATCTCGTCAATCGGCTCAACGTATGGTTGCATTATCTGTAAGCCAAGGGCTTATTAAAGTAAGGCTCGATCATCCTATTGCTAAATGTATGGATTTAGCAGAAAAAATTAAAAGCCGTTTTGGCTTAGACTCTTGTGAAGTAGTGCCTAGCGATGGTTCAGATCCAAATTCTACAGTGGGTTTAGCGCAAGCCGGTGCTGCTGAAATACAACGCCATTTAAAATCAGAAACACCGAAAATTTTAGCTATGGGGACCGGGCGCGTACTACGTGCATGCGTTGATGAACTGCCAACGCTAGATTGTAGTCAACACAAAGTAGTGGCTATGCTTGGCAACATGGCACTTGATGGGTCGGCTTCACCTTATGATGTAGTCGTTAGAATGGCCGAGCATATAAATGCAAAGCATTACCCAATGCCGCTTCCTGTATTACCAAGAAGTGTTGAAGAAAAACAGCAATTGCATTCACAACATAATATTACCAGTAACTTAAAATTGGCCACTCAAGCCGACGTAACATTTGTGGGTGTAGGTAGCCTAGGCGAAAAATCCCCATTGCATATTGATGGGTTTGTTGATGAGCAAGAGCTAAAAGAGCTACAAAATTTAGGGGCTGTGGGCGAAATGATCAGCTGGGTTTACGACAAACGCGGCCAATTAATTGACTGCACTGTAAACCAACGTGTTGCCAGTACGCCATTAAAAATTGAAGGTAGTAAACAAATTTACGCTATAGCCGCCGGTGAAGATAAAGTACTTGCGATACTTGGTGCAGTTAGATCAAATATGATCAGCGGTTTAATTACTAACGAATACACAGCAGAACGTATTTTAAGTATGGATTAGCTAAGGTTGTTTTAGGTAGCTTTTTAAAATCTACGGATAATAACTGACTGAATGAGCCTTTATTTTTCAAAAAGGAAAACTAACAGGCTCATTTAAAATACCAATAAAGTTTTAAAAAATTTAGGCTTTTTGTAAAACGTTTTAAATAGCGCTGTAATAAAAGAGCGCCGCAATGAAAGAACGTTGATGAAAATAGCAAAGCAAAAACTGCTGTAGTTAAAATTTTAAAGTAGCCAATGCTTAAAGTTCTTTGTAAGTAATATAGTTAGTAAAGTTTTAAGTGTAATGAATAATAAAAGCGTAATGACCAGAAATAAACTAAAAGCACTTAGTAAAGTAAGGCATGGTATAGTTTGGCAAAAATAACCTTAATGTCCGATACCGTCTAGTATTGGACATAGTAGGAGTGTAATACGCACTCCTTATTATAATATACATAACAACCTATAATTTATATTATGTTAAATAAAGTGAATTAATACATAATCAAAGTTAAGTAGCTTCTATTATTTAGGTATAAACCCCTATTTCTGGTGTTTTGTAATAGTCTTTTAAAGTTGGTCTTTCAGTTAACCGTTCAAATTGTTATGTACAGTAACTTTTAACAACAACTTACGCACTAGATTTTACACCGATATTTTCGCTAATATTTATGTAGTCTTTCAATCTTATAAAGCCTAACAATTACAAATTTCATATAGCAGCCTCTATATTCCCTTTATAAAAATTAATTACCTTTTTTAAACAGGCTCAAATTTTGTAATCGTCGTTTCTATCATTTTATTTAGAGCTAACTTACTGCTACAAGCATTTATCGAACCTCATATCAGGTTTAATTTAAAGCCTTAGATTTAAGTTCTTCAAAACCTAAGGCCTCACGCAAAAATAATATGACTTAGTTACAACCTAGTTCAGACCTTAAACCATACACTGATGATTCAATTGTTTGTGCACTGTTATATGATAAGTTTGGCATTACATTTATACCTGAGCGCGATTCAACTTCATCAATACTTACTTCGGTATTACAAAAGTTATCACTGCGACTTGCTGTTTGCTCCATAATAAATGCCGATGCTTTAATTGTGCTACCAGTTTGCTGCATAACAATTTTAAAATAGCCACTTGGAATCGTATGGGCTTCGTTAGCTTGTGGTAACTCTGCAAAATAATATTCGTATAATGGACCTGTTACTACATATAAATCATTTCCATTTCCTACGTGATTTCGCACTGCAGATTCAAGCCTAACCCATGGGCCTTGATTTAATGCGGATGATTGCGGCGTAATATTAGAAAGTAAGTTTGTTAGTTTCCAATCAGCCGTATTGCTAAAAGATGCTAATGGAACTTGATGGCCTCTATCGGTATTTATTGTTGCGTATGCATCGGTATAATCAGCGGGTTCTAACGTATAATGAGAATATAAATCAGGATCGGCTTTCCAACTTCTACTTCTCGATGGTCCACTCATAGTGCTAGTCGTAACATGGTAAGCCACCCAATCTGCAAACTTTGTATAACGATTATTTTTTAAAGTATAAATACTTCGCTCAATTGTATTGCCATTATCTAAACCTGTTGGGCAACCTTATAAACAATTTTCTGCACTTGCACTGTGTGCAAAACATAAACCTGTAAGTACTATTGATGCCTTTATTATTGTCTTCATTGTTTTATCCTCAATTAAATGAGGGTAAAAATTATCAGTACATTATTACAGCAATATGTATCTAACTAATTGTTTATAAATACAATAATATCGTCTTAGGCTTTTGGTATTACTAATAAAAGTCGCGAGTATACAGTTACCCTCGCCTTATATTCAACGTAGTAACGTCACTTGTAGACCTAGCGAATAAAGGGGTTTTTATATACCTGCATATATTATGTTAAATTAATTGCTTTATTTTTTTCTATGCGTAATCACCCTAATATAAAGCGCATACGCACACTTTTAATGTATGAATATTGAGCTATTAATAGCGGTTTATACTTAAATGGTTTAATACTAAAAAATAGATGAAAACAAAAAGCCGTTTGAGTAACTAATTATGAAAAATTAATACAGCTCAAACGGCATGGTGTTATATACATGTTAGCCAAAGTGGCTAACTAGGCTTTTAAATTAAGATATTTTAAAGCTTTTTATCAGCCAAAAATTCACCCATTAACGAAGTTACTCGTTCTGGTTTTTCATCTATAACCCAGTGCCCTGCTTTTTCTATCCAAGTTAGTGTTGCATTTGGTAAGGTTTGAGCTAACTGAGGTGCATATTTAGGTTTTTGAAAGTTATCTTCATCACCCCATAAAATGAGGGTTTCATGCTTTAAGCTTTTAAGCTCACCGGCAATTGCTTGTGTGTACTCTTTATTAAGTCGGCGCATATTATTGAATAACGCTGCTTTACCTTGCTCATTACTCCATTGCTTTAAATACTGTTTTTTCAGCTCATCGGTCATTATACTTTTATCGTATACACCTTTTGGCATAAAATCATTTAGCGTATCAACAAACTCATCAACCGATGTTTCTTGCTCTACACCAGGTTCAAGCAAAGGTTCAAACTCGGGTATTGGCCAAGAATCAAAGCAAACACTATCAATTAATATTAAGCTGTTTACTTTTTCTGGGTAATTTACCGCCATGAGTTGTGCAATTCCGCCACCTATATCATGAGAGGCAATGTTTGCTTTAGCAATACCTAGCTCATCCATAAATTGACTGATTATTTTGCATTGGGCATTAATTGATACATCGGTATTTTTTGGCATATCCGATTCACCGTAATTGAGTAAATCAGGTGCAATAACACGATGTTGCTCACTCAGTGTTGGCATAACATTTCGCCATAACGATTTGTTAGTCGGAATACCATGTAATAATAGTAGAGGTGTGCCCTCGCCCATTTCTTGATACGCAATTTTGTGGCCTTCAACGGTAATGGTTTGTGTTTTACTCATACTTAATATCCTCATCAATATTTAAAATTTAGCCTAAACCTGTGTATGTATAGAGATGAGCAATTATCATCCCAGCTTGTTTTCTAAATAATTTTTTTGAGGTTTTAATAATTATAAAAACCTGAGAGGGCTTTAAAACGCGGTCTGTGGCTATTAATAGTAAGTAGGATTTATTTTGAGTTAAGCGAAAAGAGTAAAATATAAAGAGTTATAAAATAACCTTCATTTTTAAAATTATGAAATAAAGTAGCAGCTACATGAAATAATTACTGCCAGTTTGGGCCTATTAAAAATAATAGGCCCTGTGTATTTTACAGTTTTATATTGTTTAATTTGGCCTAGCTTAGCAAATGCTTAATTTTATTAATTAATACTTGCTGCTTTACTGGTTTTTCAAGCATGTCGTCAAACCCAAGCTCAACATACTTAGCATTACTATTTGTGTCAGAATCTGAAGTGTGGGCAATAATTTTGGTCTGCTTGTCTGCGTTATGTTTTTTTATTTTAAGCATCGCGTCAGTGCCCGAGAGTTCTGGCATAACAATATCCATTAAAATAATATCGTAATTATTTTGCGACACCATCAACATAGCTTCTATTGCATTGCTTGCATAATCTATTGCTACGTTTTCATCTTTCAGCATGGCTTTAATAACCATTTCTACGAGCGGTTCATCATCAACTAATAACAACGATTTGGTGTTGTTAAATTCTGTATGCGTTGTAGTTTCAGTAATAGACTCTTGCTTGTTTGCACTTACGGGCAACAATTCTACCGTGTTAACTAATAACGATAAATTAATAGATGTTGTTTTACCGCGCTCGTGCACAGTAATATTTTTACCGCCGAGCATTTTAAAAATTGAGAGAAAAAACCGCAGCTCTAATGTAGCATCAAAATTAATATCACTTTCAAAAGACTGTTGTTTGCATACCATTTGTAACTGACTATAAAAACTCCCCTGATTTGCTAAGTTATTTATAGAAAAACCCAGCGACAAATAATGTTTACCTTGCTCGTTAATTAGCTCAGAATTTAACGACAATTTACCTTGATGTGTACTTTCTATAAGCTCACTAGCCAGCTGAATAATTAATTGCATAATCAGTTTTTCATCACTGCTTATGCCTTTATCTATGGGCACATTGTTATTAATAATTATATTTTTATCATCAGAGTCTTTATTAAGAATATCGGCCGTATTTTTAAGTAAGTCAGCTAAATTAATAGCGCTCATTTTAAGCTTTAATTTACCGGTATCGGTTTTATTTATATTAACCAACTGCTGCACAACACAACTTAACTGTGTGCATGCATTTTCTAACTCATTGCTAAAATTGGCTTTACTGTTTTTATAATTAAGCTCTACTATAGATTGCAGTGAACTAAGTGGCGCTTTTAATTGCATTGCTAAGCGTGCTACAAATTTATCTTTGAGCTGGTTAGCTTGCTTAGATTTTTCTACTACTTGGGCAAGTAATAACTCTTTTTGATGCGCTTGTGTTTCATCTCTAAAGTAACAAACAAAGCCACCAAAGTCGGTATGCCCTTGCACAACGGTGATCCAGCGGCCATCGCTAAAGCCGATATCTATTAATTGGCTATGTTCATTAGCTAATTTATTATGCTCTTGATAATGCGTAATATTATTATTCTGTTGAGATATACTCATTATTTGACTGTAACTTAATTGCTTATTGTTTTGAATAACATGAGAAAACAATTCATTAAATGCCTGGTTAGTTATTACCGGAAATTCGTTACTATTAAAAATGGCAAAGCCATGCGGCAGCGCATCAAGCGAGCTTGAAAACAACGATTCTCTATTAAGTATAAGGGTATTTTTTTGTTTAATTTCGTCATGTAAGCGCCTTGGTAAACGTAAAAAATAATAAACAAATGCAAATATAGCTAAGCTAATTAATGCCAGTTTAAATAAGTCGAACCTAGATACATTAGCAGGCGTTATCGGTTTAATGGGTTGCACATGCAAGCGCCACGTAGCAGGAAAACGGCTACTTGCTGCGCTTATGCTGTTAGGGATAGTTTTAACATTTAGCTCCCCCCTACTTCCTAATATAAACTGAGGGGTTGATATAAATAAATTATAATTCTGCGTATTTAGCTTACCTATAATGGCATTTAAAAACTTACTTAAATCAAAGGCTGTGAGTGTATAAATAGCGCTATTACCCATGTTTATTTCTGAAATTAAAAACGCTGTATCGGCTACAGTAAATACCTCTACTGATTGTTTATTTGCTCGCATTGAAAATGCGTTTAGCCACTTAGTAAAGCCGTAAGCTGCTAAATCAAAGTTGTTTTTAGACCATATGGCAAGTTGTTTATAGTCATTATCAAATACAACAAAACCTTTATACGTTAAACTGCTTGATACCTGCGTTTTTACTAAATCACTTAATTGTTGCTGAGTATAACTTTGTTGGCTTTTTAAAAAGCCTGCGACAATTTTATCTTTTTGAGTAATATAAAGTGCTTGGTTGTCAAAGCGCTCTAATGCATCAAACAGCGTTTGCCTTAACTGCTGAGTTTGTATGGCATAGGCACTTTTTTTATCTTTTTTATCTAACGTATATAAAAGCAAAGCCGAGAACGAGCAAATAACCAGCGCAATTAAAAAGGCCACCGGCGCTAAGCTAAATAAGTGAACAAATCGATTTAGTGATTTTGTCTCGCTCGGTTTAATTGTCTTAGTTGGGGTAAAATGCTTATTAAGCTGGGTTTGCAGTAATTGCGCAAAAGATACAAATTGCTCTTTTTGAGAGCCTATAAGTGTTTTAGGTGAAATATCGGCAATGATCAGTACGCCAATTAAGCTGTTATCTAAATTATAAATGGGATATTGAGAGTAAAAACGTACCTGTTGGCAGCGCCCTTTTGTTAGTGGGTCAAATAAGGTGTCTTCAATTATGTAGAGTTTTTCTTGTGTGCATTGTGCCAAGCTATTTAATTCACTGTCGGCTTTGTATGGGTCATCGCAGCTAATAATTTGTTGCGTATACAAGGCATTATGATCAACGAATTTAACAATAGAAACATCATAAAACTGCTTCATTAGGGTCAGCGTTTCGGTTATTTCTTGTTTTATTTCATCTATTTGTGTGTTGTTAAATTCATTTATATTATTTGCATATGAGCTGTTCATGGGCGCACTCCTTCACCTTTCGGCGGTGTAGAAATCCAACGCGTGCTGTTAGCACTTGTATGTGATGGAAGTTTTACTCTAAATGGCGGAAGTAAGTTATTTAAAGCAGGTTCGCCTTGTGTATTTAACACCGGCTCTGCCGAAGTTAAATTGAGCGAAGCCTCGCAGTAAGTTACGCCAGGCTCTATGCCAATAAGGGCCAGCGTTTGAATAATTATGTCGTTATTTATTAAATCGATACCTAGCAGCTCAAAGGTTGTTTCTAAAATTGTAAATACCAGTGTTTCTACTATATTTTCATCTTCTTCTAGTTGCGTACCTTGTGGGCAGCAAATACTGCCTAGCTCTACATCTACACTGCTTGCTACACCTATGAGCGACAGTGCATCAAGCGCGGTTCCTAATAACACTTCAACTTGTGGCAAATATAAATCAAGAATATCGCCTTGCGGCTCATACCCTGTTTGGCAACTATTGCACGACTGCGATAATTGCTGACTGTCTATGCCTAATAACGGATTACCAAGCGCAGTTACACCAACCAAGCAACTACTATCGGCTTGCTGTTTAGCAATTGAAAAGCTTTCGCATGGGTTACCAGTAACTACCTTTTGAGACATATAGCGCGATACAATCTCGTCACCTGTTGCGGGGCACGCTAATGCTGTACTTTTTAGTAATTGCCCCATTACGGAGTTACTTAATTGGCCAATGGCATAATTAGGGCCTTGCTGTAGCGCATTGATATAACTTACATTGCCACTATTAGCGGTGTTACTAACTCCTAGACTATCTGAAAACTCATCACTTAAACTTTTTATACACGGGTTGCCTTGGCAATTAGGCGCATCGTAATAAATGGCTTCTCGTGTCATCGCGTATCCCAATTAAAGCGCGATATGTTGCATTTGCTTGGCGGTCTGTGTAAAAAATTAAAGGGGCCTGGTGCTCATCAAACCCAATGGCGATTCCCAAAGGGGTGTTATTAGCATCAACCACTGTTATTTGGTTATCTACCTTTGTGTGATAGCGCTTAATAAGTGCATCGCGCACTAAAATAACACCACCAATAGAGCCAATAATTAAAATGGTAATAATTAAAATCAGCTCAATAGTGAGTATGTAGCCCTGTTGGTATTGTTTATTCATAGAGCGCTCCTATAGCACTTCAACCAGCATTTTTAGTACATTCATTACCTGCAGCGCCGCAGGAAAAAACACCAGTACTAAAAACATAGGAAAACAAATTAAGATAATGGGAAAGGTGGTATGCAATGCTTTTTTATTTACTTTTTTAGCTAATAAAATATTTTTTTTAAGCGCAAAGCTTTCTAATTGTGACTCAACCGCCTGTATTAACGGGGTGCCAAGCTTAGAGCCAATAAGCATTAAATTAGCTAATTTTTTTAAACCCGAAACCCCTGTTCTGTCATATAACGAATTAAAGGCTGTTTCGCGGTCTTTACCGGCACTGAGCTCAAACAAAAATAGTTTAAGCTCTTTATATAAAGGGTGTTTTTTACTTAACCCGTGATCAACCGCTAAAGCAAATGCGCGCTCTAGCGAAAAGCCAGCGCGCATATACACTAACAGCACACTTAAAAAAAACTCTAAGCTATTGTTTATTTGTACTTTACGCTGGCCTTTTTTAAATAAAAACCACATATCAGGTGCAAAAAAGCTAATAAAACAAATAATGGCTACAAGCGGTGTACTTAATACATAACCAGTGATCTCTATGGCAGTATAAGCACAAAATGTGGCGGCCATTTTAAAGCAGTACATGCTCAATAAAATTTTATTTAACTGATACCCTGCTTGTCTAAATTGGCTTTTTGAAATAACAATTAATGGATACCAATTTATATTGGTTTTGATAGGTTGCTGAACCTCAGCCTTTAATGACTGCTTTTGAATATGGATAAATGCCCCCATACTCACCAATAAGCCAACAAATAAAAATAGGTCTATCATAGCGTTACCCTCAAGCTTAGGCGAAGCCATAAAAAGCCAAATAACTGGCAAAGCACAGCAACGGTAATAAAGGCCATGCCATTGGGGTTATTTAACAGCGGATCGAACCAGGTTGGATCTGTGTAATTAAATAAAGGCACTAAAGCGTAGGGTAAAACGCCACTAAACAGCGCAGCGTATTTAGTACCAGAAAGCTTAGCTTTGAGCTGCTGGCGATCTAGCGTTCTTAACGACATCATTTTGCATACACTTTTAAGCATGTCAGTTAAATCGCACTGGCTTTGTGTATGAGTAATTATGCTATGTGAAAATAACCGCACGGTTTCGCAGTTGTAGCGTTTAATCAAAGGGGCAAACGAGCTTTGTATATCACTGCCCATATTTAAGCGCTGCAGTAATAAATGACTTTGGGGTTTAATGTATTTATCGGCGTGTTCGTCAGCAAATTGCATAGCCTGAACAAGTGAAAGCCCAGTACTTAAACACGATTGTACGGTTTCTATGTACTCCAAAAATAAGTGCTCAAACTTGGCTAATTTATAGTGTGCTAAATCAATAATCACTATAAAGCAGGTTATAAATACAACCAAAGAAACGATTAATGCACTTGTAGTTGCTTGAGGATAAAAGTACTGTGCAACATACCAAGTACTGGTGGCAAGCGAGCAAGCAACGCTTATAAATAAAGCATTATTGATGTTGATCCCAAGTACTCGCAGTGACACTGTGATAATGTCTTTATCTTCAAGTACATCGACCTCGTGCTTAGTATTTGCAGCGTGTGTTTTTACTTTAAGTGTTATAAAAACACTCAGTGCTAAAGTAAATGACATAACACTTGCTATGGCCAGTAAGTAATCAAGCTTATTCATAATTACGCTCCCTGGCCGGTTGCAGTAATGCACTTATTTCATTTCCGTTGGCACCTTGGCTTTGCATAAAGCTCACCACGCTTGAGGTACTAATTGCCTTATCATTTACTTGCTCGGTATCGCTTACGCTATACAGCGCAGAGTATTGCGCACGTGCGTCTACTCGCTTTATTTCGCCAATACTTTTTAGGGTTCTTACACCGTTTGTATTTCGAGAAACATGCACAATTAACTGAATGCTTGATGCGATTAATGCGCTGGTGTGGGTGTCGCTTAGCTGCGCGTTATGTAATTGCACTAGCGTTGATAATCGGGTAACCGCATCGCTTGCACTATTAGCATGTACAGTGGTCATTGAGCCTTGATGGCCGCAGTTCATGGCTTGCAGCATGTCTATTACTTCACCTGCGCGTACTTCGCCTACAAGTATTCTATCGGCGCGCATTCTTAGTGCCGCTTTTACTAAATCACGCAGGGTAACGGCGCCTTTACCATCGCTGTTGGTGTCGTGCGCCTCTAATTGCACCACATGATTATGGTGCAAATTTAGCTCTGCACTTTCTTCTATAGTTACTACCCGCTCGTTAGTATTTATTGAATTAGCCAGTACATTTAACAATGTAGTTTTGCCTGCGCCGGCATTTCCACACACTAAAATATTAACCCCTAAGGCCACCGCGGTTTTTAAAAAAGTGAGGCAGTTTTTGCTTAAAAACTTATTGTCGATTAAAAAATCATCGTTAATTTTTTTGTGGTTAAATTTTCTAATCGAAACAATAGCAGCACTGGTGCATGCAGGTGGCACTACAATATGTACCCTGCTGCCATCTTTTAGTTTGCCATCTACAATGGGATTCAGAGCGTTAACTTGTCGAGCGCAACTATCAAGTAATCTATCAACAAAACGACGTAAGTGACGTTCATCGTCAAATTTACTGGCTGTACATAGCAATTTACCTTGCTTATCTATCCAAATATTTTGCGTATCGTTAATTAAAATATCGCTTACTTGGTCATCCAGCATAAATTGCGCTATTGGCCCTAAACCTTGTATTTCGTCGTAAACGGCTTGTACTACTTGAGCTTGTTGATGGCTGTTAAATGATGATTGTGCAAATTCGTCAATATCACTGCAAAGGGCAGATATTTTTTCAAGCAGCGCATCATTCAGTAAAGCACTTGGGTCTTGCTCGTATTCTTCAATTACCGCATCGTGGAGAGTTTTTTTAAGTGATTCAAAGGTATTTAAATTGGTTTCTACAGACTCTGGTTTACTTGATAAATTAAACATAGCGCCTCACTTAGCTACATATACAGCTTGGTTTTTAACGCCTTTAACCACTTGAATTGTTCGGCTAGTTTGTAATTGGGAGAAATTTTGTAAGCGACCTTGTTCAATGTCATAAGCGCTGTGCACAATTATCGATACCTTATCTTGGGTATCAATTGCGGCTAACGAATACACATCTTTAGGAAGTACAGCCAACACTAATGACACACCCGCGCTGGTTGCCGGCTCTTTTTTTGCTAGGCTGTCCATCACGCCATTTTTTTGCGCTTTACTGCCAGGACCCTTTGAAATGCCAATAAGCTGCACATCACGCGCAACGGTTCTTACAAGCCGGTTTGTTTTAGCAACAATATCTAAGCGGTCGCCTTTGTGCACCCGCGATAATGGAATATCTAAAGTGGTTAATTTTAATGTATAAAGCACTCTGCCTGCGGGGATCGCCTCTGATAAATTTTGGCTTTTAACCTGCATAAAATCTGTTTCAAATAGTGGTTGTTCACCCATTTTATTAGTGGCTAATTGCTTACCAATAAAGGCGCGGGGGTTTTGTATACTTAGCGCCATATTTGCATAGTTACTGGGGTTTACATCTTTTTGGGCAATGTCGTGCACACTCACTACTTGCCCCGCCGACATATTTTTATTTACCACCCAGGCAGTAACTAAGTCTTGTTCGTTTACTTGTCTGATGCCAAGCGCTGAGGCCAACATGCCAGAGGTGATAAGTAAGGTGAGTGCAGCGGTAGTCGCCCCTTTATTATTTTTACTTTTCATAATTTCCTCCTGACAAATTTCACTGCCACACGGTTGTGGCAGTGTGATTTAGGTAGTTATAAATTTAATTACCTTGTGAACCACCTGCTGCTGTACGTGTTGCAGCATCGCCGCTTGGCGTTGCATTAATAAGTGCAGCACTTTCACTAAAGTCAGAGGCAACAAAAGTAAACGAGCTACCATCGCCTGCGTAAACATCTACTGCATCAACATAGCCAGAGCCTGAAATTTCTGCAGTGCCTTCGCCGTTGATCATGCCATCAAATACATAGCTTTGATCTAACGAGCCAATTGCTTCTGCTACATCTTCAAGCTCGCTGGTTACAGAGTCTCGTAAGGTTGATAAACCAATTACCAGCGCTGCCACCATAGAAGTTGAAAGAATAATTAGCTCAGAAGTAAGTACAAAGCCTTGTTGTTTTTTACCGTTTAAGTTGCTTTTCATAGTTTTCATAATGATCACCTTAAATGTGTTAGAGCTTATGCCCACTTTATATATAGCGAGGACCGTGCCATTAATTAAGTTTTTAAAAATCAGTATGTTGCTTTTATTATTTAAAATATGCTTTGCTTATCCTTGTTATGATTCGCATTTTGCAAATCATTATTAAAGTGTGTTACAACGCAAGCAGAGATTAATTAAAAGGCAAGCTGTTAACTCATTTATACAAAGCTTTTAAAAGTAATAGTGGTGAGCAATTAGATGGGGGGTATTCGCAAAGCGAGATAGGTTTAAACAACGCCGAGTAAGGCTATTTTAATTGTTTAGGTAGGTACGTTGTTTTTACTTTTTATGAGCGGGTTTAACTAAGGAGTGCGCAGTTTAATAAAATAAAAAGGCCTTGCGGCCTTAACTTTCACAATTACCAAGTACCGAAAGTTTCGCGTAGCGCGCTGTGGCTTGGCTGTTCTGCGCATCAAAACCTATTGCCTCATTATAATAATGACACGCCAATGCGTTATCAGGTGTCGCCTCAGCTATTAGCCCTTTGTGATAGTAATAATGGCTTTTCTGCGTGCCAAATTTATAGGCAAGCTCTAAATAGTTAGCTGCAATAACGTAATGCCCTTGCGCATAATAAATAGACGCCATTTGTAAATACGGTGAAGCCTCAGTACCAAATTCATCAATAGCGTATTGGGCAATTTGTTTTGCTTTGGCTAAATTACCTTGCTCAATAGCCAAGTTAATACCTAAAGATAGCGCGTTTAAAGGCGGATTAGGTAAATTAAGAAGCTTGTTTATTACCGATTGCGCCTGATTAGCACGTCCGCTTTTATACAGCGCATAAGCTGATACAGATAAAATAACCTTATTGTTTGGGTGCTCAAGCATTAACTGATTAAGCTCATGCACTAAGGTTAAACAATTAACCGCGCTTGCCCCTTCACAAGTTAAATCACTGCTGTTTAGTGCATACTTAGTAACAATATCACTTAGTGCAGTATGTGGGTTTACACTGGGCGCATAATCTATATGGGCGCAGCCCGATATACTCAGTAAAATAACGATATATATTATTTTCATAACCCTTGCTCCTGTATAAAACTGGCCATTTGGCTATCTAAATCAACTGTTTGCCACACACGTAAATTATTAACTGGCTCGCGGACTAAATTAGGTGTAACCACAATAATCAACTCGCGGTTGTTTTCGCTTTTACTGGTTGTTTCGCTTAATTTACCTAACAGGCTCTCGCCGTTTGCATCGGGTACAAAGTCGTGACTGGCGTTGTTATCTGTACTAATTAAGCCACCAATAATTAAAGGTTGCCCGTCTTGTAAACGGGTAGAAGTTTGCATGCTGCGCGTATTAAATGCACTGCTGTTTAAACTGCTGCCGGTGCTTTGTGCTATTTCTGCTGTGAGTGTGGTGTCTGGCAATGAAATAACCGGATTTAAATCAAGGGTTATGCGGTCTTTGTCATCCACTAAAGCACGAACATTGAGCTCAACGCCGAACGATTTAAACTCAGTACCACTAAACACTGAACCGCTATTACCTTGTTGCCCGCTGGTAACGCCAGATGGGCTGTAGCTTGTAGGTACTGGTACTTCGCCGCCGACTTTAAATACCGCGCTTTCGCCTGCAAGTACGGTAAGTGTAGGTCGCGAAAGCGTTCTTGAAATTCCCTCTTGCTCTAGCAAAGAAAACAACATATCAATGGCAAATTGCGAGGTTGATAACTGCAAGTTATTTGTTAATTGTCCGCCAATTAATTGCAGTGCGTTTTCTATTGATGCTGAGCCAGACTCACGGGCATTCATGCCTTCTAGGCCAAATAAACCTTGCTCGTTGTTATACCCATTCGAAAGCACACTAATATCTGGACGCCATTGCTTTAAGCGGCGTTGATTAACTTCATAAAGCTGCACCGACACCCTCACTTGAGGTAAGTCTTCAACTTCAATGCTTGAGAGCACTTTACCTTTAGCCACCGAAAGCAAAGTTGCCCGCGCTACGTTTGAATTTACATTGCTTAAAGTCAGGCCTGAATCGCCATTTAATAACCCGCCAGACTCATTTGCGAGTACTTCAATAGCGCTTGTTTCGTTTTGCGTTGCACTACTGATAAGCCCGTTTGGATCTAGTGCCGATGTGGGTGCTTGGCTTGCTTGCTCTGGTTCAAATAATTTATTGATGGTATTTAACAAACGCACCAGTTCAATTTGATTTTTAACTGTGCCGCTGAGCATAAACACATCGTTATCATCGTTTGATAACTCATCAACGGAAATACGTTTTACAGTTACTTTGTCAGCCCCCATCGATTTTAACACCTGCGCTATGCGCGCTTCCTTAGGCTTTGGCGCTTGCGTAACTTTAATAAGGTTAATAATCGCTACTTTACTTGAGCTTTGTGCTAAGCCATTGTTTAAATTACCCATGCCCTGTAAACGCTGCGCTAAAGAATTAAACATTCCTTGGTTAGGCGCAGAGGTAATAACAGGTTGCGCCGATTGCGAGCTACTTGCATATAAATAGTTTTTTGCCGCTTCGTGGGCTGCATGGCGATAATTAAGCGTAGGTACTTCGCCGCGTAGTACTACCGCGTGTCTATCAGGTGCGATGGTGAGCGCTAAGTTAGGGTGAATATCGTTAAGGGCATTTTCAAGTACACTGTAGTCTTCGGTCACGCCTAGTAAAAATGTTTCTGATGTGTTGTCGTCATACCACACCATCATAGAGGTGCGGCCCAACTTTTTAGCTAATATTAACAGCTCGCGTCCGTTTACTACGTTTACATCGAGTGTGGTTTCGTGGCCTAGTGCAACACGTGCTATATCGCGGTTAAATACAAAGCGAGTATGAGTCCACTTAACTAAGTGAGATACTTTTTTTACTCTATCGCCATTGGCGTTTTCTATGTAATTTAAACTGCTTTGCTTGGCGTATACACAGCACGGTAAAAAAAGTATTACAAAAATAATGGCTTTAAACATATGCGCGTCCTCAAGTATGCGTTGGTTTAACAGAGCAAGTTTAAGACCAGCAAATATTTAGCTTTAAATTCAATAAATTAAAATGATTGGAGATATAAGCACAGACGGCTTTAGTATTTTGATTTGCAAAATGCAAATGAAGTTAGGAGAGAAGGCACAAAGCAGTGCTTTGTGCCAAAAGTATTAATGCAGTGCGGCAGTAAAAGGAATGCTTTTACAAATTTCAGCTTCAGCGACTAGTAGCTCTTCTAAACGGATATCAACTTCTTCTTTATCAAAGTATTCGTACGCTAACTCTACAAATAAGTTTTTATGTTTTTCTTCTGATTTAGCAATCGCCACATAAAAGTCTTTTTCTTTACCCTCTGGTAATGCTTGAGCAACCAATGAAAAGCGCTCGTGGCCGCGGGCTTCAATAACGCCGCCAACCAGTAATCTATCCATTAAAAATCCATCACGGCCATGTCTAAATAAAGCGCGTATTTGTTTTATGTATGGATCTTTTTTGTCATCACCTAAATTAGTATCGCGTTCAATAAGCAGTTTAAGCACTTGTTTAAAGTGGATTAACTCCTCAAGCGCTAAATCGGTCATGGCTTTTACCAGTTTACGTTTGTCTGGGTAATGAGACAGCATAGAAATAGCCATGCCCGATGCCTTTTTCTCAGCAGCAGCGTGGTCTTGTAAAAACGTATTAAAGTCGGCTAAAACCGCTTCGGTCCATTCAAAGGGGGTGTTGTATTTTAATTCAAACATTTTTTGTACTACTTAAAAAATAATGCGGGGATTTTAGCGTATTTAATAGTAAAAATCTTGCCGCGCAGGGCAAAATTAACGCATATAAGGTAAATGCTTATCTATGCGCCCTTTTGCTGTTGAGTCAATTTTTAATGGGTGTTTAATATCGTTCCATGCGGTCACTTTGCCGCCTATGTTCATTTTTTCAAAGTCGGTGCGCTCGCTTTTAATGCCTAAAAACGCAGTAAGCAGGGCAAAACTTTGTGGCTTTGCTATATCAATTTCTAAGTAGTCGTTACTGCGATGCTTAAAATACTCACGCGCGTTTGCTAAATGTGTGTTGTAGCACTTTGCTAAATAATCATCTTGGTTAATATTATCAATCGATAAGTCAGTAAAGGTCGTTAAGTAACAGCGCTTTATATGAATATTAAAACCACCGTCTGGGCGCGTTAAATTAGTATGCATTCGCAGCAGCAATTGCCTAATTGAGGCAATCCAGGGTGTTTTTTCGCGCGCTAAATATATAAATTTAGCGCCGGGGTAATGGCTATCTAATGCTCGGTAGTCATTAAACACAGGGGTATCGGCTATGGCTGTGGCGTTTTCAAAACAATACGAGGTGTACGCGGTGTGCGCCGTGGCAATGCCAAACTCTAAAAAAGCGTGGCATACACTAGTGGTGCCTGTACGCGGAAGCCCTATTATAAATATTTTACTCATAACAGCTATTACTAACTATTGCGTGTTACAAGCAACAAAAAGGCACTAATAGCCATCACTAAAAAGGTGGCAATGGTACCAATTTGGCGATACTTAAGGTTGTTTTCAACAATGCCTAAATTGTGAAAAACGCGCCCTATTAATAATGCGCCACCTAAAATATTACAATAATGACTGGCGAGGCCTTGGTATTCGGCTAAAAAAAGCAAAATAATCGCAAAGGGTACGTATTCCATAAAATTAGCATGGGCACGCACAGCACGTTGTAATTTAGGGTTGCCGTTATCGCCAAGCGACACTTGTTCGCTGCGGCGCACTTTGATCACATTAAAACTTAAGTAAATATAATAAAACGCTAAAAGCGCAGCATACGTAGAAACTATCACGGTGTTGTCCTGTTTTATTTTTGGCAATAATAACATAGTTTTGCACAATCATAAGTTTACTTAGTAACTATGCTACAGTGTGTATTAGTTGAATTTTATAACGCAATGAAAGGAATTTATGTTTGTCCCTCGCAAAGTAGCCGACCGCTATCGTGAAATGATCAACAGCATTGGCTTTTACCCTTCTGTACTTTCGGTTGGTTTTTTACTTTTTGCTGTAATTACCATGTCGCTTGAATACATAGCACCTGTAGAGCAGCTCAAGGCGTTTATATCTGTTGTGCTCGTAGATAGCGCCGAAAATGCCCGCACCATTTTAAGCACGCTAGCAGGCAGTATTATATCGCTTACGGTGTTTAGTTTTTCTATGGTGATGGTGGTTTTAAATTCGGCCAGCGCCAGTTTATCTCCGCGGGTTGTACCTGGGCTTATTACCCGTAAGTCACATCAAATGGTATTGGGCTTTTATTTAGGCAGCATAATTTACTCAATTATTATGCTCATTAACATTAATAAGCTTGAAGGTGGCGATACCGCTATTCCATCGCTTGGGGTGCTGCTGTCATTGGTGTTTGGCTTAGTATCGCTTGGCTTGTTTGTATTTTTTATTCATTCAATATCTAAAGCCATTCAAGTAGATAATGTACTTAACGGTTTATTTAGCCAAACTAAACGCGAAATTAAAGCCATTGTCGATAGGCAATCAGAAAAACCGTTCACTGACTTTCCTGATTTTACACAGTGGCACTCAGTTAATAGCACTACCGAGGGTTATTACAAAGGGGTGCATACAGATAAGTTATGCGCCATATTAGCCGAGGAAAATATTCGGGTGTATATCTCGGTAAACCAAGGTTACTTTACCGTAAAAGGCTATCCGTTTTTAAAATGCGATAAAGACATTTCTAACAACGAAGAACTTATTGCAAAAATTTTAGACTGCTTTATTTTTTATATAGAAGAGTACATTAGCGATCATTACCGTTATGGATTAACGCAAATTTCAGAAATTGCCGTTAAAGCAATGAGCCCAGGTATTAATGACCCTGGTACAGCGGTTAAATCGATAGATATGCTGAGTATTTTATTAATTGAGCGCCTGTCTCTTAACGATACAAACTATTCGTTTAAACACAGCGACAACGCCCCGTTACTCTTTATACATGAAACCAGTTTTGATGAGTTACTGCACGATAACTTTACGCCACTGCGTAATTACGCAAAAGGCGATGCGTATGTAATGACGAACGTTTTAGAGGCATTTAAAAATATATTGTTTGTAGCGCATGGCAATGATGCAGCCCGAAACAGCCTATTTAATTACTTAAATGCCATTGTAGATGACATAAACGAGCATGTAAGTAACGAATACGACAGACAAGAAATTACCAACATGCTTAACGCGATTGCCCGCATTAGCAAGCCACAAGGGGATAAACTAGTGGCTCGTTTTACCTGCAAACATACTAGTCAATAAAGTAAACCGCATAGCTAGACGCTGTTACTTTAATTTCTCCAGCATGATACGCATCAGGAACAAAATTACCGGGTGCGCTATCTGCTACCATCATCGTTTTTTCTGAGCGTGCATAAGGCTGAGCAGGTAAGTTCATTGGGCTTAGTGATGCCGTATATAACCCTTTAAGCTCAACGCCGTAATCGGCACTTAGTTCTTTAGCGGCTTTACGGGCATCTTGAATGGCCAGTTTTTGCGCCTGTTTGTGCAGCTCTTCATAGTTGCTCGCTAAAAATTGAGTTTGGTTTATTTGGTTAATGCCGTTATTTACTAGGTTTTGTAACAGCTGAGGGTATTTTTCGATTTGCGAGAGTTTAACGCTTAACGCACGCGACACTCTAAAGCCTTTAAATTCTTGCTCGCCAGAGCTTCTGTTGTATTGGCTTTCGCGATTTATAGAAATATGCCCTGCATTAATATTACCGTCTTTAATGCCAAGCTCTTTTACTAATTTGATCGCTTTAGCCATGGTTTTATCCGCTTTGTTTTTAGCATCAATTAGGTCTTTATCTATTTCTACAATGCCTACGCTTAATTGTACGTAATCAGGCATAGTGGTTACGGTTGCTTCACCTTTAACATAAATATGAGGGGCGTTAGGTGTTGAGTTTGCATGCGCATCAACACTTAAGGTACTTAAGGCAATTGCGCTACTTAATAAAAGAATGTGTGTTTTCATTGCATTATCCATTGTATTTTTGTTGTCACCATTAAAGAGCCTACGTGGTTAACAATAAATGAACAAGCACAAAAAAACAGGCAATTGCCTGTTTTTTGTAACTGGCTGTAACGCAACGTACAGCCTTATTTACTTTACGTTACTCAGCGTAATTAAATGCTACAACGTTTGTAGTTACGGTATTTAGGTAACCAGTAATTTCTATCAATAGCAGCCCACAGTGCATCATCGCTAATCTCAAGAGCTACGCCCTCTTCAATTGCTTTTTTAGCCACTGCAAATGCAATACGCTTACTTAATGTTTCAATTTCAGTCAGTGCAGGTAATAAGCTGCCTTTACCGGTATTTGCACGGGGGGATGACTCAGCCAGCATTTCGCTCGACATACTCAGCATTGCATCGGTAATGCGTGTTGCTTTTGCTGCAATTACACCTAGGCCAATACCTGGGAAAATATAACTGTTGTTACATTGTGGAATTGGGAACACTTCACCATTAAACTCTACTGGTTCAAATGGGCTACCCGTTGCTACAAGTGCTTTACCTTCAGTCCATTTAATAACATCAGCTGGGTGTGCTTCAACCTGCTTAGATGGATTACTTAATGGGAAAATAATCGGTTGTTCACAGCCTGAATGCATAGCGCGGATAACTTGCTCGGTAAATAAGCCCGGTTGACCCGATACACCAATTAAAATATCAGGTGCTGCACAGTGCATTACATCTAATAATGAAGCGTATTCACCGCTGTAAGTCCACTCGCTTAATGCAGCTTGTGGTTGCGCTAGTGCTTGTTGGAAATCGCGTAAGCCTCCCATGCCTTCAGTGAGTAGGCCAAAACGGTCAACCATAAATACTTGGCTGCGCGCTTGTGCTTCGCTAATGCCTTCAAACACCATTTGGCTAATAATTTGCTCTGCAATACCACAACCGGCTGAGCCTGCGCCAACAAATACCACTTTTTGCTCGCTAAGGGTTGAGCCTTTAACACGACACGCAGCTAATAAAGAGCCCACAGTTACCGCTGCAGTACCTTGAATGTCATCGTTAAAGCTACAAATTTCGTTACGGTAGCGTTTAAGTAATGGCATAGCGTTTGGCTGTGCAAAATCTTCAAACTGCAGTAATACATTTGGCCAGCGACGTTTAACCGCTTTAATGAATAAGTCTAAAAACTCATCGTATTCATCTTGCGCAATACGCTTATGACGCGCGCCCATGTACATAGGGTCATTAAGAAGTTTTTCGTTGTTAGTACCTACATCAAGCATTACAGGTAATGTGTACGCTGGGCTAATACCACCACACGCTGTGTAAAGTGATAACTTACCTATAGGAATACCCATGCCACCAATACCCTGATCGCCTAGGCCTAAAATACGTTCGCCATCGGTAACCACAATTACTTTTACTTTGCCTTTGGTGGCGTTACGTAGAATGTCGTCAATTTGATAGCGATCTTCGTAAGAAATAAATAAGCCACGTGCACTGCGGTAAATATCTGAGAATTTTTCACAGGCATCACCAACCGTTGGCGTGTAAATAATTGGCATCATTTCTTCAAGATGATCACGCACTAAACGGTAGTAAAGTGTTTCGTTGTTATCTTGAATGGCACGCAAATAAATATGCTTGTTTAAGTTATCGTTAAAGCTTGAATACTGCTGATAACAACGCTCAACCTGCTCTTCAATTGTTTCAAAACGTGGAGGAAGTAAACCCGCAAGGTTAAAGTTTTCGCGTTCTTTTTTACTAAACGCGCTGCCTTTGTTTAAAAGCGGAGTTTCAATTAGGCCAGGGCCAGAGTAAGGAATATAAAGGTAGTTAGGATCAGTATTAGTTGTCATATTTCCAGGCTTTAACGGAGTCTTAAGTTATGATCTGCCATTATCATTGTAAAAGGTTAAATTGCAATGACAATTAAGCTTGTCAGACCATTGAGAGAAAACACATGCAGGCTTCACTGCCTGCATGGCTATTATACATAAATTAAAATTTGATAGTGGCGTTTTTGTCAGTTAAATCCGACAAAGCAACCCCTTCACGGCGCGGATCGGCACCGCCATACAATTTATTGTTTTTAACTTCTACGGCATGTAAGCCAGAGTTTAAATCAAGTACGCGTACCGCATGGCCGCGTTTAGTTAATTGTGGGGCTATGGCTTCAAGCGCAGTGCCTTTTTCAAGGCTCGTGTAATCGTTACGATTGGTGGTTCTTGGCAGGTTAATCGCCTCTTGCGCCGATAAGTTCCAATCCAGCACACCAATAACCACTTGCGCTACATAATCAATGATACGGCTGCCACCTGGCGAGCCAACCACTAAGCGTAAGCTGCCGTCGTTGTTAAACACCATTACCGGCGACATAGAGCTGCGTGGGCGTTTGCCCGCCTCAACGCGGTTAGCTACTAATTTGCCGTCAATACGTGGCGAAAGCGCAAAATCGGTTAATTGGTTATTTAAAATAAAGCCATTAACCATCACAGTTGAGCCAAATGCCATTTCAATTGAACTGGTCATTGATACGGCATTACCAAAGCTATCTACAATGGATACATGCGATGTTGATGGCAACTCAAAAGAATCATCTTTTGCGTAGCTTAAGTAGCCTACCGGATTACCTGCTACTGCTTTTGTGTCTTGCTCAGTAATAAGCTTGGCGCGCGATGCAATGTACTTTTTATTTAACAGCTCTTTGGTAGGCACTTGTGTAAAATCAGGGTCGCCCATGTACATATTACGATCGGCAAATGCTATGCGTGAGGCTTGGCTAAAGTAATGAATTGCCTCTTCGCTATTAGGTTTAAGCGCGCTCATGTCTTTGTGTTCAAGCAAGCCCAAAATTTGTAATACCGCTACACCACCACTGCTCGGTGGGGCCATAGAGCACACATTATAAGTACGGTATTTAATACATACTGCGTCGCGTTGCTTGCTTTTGTAATTAGCCAGGTCTGATTCGCTTAATGTACCCGGTGCAATTTTTGAATTTTGCACTGCGTTTACCATTTGCTTAGCGTTATCGCCTTTATAAAATGCATCAATGCCTTGTTTAGCAATGTCTTTGTATAAATTAGCTAAGGGTTGATTTTTTTTAATAGTACCGGCTTTAATTAATTCGCCATTAGGGTAAAAGTACTCGTTAATCACCGGCATACTCATTACACCTGGGTTTAATTGGCGTGCCAATAAACCATGTAAACGTGGCGACACCTCAAAGCCCTGCTCGGCAAGTTTAATAGCGGGTTTAAATAACTCGCTCCACGCAAGTTTACCGTATTGTTGATGCGCACTTGCAAAGGCGTGCAAAATACCTGGCACACCCACAGAGCGACCGCCAACAACTGCTTCAATCCACTTAACGGCTTTACCGTGTTTATCTAAAAACAGGTTTTCGTCTGCATTTTGTGGCGCGGTTTCTCGGCCATCAAAGCTTGTAAGTAGGTTATCGGCTTTGTTGTAATACATCATAAATGTACCACCACCAATGCCCGATGATTGTGGCTCAACTAAGGTAAGCACTAATTGCGTTGCAATTGCCGCATCTACCGCGCTTCCGCCTTTAGCTAAAATCTGTTTTCCAGCTTGTGAGGCATACGGGTTGGCCGCGGCCACCATGTATTGATCACCAGTTACTAATTGTTTTTGTACAATTGAGGTGGTGGCTTCTGGCTCACGAATTTCTAATTTTGCAGGTTCTTTTGCTATTGTTGGCAGCGTTACTGCAAACAAACCAATAGTAAATAATGACTTAAGTTTAAAATGCATAAAAATACTAAAAACACTTAATTACGTAGTTGTATTTGGCATCTTAAAGTTAAACGGGCACAATATGCAAAAATTTTGACTAAAAAAACATAATAAAATGCTTAATTTACCGCTACAACCTCGTTATTTACTTCCGCCATTATTTTTGATGCTTTTTAGTATTGTTTTTGCTGCATTTGATTTAAATAATTTACTTGAATTTAACCGAGCACTCATTGAAAACGGCGAAGTTTGGCGAGTGTTTACCAGTCAATTTGTACACGCTAACTGGGCGCATTTAGGATTAAACGCATTAGGCATATTTTTAATTTGGTTACTGCATGGCGAATACACATCGCCTGCGCGTTATGCCTTTAATGTGTGTTTTTTAGCACTGTGGTGTGGGCTCGGCGTATTATGGTTTTGCCCTGCTATATCTATATACACGGGGTTAAGCGCCCTATTGCATGGTGTCATTATTTGGGGAGCGGTAAAAGACATTACCCTGTCGCTTAAATCGGGTTATTTATTATTTATAGGCGTGTGGATAAAAATAATAATGGAGCAAGTAAACGGCCCCGATGCCAGTATTGGCCAATTAATTGATTCAACCGTTGCCATTGATGCGCACTTAATTGGCGCTATTGGCGGCACATTGCTTGGCATACCTTTAGCAATTAAATACTTAAAAAATAGCGATTAAGCTTTTCAATATTTATAAAAACGCCGCGTTAGTTAACGCGGCGTTTTTGTTTTTATACTTTAATTTTTAAATTTAAGATTAAAGTGTTTCTTTAAATAATTTATGAATACGGCGGTATTCATCTAACCAACTTGACGGCTGTACAAAGCCATGCGGCTCTACCGGAAAGATAGCCGTTTCAAAGTTTTGCTTTTCAAGTTCAATTAATCGCTGTACTAAACGTACTGAGTCTTGAAAAAACACGTTATCGTCAACCATAGGCGCGTTAATTAATAAGCGCTTGTTTAAGCCCTCTGCGTAATAAATTGGCGAGCTGCGCTCATACGCAATGGGATCTACATCTGGGTGATTCAAAATATTAGCCGTGTAAGCGGTGTTGTAATGCGCCCAATCGGTTACTGGACGAAGTGCTGCCCCCGATTGAAATAGCTCAGGGGCAGTAAATAGCGCCATAAAGGTCATAAACCCGCCGTATGAGCCACCGTATGTGCCTACTGCGTTGGTATCAACATTTGCGTTTTGCGCCATCCATTTAACGCCATCTGCTAAATCTTGCGTTTCAGGTGTACCCATTTGGCGATAAATCGCAGTACGCCAATCGCGGCCATAACCTTTAGAAGCGCGGTAATCCATGTCCATCACTATGTAACCTTCATCGGCAAGTAATGAATGAAACATAAACTCACGAAAATACACAGACCAACCCATGTGTGAGTTTTGTAAGTACCCTGCTCCGTGGTTAAAAATAACCGCTTTACGGGTTTTGCCTGTTTCACCTTCTACATAGTCACTTGGGTAATATACCTTGGCATAAATAGGTTGCTCTGTGTGGCTAGATGGCACGGCAACAATTTTAGGTGCGGTGAGCTTTTTAGCTAAAAATTCATCCGACACCGTATGGGTGAGCTGTGTAGCCGTGGTGTTTGCTTTAGCATCGGCAACAAAAAGCTCTGTTGGCATTGTTATTTTAGAGTGCTTAAGCAGTAATTTACTTTCGTCTGGGCTTAACGTGTAGTCGGTCAAACCGTTAAGGTCAGTCACTTGCTCGTTTTTACCTGTTTGTGGGTTAACACGGTAAATTTCGTAAAGGCCTGGGTGCTCTACGTTTGCCTTGTAATAAATAGCGCTATTATCATGAGTTAACGTAATGTCCGATACTTCAAACTGGCCACTAGTTAAAGCGGTTGCTTTGCCGTTAAGCGGTTTTTTGTAAAGCTGACTATAGCCCGACTCTTCTGATAAGTAATACAGGGTGTTTGAATTATGTAACCAGCCAAAATTGTTAAACGCGTAAGCTATCCAAGCATCATCATGCAGGCGGTGCTGCGACACAAGCTCGTTTTTATCAAAGTCGATTGTGGCTATCCAGCGGTCTTTGTTATCCCACGCCTCTAGCATAATGGCAACTTGCGTGCCGTCATCGTTCCACACTATGGGAGCTTGGTTTAAACCCCAATTAGTAATTAAGTTAATACCGCGTGGCGCTTTTTTAGATTTATATGTTTTACCATCACGCGCGTAGTTTTCTTTTTTAACCTCGGCTAAAACATCTTCATCAAAGCCCGGTAGCGTATCAAAGCTCAGTGGCGTTTGTGTTTTATCTACAAGGTTAATGTGTATCACAGATGATGTTTGCTCTTTTGCATCTGCCACACGACGGCGCACTTTTTTAGGCTCTATAGTGGCATCATCGGTGATGTAGTTAGGCATAATATCGCCTTTATCACGCCACGATTGCTGCTTTTGCAGCACAACAATTAAAGCATCACCGTTTGGCGATAGTTGCGCTTCTTTAATTACATTGCCATCACCTAAATAAAAAGCGGTGTTAGCAATGGAGCTATTTTGCGTGTTTATTTGCTCATTGCGTGTTTGCGTATCCTGTTTGTTTTTATGCTGCAGCGCCACAAACTCAATCAGTTTGTGCTGCTCTTTTGCTATGTAACTAGTTGGCTCTTGTAACCCTTTTGGCTTATCGGCCAATTTTAAGTTAGCAAGCTCTGTAGTTAGCCCTGTTTTTAAATCAACTTTAAAAAACACACTACCTTGGCGGTAAACTAAATCGCCATTATTTAAAAACTGTGGTTTAGACTCATTTGCTGAGGTGGCTGTTATTTGTTTAAGTTCACCCGTTGTTAGGTTTTTAACAAATACATTGCCTTTAAACGTATAAGCTTGAAGTGTTCTATCTGATGAATAAACCGCTTTAGAAGCTCCTACAGTATGCAGTTTATCAAGTGATACTTGCATCGCTTTTTTGCTGTTAATTGGCTGGCTATAAATATCGTTTAGGTTACTGCCTTGCTGCTTTTGAGCATAAATAATGGTGGCTGAATCACTTGCCCAGTACGCATTTTTAGGCTGGTTGCCTATCCAATCAGGGTTTGCCATGGCTTGTTCTAGCGTAATATTTTGCGAGCCAGCATCAGCAGGTGTGTTTACAACCGCAGCAACGGGAGTTGCTGGTAAAGCGCTTTGCTGTGATGAAGAGGTATTGGCGGTAGCACTACAACCTGCAAGCATAATGCTAGAGGTTACAGCAAGCGCTACTAATGTTTTTGATGACGATAGGTTAAAAATCATAGTGCTTCTATACGGTTATTATAATTGAGCCGTATTTAAGCAGAAGCACTTGAGTTATTGCAATTTTTTAAGATAAATAACACATTTTCACGGTAAAGCTGAGTTTACTCTATTAGCAAATCGAGCCACACCAATCGGTGATCGCTCGATGCGTTTCTATCTTTTATTAATCTATATTGCTCGCTGTTTTTAGTGGGCCAAAACACCCCGCCGTCTTGTATTTTAAACCCATAGGTAGAAGGTAATACATAATCTACACGCGCTTGCCAGTTAGCGGTAAAGTGCTTTGCATATGACTGCGGGTACTGCTCTTTAGCACCGGCGCTTTTCGGTATAAATTGCGAATTTATAAGTGGATTATTTAAAATTTGATTGGTGGTTTCAACCCGTGCTTTATCCCCTTCAGGCGCGGCGTTTAAGTCACCTAAAATAACAAACCGTGAGTTTGCTTTTAATCCGCCTTTTTGGCCGTTATCGTCGTAAATATAGGCTTTATTAGCAACATAATCGGCAATTAACCTAACTTCGTCATGATTGCGTTTGCCGTTTCTGTCTTCGTCGCCATCAAACACCGGCGGTGTTGGGTGCGAGGCTAGTACATGCACTGTTTTATTGTTTACTACAACAGGTACATCCCAAAACGATTTAGAGCTAAGCCTAAGCGCTTGCCATTCTTGCGTGTTATACCAATTCTCTTTTGTTTTAGGGTCTATTGGCATTTGCGCATCAGGCATATCTTTATATTTAAACGTTTGAAGCGTGCGCAGTTTCTCAAAGTTAATGGGGTATTTAGATAAAATAGCCATTGCGTAATGCCCTTCAAAAAAACCAAAACCTTGCGCATCGCCCATTACAGCGGTTTTTTTACCGTTATTATCAAGGTCAAACTCAGTAGCAAGGCCTGTATTTACAGGGGCAATAAAACTGTATGGGTAATCAATGGGGGCTTGTTTATTTTGGCTTACATTTAAAAACTGGCGTTTAAAATAATCTATACCTTGCGCTTTGGGTACGTAGTCAAACTCGTTTAATAAAATAATGTCAGGGCGAACACGCTGAATTATTTCGGCTATATTTTTTATTTGCTGGTGGTTTGATTTTAGTGCATTAACTAGCGCATCGGGGTTTACTTGCTCGCCTTTTGGCGTGTGATTAGTCGCATCCATACTCACATTAAAGGTGGCAATACGAAGGCTTTGGCTGGCTGTAGCATTTAAACTAAATGAAGCGGCAATGGCTAATGCGCCATAAAGTATGTTTAGTTTCATTTTTTTACTTCAAAAAATTAAAAAATAGACTTTACCAGTATTACACAATTAATACCTATTTTTATGACAAAAAAATACCGGCTTAAGACGGTATTTAATTAGTTAATTGCAGCCTTTACTCACTTAGCATAAGTGCAGTAGCAGCTTTTAAAATGCCGGGGTACGCTTGCTCAGGTAAGTAATCGGTAAGTTGCCCAAGCTTATCGGCAAGTTTATTAATGTTATCTGCAGATACATTAATATGCCCCATTTTACGCCCAGGTTTTGCCGTTTTTCCGTACCAGTGGCTGGTTACATCACTGACTGTTAAAACCTCGGTAGGAATATATCCTTGGCCCAGCACATTAATCATGGCGGTAATATGCTTAAGCTCTGTACTACCTAGTGGTAAACCCGCTACAGCTCGCATGTGGTTTTCGAACTGCGAACAATGGCAGCCTTGCTGTGTCCAGTGCCCTGAGTTATGAACTCGCGGCGCAATTTCGTTAACCAGTAAAGTACCGTTTACATCAAAAAACTCAATGGCAAGTACGCCAACATAATTAAGCTCGCTAGCAATTTTTGTAAATGCACTATGGGCCTGCTGCTCAACCAGCGTGTTATTTTTACCTGCAATCGACAAAGTAAGCACACCGTTGGTGTGCTCGTTTTCAGTAATTGGGTAAATAGCCACATTACCTTGCTTATCGCGTGCACCAATAATAGAGACTTCACGGTCAAACGGGATCATTTTTTCAGCAATAATGCTGTGGGGCGCATCCTGTGTGCCAGAGGCAATAAAATCAGCCATTTCTGACCAAATTTGCTCTATTTGGTCATCTGATTTTAAACGCCACTGCCCTTTACCATCGTACCCTGCTTGGCACGTTTTAATAACCAGCGGTTTACCTAGGGTTTTAACCGCTAATTCTAAATGCGCTTTTTCTGTGATCAGTTGATACGGCGCACATGCTACGTTTGTTTTATCTAGTAACGCTTTTTCTAATGCGCGGTCGCCACCAGTTTTTATGGCAGCTTTCCCTGGGTAAAATTTATTACTGTTGCAGCATAGTGTAAGTACATCATCGGGGATATGCTCAAACTCTGCGGTAATCGCATCAGCGTCACTAATTGCCTGCTCAAGTGTGGTTGTGTAAATTTCACCGGTTAGCGGATGCATAATTTTTTGGCTGCCTACATCGTACGCAACCACATTTAAATTAAGGGGGGCGCCTGCTAGGCTCATCATTCGCGCAAGTTGGCCGGCACCTAAAATTAAAATTTTCATTTTTACTCTGCAGGATTAGGGTTGGCTAAAATAGTCTCGGTTTGTTCTTTACGAAATGCTTCAATTTTTGCAAAAATTTCTGGGTTTTGGCACCCTAAAATTTGTGCAGCAAGTAAACCTGCGTTAGCAGCGCCTGGCTCACCAATAGCAAGTGTACCTACGGCTACGCCTTTTGGCATTTGGCAAATAGATAACAATGAATCTACACCGTTTAAGGCTTTAGATTTAACCGGTACACCAAGCACAGGAAGCGATGTAAATGCCGCTGCCATACCTGGTAAATGCGCAGCACCACCGGCGCCAGCAATAATGACTTTTATACCACGATCTGCGGCTGAATTTGCATAATCTGCAAGAAGTTGAGGAGTGCGGTGCGCAGAGACCACTTTTGTTTCGTACTCAATACCAAATTTTTCGAGCATGAGCGCTGCGTGTTCCATGGTTGGCCAATCTGATTTAGAACCCATAATAATGCCAACAGTCATAAATACTCCTCAGTAATGTATTTTAAAAATAGCGGACTTATGTCCGGTTTTAGGCGGGTATTATACCCAAACCAAGTTTAATTGCGACTCACAAAAACAAAAAAAGCCACGTTTAACATGGCTTTTAAAGGGTTGCAGTTACAAAGTGCTTATACTTCTTTGCTTGCTAGGTATTCGCTGTAGTTGCCTCTAAAGTCAATCACCTTGCCGTCTTTTATCTCCCAAATGCGGGTAGCAACCGATGATACAAACTGGCGATCGTGCGATACAAACAATAATGTGCCTTCGTACGCTTCTAATGCAAGGTTTAACGCCTCGATAGACTCCATATCCATGTGGTTTGTTGGCTCATCCATTAACAGTATATTTGGTTTATGCATCATAATTTTACCAAATAACATACGGCCTTGTTCACCACCTGAAATAACCTTTACAGACTTTTTAATATCGTTTTGCGAAAACAACATGCGCCCTAAAAAGCCACGAACCACTTGCTCGTCGTCGCCTTCTTGTTGCCATTGCTCCATCCACTCAAACAAGTTCATGTCTTTTTCAAACTCGTCAGCATGATCTTGCGCGTAGTAACCAATATTGGCATTTTCAGACCACTTAAACTCGCCCGACTTAGGTGCTAAACGCCCAGCAAGAGTATTAAGTAATGTTGTTTTACCTACACCGTTTTCACCGATAATAGCAATGCGCTCACCTACTTCTACTAAGCCTTCTAAATTTGAAAATAGCGTATTGTCTTCAAAACCTTGGCTTAGGTTGGTCATTTCTAATGCGTTACGAAATAGCTGTTTTTCTTGCTCAAAGCGAATAAACGGCGATTGGCGAGAAGAGGCTTTTACTTCTTCTAGCTGAATTTTATCAATACGTTTTGCGCGTGACGTTGCTTGTTTAGCCTTTGATGCGTTTGCAGAAAAGCGCGATACAAACTGTTGTAGTTCGGCAATTTGGCTTTTCTTTTTCGCGTTTTCACTTAATAGGCGCTCACGTGCTTGTGTTGCTGCAAACATGTACTCATCGTAGTTACCTGGGTAAATACGAAGTTCGCCGTAATCAATATCAGCCATGTGCGTACATACTGAGTTTAAAAAGTGACGGTCATGCGAGATGATGATCATGGTGCAGTCGCGTTGATTAAGCACATCTTCCAACCATTTAATGGTGTAAATGTCCAAGTTATTGGTTGGCTCATCAAGTAGCATAATATCAGGGTCAGAAAACAGTACTTGCGCAAGTAACACACGTAGTTTAAAACCGGGTGCTATTTCAGACATAGGGCCGTAATGCTGCTCTGTCGAAATACCTACCCCTAATAAAAGCTCACCCGCTTTAGACTCAGCTGAATAGCCGTCCATTTCGGCAAATTCAGTTTCTAAATCGGCTACTTTCATGCCGTCTTCTTCACTCATCTCTGGTAATGAGTAAATGCGATCGCGCTCTTGTTTAATATCCCATAATTCTTTATGGCCCATGATCACAGTATCAATTACAGAGTATTCTTCGTAAGCAAACTGGTCTTGGTTTAGTTTAGCCACACGTTCATTTGGATCTGTACTTACGTTACCTGCAGAGGGCTCTAGTTCGCCACTTAGGATTTTCATAAATGTAGATTTACCACAGCCGTTTGCACCAATTAAACCGTAACGGTTTCCTTCGCCAAACTTTGCAGATATGTTTTCAAATAACGGTTTAGCACCAAATTGCATGGTGATGTTAGCTGTACTAATAATAGCGCTACCCTCCAAGGGGACATGATGTATTTAAATTGCGCGCAGTTTAAACTAAATACAGCTTTTTTTCTATGAAAGTTTAAGGTTGAAAGCGTATGAACTATGCCCTATTCCACTCATTAAAGGCGTAAATTAATGCCTAACAAATAGTGCCTAAAAACGCGATTAAGCCAGTGAATGCTTATTCAACTAAAAAAATGCGCTTAGCTAAAAATAATAGCGCGATTTGTGCGCCATATCAGGGTTTAAATTTTCATTAATAAACCCGTTTAACTTAATAAGTCGATTGTTTATCGCAAAGCATTTTAAAAAACAGATAACTGGGTATATATTTATGATATAAAATGCTTTTTAGAGTTTTTGCACTAGCGTTTTATTTTTATCCAACATGAAAAAAACTCATTTTAAGACCCACTTACTTGCGCTATTTTCAGCACTATTTACGTAGTTTTTAATCAAAAAAAGCCTATCCCTTAACAGATAAAAAACACCATTAACCTCCAGTGAATATATATTCATTTTTAGCGCTAATTTCATTGATTATTTTTCACTTTTGAGCCCATAAGGGCTTTGTTAGTCTTCATGCCTTCTGAATTTAATGTCACTTTTTAAAGTTAATACACACAAGGCATCACAAATGATTAAAAACTTTGTAACCCTACTATTAGGAACAAGCATAGTAGTCGCGCCAGCTGCTTCAGCAGTAGAGCTCTATAAGGATGAAAAGAACACTATTAAAGTAGGTGGTTACCTTGATGTGCGCGTTATTAATACGCAAAACCAAACCGAAGTGGTAAATGGTACATCACGTATAAACTTTGGCTTTACTCGCCAACTTAAAAAAGACTGGTCGGCACTGGCGCTTGTTGAATGGGGTGTAAACCCTGTTGGTAGTAGCGATATTATTTACAACAACCGCTTTGAATCTATTCAAGATGAGTTTTTATATAACCGTTTGGGTTATGCTGGCCTTTCGCACGAAAAGTACGGGCAAATTACCATTGGTAAACAATGGGGTGCGTGGTACGACGTAGTTTATGGCACCAATAACAGCTTTGTATGGGATGGTAATGCTGCGGGTGTTTACACATACAACAAAGACGACGGTGCTGTAAATGGTACTGGCCGTGGTGATAAATTAATTCAATACCGTAATAGCTACAACGACTTTAGCTTTGCAGTTCAAGCGCAACTTAAAAACAGCGAATTTTATACCTGTGATGTTGATGATATTTCTGAACAAGCGTGTGAAGCCCTGTGGAATGATGGCGACAGCGCAGCTCAAGAAGTAGAGTTTAACTACACCTTTGGTGGTTCTGTAACTTATAACGCAACCGACATGCTAACGTTAACAGCAGGCGTAAACCGTGGTGAATTTGATGTAACGTATGGCGATGGCACAACACAAACCGTTGAAGACTTAATTTTTGGTGCGGGTGTAATGTGGGGCAGCATTGAAAAACCAGGTTTATACGTTGCCGCTAACATAAATAAAAGTGAAAACCACGATACCGATAACCTAGGGCGCTTAATTAAAGATTCTATTGGTGTAGAAACATTTATGTCGTACCGTTTTGATAACGATGTGCGCCCTTTTGTGGCTTATAACATTTTAGATGCCGGTGACGATTACGTTATTCAACCTAACTTTAATACCGATCCTAATGATGTATTCAAACGTCAGTTTGCTGTGATTGGTGTTCATTACTTAATTGACGAAAACACCATTGCCTACGCTGAAGCCCGTAAAGATTTTAGCGACTTTGAAAGTGATGACAAAGACCAGCAATCACAAATGGAAGCGTCAGAAGACGACGGGATTGCATTTGGTTTTAGATACAAGTTTTAATTTCCCACCATAACAACACACAAAGCCCAGCTATATGCTGGGCTTTTTTATTTTAAACGTTAAATGATGAAAAAAATTAAATGTTTGAAGGCGTTAACAATCGCTATTATTTGCTATAACACTTTATAAAAGCTGTGTGCGCTGCGTATTAATAATGCCTGTAAGCATGCTTATAAATTCACCCGTTAATTAATGGAAAGAAAATGAGTTCACTCAAAACCGCCGGTAATTTTACTCTACTATGTATTGCAAGCTTAACCATAATGGTTGGTACCCTGTTAGCGCCGGGTTTAGTTACCATTGCTGATGGCCTAGGCATACAAAGCAACAGCGTATTATTAATTACTTTACCTTCTTTAGGTGCGGTGGTGTTTGCCCCCCTAGCCGGAAGATTAATAGACAAGTACGGCGCATACCCTTTACTTATAATAGGTTTATTTTTATACGGATTAGTGGGTGCATGTGCTTACTTTTTACATGGCCCAACCTTAGTATTTATTAATCGTTTTGCATTAGGTGGTATTACAGCAATAGTGATGGCAAGTTGCACCGTATTAATTTCAACGTGGTACAGCGGCGAAGCCCGACTGAATATGATTGCCAAACAAGGCATGGCGATAGAGCTAGGTGGCGTTATATTTTTATTTTTAGGCGGTGTTTTAGCGTCAATGTATTGGGGATTACCCCTTGCTTTGTATTTAATCGCTTGGGTATTTTTAGCTATGTTACTCATGTTTGTACCCCGCAAGCAGAAATTAAATACCCATAACACAGAGCAAACTCAACAAATAAAAAAGAGCCATTCAAACGCATTAACGCTTAAAGAGGTTTATATAGTATCAACCCTAGCTATGACCATATTTTTTACCTCAACTGTGCTTTTACCTATTACCTTGCACGCACTAAATTTTAATGAGTCTGAAATAGGCCAACTATTGGCTTTTATATCGTTAATTGCGGTATTTACAGCGGGATTTATGCCTAAAGCAACTAAGCGCCTTAGTGAGAAAAATGTATTAGCAATCGCATTTCTTGCCTTTGGTTTATCATACCTTTGCTTTATACAATCAAGTACATTGATATTAGTATTAGGCGCGCTATTAATTGGTATTGGCTTTGGTTTTAGCATTCCGCTTTTAAACCACATGACCGTAGAGCTAAGCCCTGAAAATGTACGCGGACGTAACTTATCGTATTTTACAATGGCGGTGTTCTCCGGCCAGTTTTTTACCTCTTTTATGGAGTACATACCTGGGGGTGAACATAACGTATTTATAATATGCAGTATTTTAAGCGCCGTTGTAGCTATCGCCCTTCTTGTAAAACCTAAAGCGCACTAAGCAGCAATCAATAACCGGTAAAATTATCAAATTAAGTAGCCAATTATCCCCTATTTATTGGCTACTTTTATTCTTCTTCACTCTTTAGCTAAGTTTACTACATAACGATAATTTAGTATGATGTGTTCTTTTACCATAAAGCCACCAGCTAATTTATATTAATTGCATTAAGAGTATATAAAGACGGTGAAAATATACTTAAATGGCAAAGTAATTAAACAGATTATCGCTGATCACAAATGCGTAAGGCTGGTTAAAAGCAATAACAGTGAGTTTGGTATATGTCTATATGTACTGATGGCATTCTAACTCAAGAATACAATACTGTATATAAATACAGTTTTAATTTATTTTTTGTGCAAAAATAAATTAAAACAACTTCCCTCTGTAACTCGTTAATAACATTAAACTAAGTGAAGTGCTATCCAGTTAATTCGTAACATAAATAGATAAAACACCGATAGCTGTATATGCATACAGCTATCGTTTGAGACTATCTACCTATTTTTAATAAATGTACTATAACCAGCTAACCCCTTTGATACACTCAGTGTTGGATTATCTGAATGTTCAGCACCTTCGTTTATAGCGCTTTGCCACACAAGGTTGTTATTAGGGTTTGCTATTAAAGCAGACTCTAAATTATCAAACGCTTTTAACATTAACGGATGTTCTGCTCCACCCACAGAAAGGTATAAATAAGTAGGCGACTTAATTTTATTTGCTTGAGTAGTTAAAAATGCTTCTACATTATTAACCACTGTCATATCGTCATACCAAGCCGCTGGGCTAAAAGCAAAGTAGCCATTAAACAGTTCAGGTTTTGTATGCAGTGTATAAAGCACAAAGCTGCCACCTGCCGAAAAACCACTTAATACACGGTTATTACTAAGCTTATATTTTACCGATAAATACGGAAGTAACTCGGTTTCAATAAACGCTAAAAACTTGTCAGCTTCACCATTTGCCTCTATAAGTGTTTCATTTTCTGGGCGCGCTTGTGTATTTACATCTTGGCGAGCATAAGGAGGCACTAAATCGCGATTACGTGTATCTGTAAAAAACAAATTAGGAATAGACACCAATATAGCCTTATCCCCTTTTTCACTCTTAGCTTGTTTTGTAAGTGCTTTATCCCATGTATCTAAATTAAAGTTACCATCGGTTTTAATAATTAACGGATACGCTCTTTTAGGATCGTAATTAACGGGTAATCTTATAAACACTTTGCGCGACTCATTAAGCACGCTTGAGTTAATTGTTACGTCGGTATAGTGCGATACATAATGGTTGTAATAGCGTATGGCTAAAATACCGATAGCAAAAATGACTACGGCTAAACTTAAATTAATAAAATAGTGTTTTGTTATTTTTATTGCCATGCGTCATTCCTTTAAATGTTTAGGAGTTATTTAATCGAGCTTAACCCACTGCTTAACTTCAAGTGCAGTCATAATCAGCTCTACAGAAAAAGCAGCCAGTATCATCCCCATCACACGGGTTAAAATAGACGCACCGCCAATACCAATTAGCTTTATAATTTTGCCCGACAGCAACAACAAAATTAAGGTTACACCTAACACTGCCAGTGTAATTAAAGCTGTGCCTATTTGGGTTGTAATTGGATGAATGTGATTATCGGTAAGTAATATAACGGCTAAAATAGCACCTGGTGTGGCGGTAGCAGGTATAGCAAGCGGAAACACTGCAATATCGTGCCCTGGGTCTTGTTTTGCTTTGTTAGAATCATTGCCAAATATCATTTGTAAGCCAAACAAAAATAAAATTATCCCGCCCCCTAACTGAAACGATACCAGCCGTATACCCATCGCATTTAAAATAAGCTGCCCTATTAAAATAGAGCCAAGTAACACAGCGCCTGCATATAGCACAGTTTTAAACGCAGTTTTACGACGTTGTTGATCACTTAAATGAGAAGTCAGCGCAGCAAAAAGCGCCATAGTCCCTATTGGGTCAATAGTGGCCCAAATAACGAGGGCATCTTGAGATAGTTTTTCTAGCATATAAAATCCTTGTTAAGCGAACACGTTTTAAAAACTCGGGTAACAAATTCATTTGCTTACGCTTAACTATAAGCCAAATTGGCTATTTTTTATATTGCATTTGTTCCTCTTATGATGAAATTTACTAACGTGTATAATGTAAATGCAGCACTAATACATGACTAATGCAGTCCTAAACGTGTTTATACCAAATAGAATGCTCACCCAAACTAAAGCCTAATTTAACTAATAAGTTATGCGAACGCGCATTATGTGCACTTACCTGCGCCGCTAAGTAATTAAGCGGTATAGCCTGTTTAAGTGTTTTAACAAAGCCGGTTATTACCTCAAACATAATGCCCTTATCCCAATACATAGGATCAAGCTCAAACCCAATAAACGCCCTACTTTTACAAGGCGATAAATTATAAAGCCCGCAGGTGCCCATAAGTTTGCCATTTATATTATGTTCAATAGCCACTCTTATCACTTCGCCTTCGTAATAGGCGGTAATATCGTCTTGAATTAATTGCTTAATTTGGCATTTACTTAAGGGGGTTTTATAGTCGTTAAATTCGCTCACTTGCGGGTGATTCAAAATAGAAAATAACTGCGGGGCATGCTTATGGGTAATTAAACGCAATGTAACGCGTTCAAGCTGAGTTGTTTTAAACATTTTATACAGGAGTTAAAATAGCGCTTTATGGTTAAGCATTATTAACTTACCATAGCGTATTCACAAGCATTATCTTTATAGCCAATATTGAGAGCAATAATGAGCGACGATTTTAAAGTAATTCAACCTACCACAACCGTATACTGTCCTAAACGTGGTGAGGGCTGGACCCTAACAGGCATTACTAATATAAACGAGTTTACCTCGGTAATGTTTGACGGCACACGTTATACACTCCCCGCACGCGAAATAGTAGAAGAGCTGTTACCAAACCAATTAGCCCGAGAGCAAAATAATAGCTAGCGCCCGTGTATAAACGGAAGTGGCTGCCACTGTGCAGCCAACTATATATAGAGTAACGAAGGATTAAAATGTATCGTCTTCACTGTATACATTTACTTTTAACTCGTCTTCATCTTCAAAAACAACAAACGAAATAGGCTTACAACATACTTGGCAGTCTTCTATGTATTGCTCACCAATATCTGCCGCGTCTAATAATACTTCTATACTTTCGCCGCAATACGGGCAACTTATCGATTTTTCGGTTAACTGGTTCATTTAACACCTGCTACTTTTATCTCAATGCTTTCACTTTAATAAACACACTCTGATAATACAACATTGTGCTACAGAGGTTGCCCAATGTACGTATGGCCTTAATTAAAAACCATTACGTATATTACTTTTTCCGCTATTCACGTTAGCCTACTAAAAACAATGAAATAGGTTTTACAGTTAAAGGGTCTAACTATTAAGAATATGTATTTAAACTCATACTAGAGGTAGATTATTATATGAAAAAATCACTTACGCTTGCATTAACATCTGCCGCAATGTTGTTTAGCACCTTTTCACATGCAGCCAAAACCGAAAAAGCAGTTTTAGCCGGTGGATGTTTTTGGTGTATGGAAAGCGACTTTGAAAAGCTTAAAGGCGTAAAAGATGTTATATCGGGTTTTACCGGCGGTAAAATTAAAAACCCGACCTACAATGGTACCCATCAAGGCCATTATGAAGCAGTACAAATTACTTACGACCCTGATGTAGTAAGCTACAAAGGCATACTTGATCATTTTTGGGTAAATATTGATCCCTTTGATGCCAAAGGCCAATTTTGCGATAAAGGCCCAAGTTATTTAAGCGCCATATTTGTAGCTAACGAGCAAGAGCGCAAAATAGCAGAGCAAACCAAACAAGCCGTAATAGCAGAATTCCCAAATCAAACAGTGGTCACGCCAATACTTAATGCCAGCACTTTTTACCCAATTAAAGGTAAAGAAAGCTACCATCAGGATTATTATAAAAATAACCCCATACGCTACAATACCTACCGCTGGCGCTGCGGACGCGATAACCGCCTAGAAGAAATTTGGGGCGATAGAGTCACACATTAAAAATCTATAGTTAGAACAATTGATGGGTTTACACAAACCCATCCCCATTACAGCTAACAGCTAACAGCTAACAGCTAACAGCTAACAGCTAACAGCT
>NZ_LJSP01000003.1:376470-551293 GCF_001399995.1 Pseudoalteromonas sp. P1-11
TAACAGCTAACAGCTAACAGCTAACAGCTAACAGCTAACAGCTAATTCTATTCATTCCGCCCCTAATTATAAACATTATTTTGATACTGTTTCCTAAAACACCTTATTTATCTAACTTTATAAATATAATAAATTGCACTCCTAGATTGATAAAACCTAATTCAACAACTGGAGTTACACATTATGTCTGCCACCCAATTACAACTTGCTCGTGCTCTAGCGTTACCTTCAAGAGAAGCCATGTTAAATCGTGAGCACTCTGTACAGCATTTTTGGTACAACAACGACCAACTACTTACACAAGCCTGGAAAGAGTGGGAAGAAACCGAAGTAGATACAACCACCTTTACCCTTGACGATTCATTACTAGATAAAAACTTACGTGAAGCCGTTAATGCAGCATGGGAAGATCCATCTAAAGAGCATTTAGTAAAATCACTACTAGAAGAAGTAGCGACTGATGTTTATCAGTTTCAATTTTTTGATCCTGAGCGCCTAGCAGTTTTACGTGGTTACCTAGAAAAAGTATGGAATGCTAACATTCCTATGCGTCCACCGTACGGTATTGTATTAAACCGCCGCGGCGCCATGCTCGACAAACGCTCAGAGGGCTATTTAGCTGCTCCTAGTTTTCAGGCATTTTATAACCAAGTATTAAATACATACATGCGCCCTATTTCACGTTTATTGTTTCCTGAAATCATAGGTTACGATACGCAAACATTCGGCTTTTCTATTTATTACGACCCAAGTACAGATGCGTCTATTCGTCCGCATACTGATGCATCATCAGTAACATTAAATATTAATTTAAACTTACCTGGGGAAGAATTTAGCGGATCAGAACTTGATTTTTACGACCAAGTAAACGAAAAAGTTGTGCAACTTAGCTTTAAACCAGGCACCGCCATGATCCACAAAGGCAATGTACCACACGCGGCAAAACCTATAACCAGTGGCGACAGAACAAACCTAGTGTTATGGCTTTTTGGCGATAATGGCCGTATACCAGCGCCGGGTTCTAAACGTACAGATATTGATGCAAAAGAGCGTTGGACTACGCCAAAAACAACGCCAGACGGCTACGCACCTTTTTAAACGGTGCCAAGTTTAACCTTTTGTGCCTAATACTTGCCCATTAAAGGTATTTAATCATACTTTAATGGGCTATTTACTTGTTACATAACCACTTAGTTACTATCTTTTTAGTATGCTAAGTTAATTTAAACAGCCTAATGAAGTTAAACTTTTTTATAATAACTACACTGCTTGTATCCTCTTTTGCCTGTGCATCGCCTACTAAACAAAAATTAGTTGTAGGTTTTGGCGAAACCCTACCACCTTTTGTAATGTCACATACCAACAGCGGGCTAACCCTCGATATTATTAAAGCCGCGTTAACCCCTTTAGGTTATCAAATAGAGCCACGCTATTACCCTTATACTCGCCGCGCTAAAGAGTATATAGATGGAAAGCTCGACATACTAGCCGACATAAACTTAAGCACAGAAAACGGCAATCTCCTAAGCGGTTATATATCAAATGAAGCCTATGAATACGAAAACGTTGCGATAGCCCTAAGGAGCAAGCATTTTAACTTTACTAAAATTTCAGATTTAACACATTACAGCTTAATCTCGTGGCCCAGCGCCGGCATACATTTAGGTGAAGAATATGCAAAAATGGCAAAAGCCAATACACAATATTACGAAGTGTACGACCAATCTCTTCAAGTTAAAATGCTTTTTTCAAACAAGGCTAATGTGATTCAAATGGATAAACAAAGTTTTAATTACTATCGCTCAACCCTTAAAGGTATTGATAGCACACAACCTGTAGATCACTTTGCGCTGTTTGGTAAAAGCCCTAGTGGCTATTTATTTAAATCAAAAAAATTACGTGATGACTTTAATATACAGCTGCAAAAGTTAAAAAATTCAGGCGAGTACTCTAAAATATTAAAAAAATACAAACACGCCAAATAAAAAAGGTCGCTTTAGCTAAGCGACCTTTTTACGTTTACAGAGCAAAATACCAATTAAAACTTATAAGAGGCAGAAAATTTAACGTTACGCGGGGTACCAGGTTGTACCCATGCATCGGCAAACGAGTTTGTGTAATACGTTTCATCAAACAGGTTATTTACCTCAGCCTTAACACCAATCGCGTCTGTTACATCGTAATTTAAAAATACACGCGCGGTTGTATAACTGGGTAGTTTAAAGTCGGTACCAAAATAGCCATTGCGTTCATCTACAAATAATAGCCCGCCACCAAATTTAATTGCATTGCCATATAACTCGCCCGATTTAACAAGCTGCAAGCTAAGTTGATGCTCTGGTACATTTAAAAGTGGCTCGCCGGCCTCTACTGTGTAGCCAAAGTTAGCATCAAAAAATGCGTTTTGTATTTGGGCATCTACATACGCATACGACGCCCAAATTTCTAAACTATCGCTAAGCTCACCCGTTAGGTCTAATTCTATTCCCTTACTTTGCGCTTCGCCTATGGCTGCGTAGGTAAACGCTGTTGGGTCATCTACTACTAGCATGTTGTCTTGATCTACTTTAAATACAGCAACGGTACCAAATAACGCACCATCGTTAAGGGTAAATTTTACACTTAGCTCAGCAGAGGTAGATTGGTTTGGCTCAAAACCATCGCCATTGGTATCAGCACCCGAAAGCGGGCGAAAGTTTTCGCCGTAGGCTGCATAAACAGATACATAATCACCGGCTTCATACACCACACCAAACTGCGGGCTCACGCGCGACTGCGTTTGTTTAGTATTAGTGCCTGCTAAACGGTTATTTAAGCGCTGCTCGTAATCATCAAAACGGGCACCAATACGAATATCTAACTTATCGGTTACGCTTATTTGGTCTTGAATAAATACCCCTACCGACTCTTGAATCTCTACGCGGTCGGTATTAGATGTAGGCGTTGGTAATTCATACGCGCCGTATACAGGGTTAAATACATTAATGTATTGATCGCCCCGTACACGTAAAATAAATTGATCGTTTTCAAATTTATCAGCGTCAACACCCATAATTAAACGGTGCTCAAAACCGCCCAGCTCAAGGCTGCCGCTTAGCTCTGCACGCAATACATGGTATTGAGCATCAAAATCGCGGTAGCGCCTAAAGCGGTTTACTTCGCCATTAACTACGCCGCCAAAACCGGTTTCGGTTGCAAAGCCTTCCATAGAGGTATCACGGTAGTTTGCACCAAATAAAATGCTCCAGTTATCACCAAAGTCATGAATGTACTCTAACTGATGCCCTAGTACATCGGCTTCGATTGGGCCATCGCCCGGCTCACCTAAAAAACGGCTTTGTGGAATAAGCCCAAGTTCGCCATCTATGGCTAATACGCCTCTATCAAACGGCACTTCTTGGTCGCTGTATTCAAGCTCGTAAACAAGTTGGCTGCTGTCGTTAATATTCCACACTATTGACGGGCTAAAGCCGTGTTTAGTGGTTTCTATGGTGTCTCTAAAGCTCTGGGCGTCTTCGTAAAAACCAACCAATCTAATTGCAACGTCATCGTTAAGCGCTGTGGTGTAATCTACATCGGCGCGGTAAGTATCAAAACTCGCTACCGAGAGCTTAATTTCACCTTGCGTATCAAGCGTTGGGCGTTTAGTAACTAGGTTGACTGTACCACCTGGCTCACCACGGCCAAATAAAGCCGCACGCGGGCCTTTTAAAACCTCAACCGACTCAATACCCGACAAATCACGCGAGCCACCAAAACCGCGCCCAGCATTAAAACCATTTACTAAGTAGTTACTGGGTAGGTTTTCGTCGCCTACAAAGCCACGTAACGAAAAACTATTCCAAAGCCCACCAAAGTTATTTTGCCGTGCAACCGAGGCCGATAAATCAAGCGCTTGGTCTAGGCTTACTGCACCTGCATTTTCAAGCGCTTCTAAATCAATTTTAAGCTCTGATTGTGGAGTTTCTAGTTGGCTAAAGTTACCTTGGTAAGCTTGGCGCGTAGCAACTACAGACAGTCTTTCAATGTTTGTGTTTGCGCTGTGTGTTTGCTGGTTTTGATCAGCAGCTAAAACCTGGCTGCTAAATAAGCTTACTAGGCACGCACTTAAATAGGTGAGCTTAAGCCCTGTTGTGTTGGTTTTCATTGTGAACCTTGTTAGTAATATAAGTATTTTATAATTATGGTGTTGTTACTAGGTGCGCTAAACAACGGCGTTTAGCGCACCTAGTAAGGGTTACTTTGCTATAGCCTCAAAGCGTGGCATATTATTTAGAACTGATTTAGGCGGGTTACCCTTATAAAATAACCAAGGGTAATAAAACTCACGTAATTGCTGATGATAATCGCGAATTTGCTGCTCGTATGCATACGCCGCTACTGAGTCGGTTTGGGCGGCTCGCGTTAAGCTGCGCTGCAATAACAGCGGTGGCGAAAACCACGACACAACGCCTGCTAAGTCATATTTTTTAGCGGCTGCGTCTCGGTATTCTTTAGAGAGCGGCGCTGCTTTTAAATCGCCCATTTGCTGAAATGCGTAATACCATTTCCACTCAAACTCACTGCTCATAGCAATGTATGGCGCAAGTGCTGGGTACTCTTTAATAAAAGGCTGCATAGTGGCAGATTTTGGTAAATCCCAGGCATCATTTACGGCTTCACGCTGAGTAAGCATAATGTCGCCACCCTTAGGCGAATGCACCGACTTATTTATAGCAAGGTCGCCTAAAATAGGAATAATAAAAGCAAATAATACCCATAAACCAATTAGGCCAGAGGCTACGCGCGGCGCACTAGTCGCGTTTTTGCCCCACCACACACTCAGCGCAGTCCAAAATGCAAGGTATGCAATACAAAGTAGCGATACATACGCAATTTCAAACGCGCTTGCCCCAGCTATAAATGCACCTATAAAAAATGGCAGCATTAAACATACTATTACTGCTAAAAACCTTACCGTTATACGTGCGCCCCACAAGGCAAAGTACGATTTAGCCGTAGTAACCAGTAAGTCGTGCCTGCCGCTAGTGCGCTCATTTGCAAATAAGTCATGAAACAGCAAAATAATAACCAGTGGTGCTAAGGCGCTAATTACAAATACAAAATCAATTTTACCGGCCTGTGCCAGCTCGGCATTTTGCGAATCGCTTTCGTAAATTTGCCCCTCTATTGCCAATAAATTAATACGGTGTTTCCACGGGAATATATCGCGTTCCCCTAATGCAGCAAATGCAAGGTTAGATGGCTGAGAATACGTTAAATGAAAACTGTAATAAGCCAACATGCCCGGATCGTCTTGCTTTTGATGCACTTTAGCGCGGTCGCTTTGATCTGCCTCTTTTAAACGCTCTATTGTTTGCTGCTGCGCACTTACTTCGCTAAGCCCGCTGTATATTGCAAAGCCCGATAAAACAAAGCTACATAACAGCAATACCACAAGGTACTTTTGACGCAGTAAAAAGCCCCATTCTCGTGTAAGTTGTGTAATTAAATAACTCATATCAAACGTTTTCCTACCAATTTAATACCGCCTACAAGTACTACAATCCACAGTATTAACTGTAAAAAAGCAGGTACACTTCTTTGCGCGCGAACATCAGCGCTATCTACATCAAAGGTAAAGTTTTGCAGTATTTGCCAGTTCTCTGATCCTACGCGCGCTTTTTTAGTAGCCTCGGTATTGGCGTTACGGTTCATATCAACTTGGTAATCAAGCTTTTCAATGTGTACTTTGTTAAGCCCTTGAACAAAATCAAAGCGCAGCTGTTCGGTTTCGCGTAAAAAGCGATGATGGGTTTCTATGCTTGTGCCCACTACAATCATCGACAGCGAGCGAATAGCCACCATAGGCGATACCCAACCAAAGTAACGCGATACCTGCGTTTGTTTAAGCTCACTTTGCATGCGCTGCTCGGCAAACTGGTTTAATACCTTAGTTTGTTTAGCCTCTGATTCACTGGCCACTAACCCTCTAAAGTTTACTGGTAGCTCATCAATGCTGTTTACGTTGTATTTTTTTAGCAGAGATTGTTTAAATTGCTTAAAGGCGGGGTCGTTGGTGTTATGGCCATCACCTAGTTTTCTAAGCTCAGCTTTTACTGCAAAGTCGGTTTCTATTTTACCGGCCGATGGCACAGCCGTAGAGGCACTGGTACTTGCTACGCGGGGCATAACAATGCACAGTAAAATCCACACAAACGCAAGCGCTGTAAAGCTGCCACTATTTTTACTAAACACGCTCGATGCTAATAAAACAACTAACACCCACACGCTTAAATACAATGCATAGCCCACAATAAAACTAACAACTGCTAAAAGGCTCTCACCCGCGCCCAGCGTAAATAACGCCGACACCGCTAATGGCGCAATAATTAACCCAACAACACACAAAAGCGCTAGCCCTTTACCCGCAATAAGCGTGCTGCCTTTGGTGCCTTGCGCTAATAAATACGACAACGTTTGCGATTCGCGCTCACGGCTAATAGAGCTGTAACCAATTAAAATAAGCAGTAACGGCGCTAATGTTTGCACTATAAAAGCTGGCGTTAAGCTGCCAAGTTTTGTTAAAGCTGTGCCTTGGCGCTGCTCGGCAAACATTGCACTATTTTGCCTATGCCCTTCTAAAAATATTGAGTTACCTGTGTAGGCATCAATCCCCGGATCTAGGGTGCTCAGTGGGGTTGGGGTTCTAAATGCGTAATGCCCGTAATGCACCATTCTGTGTGGGTGGCGATCGGGCTGCTCAGCAAAGCTTTGCTCTGCATTGCTTTGTAATTCATTACGAGTGTGGCTGAGTTCGTGCATTGTTATGGCAGTCACCACCACCGATGAAAGCGTAAATAATAAACCTATGGCTAAAACGGTCATCGCCAGTTTTGAGCGAAGCCAATAGCGCCACTCATCTTTGGCAACTATCACCACCTTTGAAAAGTTATTTTTGCTCATTACGCGCCTCTTTGTGCAAACGCGGCATGAACTTGCTCGGTATCAATTCGGCCGTTTTGAGGCGCGTCAAATTCGCCCACCAGCTCGCCCGCTCTTAATAAACCAATTCGGTTTGCAACTTGGCATGCGCCGTATACATCGTGCGTTACCATTAAAATAGTGGCGCCGGTTAATGCAAGCTCACGCACTAACTGGTTAAACTCATCAATAGCAACAGGGTCAAGGCCCGATGTAGGCTCATCGAGTAAAAATATGGGTGCTTGGCGTAAAATAGCCAGTGCAATCGCGGTTTTTTGCCTCATGCCTTTAGAATACGTTTGCATAGGACGCTGCCATGCAGCTTGCTGTAGCGCTACACGGTTAAACGCAGCATTAATTTGTTCATCGGTTTTTTTAATATCAGCAAGCGATAAAAAATACGCCACGTTTTCGCGGGCAGTTAAATGCGGATATAACGTTGCCGACTCTGGCAAATACGCCGTTTTGCCGCGTACAAAATCAAGTGCGTGTGTTACCTCTTTGCCCGCTACTTTTACAGAGCCTTGAGTGGGTTTATTAAACCCAAGCAAAGTTTTTAACGTGGTTGATTTACCCGCTCCGTTACCGCCAAGTAACGCGTAAATTTCGCCTGAGCCTACGCTAAAGTTTAGGTTTTTTAAAATGGCGTTGTTTTTAATGCTAAAACTTAACGAGTCCACTTCAATAATGGCTTCGCTTTTAACTGCTTGAGTAGCGGCTTGAGTTGTATTTAGGGCTTCATTACGTGTTTGTTCCACACGTGGAGATTCTTTCGGTGATGTTTGATTAACAGCTGTAGGTGTACTCACATTCAAACTCTATTAAGGGAAATTAGAATGCGTTGAATGTTATACTATATCAAACACGTATTGCAACACTATAACATATTAATAATTAACAAATGATGCAGAGGTTTTAATAGTGTTACCCACGTTGATTTATTCAACGGGTTTTGCCTATTACAAAAATCCATAACCATTTAGGTTAAAATCATTCATAACGCAGCGTTTAATATTAAGTACTTAAGTTATTTACGCCTTACCTTTAAAGTAAATTGAACAATGAACTTTTCAATTGCTAGAATGCCAACCTATTTTTCTATCAAGAGATACAATGGCAAATTTCAATACTCATCTTAATACTGCAGTCATCATCACAGGTTTAGGCTCGGCCACTTTATTATCTGCAGGCCATATTGATTTAAACGGCGCACTTTGGTTATGGTTTTTAGGCTCAATTGGCGGCTTATTACCCGACATAGACTCAGATAACTCAACCTCGCTCAATACTATTTTTAACTTATTCGCACTAAGCGCTGTATTACTGGTGCTGCATTACATAACCACCGAGCTAATAATCGAAATTAGTTTTATAGTGCTAATCGTAGTGCCGTTATTGGTGTACGGGTTTATGAAATACATTATTAGGCCCATTTTTGAATGGATCACCGTGCACAGAGGCAGCTGCCACTCGTTATTATTTTTAGTGCTATGCGCGCTTTTAACAACGCAAGTAACGTGGCAACTAAACGAGCAAACAACCACACAAGCAGCCACCTTTGCCTGGTTAACAGGTGGGTTTATTTTAATCGGCGGGTTAATTCATTTATTACTCGATGAAATTTACAGTGTAGATTTAAGCAATGTCACCATTAAACGCTCCTTTGGCACCGCGTTAAAAATAGCTGACTTCGACAATAAATTAATTACCTTGGCATCAATAATTGCCATTGCAGGTTTAATCTATGTAGCCCCGCCTACAGAGCAAACTATTATCGCATTAAGTGATTGGTCTCACTTTAGGCTTTTATCTTAATAAATAATATTTAGCTTGGTCACACAAAATACCCATAAACATTGTTTGTGGGTATATATGCTTTATTAAGCGATTGTTTTAATTTCCTTTTAAATAAACAACCACCTTAGTTAGTCGAAGTAACCCCAACATTTAATTTAAAGGTTAATTCATAAAAAGGATAAGAGGCGCCTCGCTTTTATAGGCTTAACAGCTTAACTCAATGTGGCTTTGCCAATTTAAGTTTCATTAAAAGCGCAAGTTTTAGCCTATTTGATATTAATTATTATTTTTATTGGTTTTAGTGAAATAATTACTCCGCTTTACCTGTCTTATAGCAACAATACTTTCATCTGTTTGATGTATGCAAAGCGACTACAACTTTTAAAGCGTCAAATATAAAATTATAAGAGGTACATAATGGAATTTACACATAAGCGCACCACCCTAATTACAGCATCGTTATTGTTGGCGTTGGCGATAACCCAAGCTATTTTTACTGCCCTTTACAGTGCTGAAATTAGCTTTTCAAGACAGTATGCATGGGGACTAGAAGCCGTGCTGTTTACTGTGCTTGTGGCCTTTGCAAGTACCACTATGGTGCAAGCTAAAAACGCTCAACTAGGTTGGTCGGCTATCACATTTAGCGCAATACTTAACATAGTACAGGTAAGCATTGGCCTAACGTTGTTTTCAACATTTGGCAAAGTAGCGGGCGCAGTAGAAGGCGCACAACCTTTAATTGGCGGCGTGGTGTCTTTATCATTTATGATTTACTACGCAGCTAAATTATTATTAGGATTAGCAGCTGTTGTTTTTGGCCTGTCTTACTTAGCTAAAGGTGGCAAAGCCATTGGCGGCCTTACAGCCCTAGCAGGCGCGGTTGCAATGCTTGCAAATGCAGTATTAATTATTGCTGGGCGTGATGGAATCCTACCATCAGGCGTTGCTGGTGCATCAGGCATGATTGCAACGTTACTTCTAGCAATCTGCTTATTTAGCCTTAACCGTAAAGCAGACTAAGGCTTAATGCCTTACGAGTAATGTAGTTACTTAAATAGGTTATAAACATCGGCGTGAATAAGAGTGCTAATTCGCCGATGTTTTACGCTTGAAGTATACGCCTTGCGCATTCCAATTTTCCTCCTTCTTAGTAATCTAGATACTAACTCACAAAGAGATTATGAGACGCTGCGCTTTTAGATGGTATTGATAGCTTATATCAAAAGCTTTTAACTAATTTAGGTTTGATGTATGAAGTCAAGGTTGCTTCCATTCAGCTCATATTTTTCCTAATGGTTGCCCCCACTCTTATCCAAATGCAAATACAACCATGCCTTCTGTGTCTCGCCATGATTAGTATTTACATCGTAATTTTTATTTGCTTCCTTTAATTCATCCATTAACTTGTAAGCTAAATTATTTGCAGATTTTTCTAATATATTACAGTCAGATTTAGGGCCAATAGAAAGTAACTTTTTATCTATTTTATTAGCTATATTTTTAGCTAATTCACCATGCCCTTCTTCATGAGTTTTCAAGTTTGGATACCAATTAGACCAAATAGCTTTAACATCAGGTTTCGAAGATTTTAATTTAGGCAGTGTGTATTTTAACTTTAATGTTGTTTCAACTTTAGTAAAAACACATTGATTGTCATTGGTCTTCCACCAAAACCGCCAGTTAATATTATATTTTGTATATCCATGAAAAACTTCTCCATTCTCCCTTATCGGTGAAGTCCTATTTAACGTTCTTAATAGATCGTTTTTAGATGTAGGAGCTACTTCATAAAACTGAAACCCTTCATAGACTTTAGTTTCTGCATTTGAATAAAATGATAATAAGGTAATTAGCAATGCTAGAGCCTTAACTAAACGTTCCTTGTAACGTAGCAACTTGTCAAATCTAATTAAACAAATAAAACTCTCCCAGTTAAATTTAATACGTTCGTATTTCAAGTTAATACCCTTTTCGTAATCTAAAGGCTAATTCACAGAGAGGTTATAAGACGCTTCGCTTTTAGAGGCTATAAATAGCTTATATCAAAGCAATTTTGACTAATTTAAGTTTTGATGTGTGAAGTCAAGATTTGACCCCTTGCCTTTCTAATTCGCCGATGTTTTATGTTTGAAGTGTCAGCCATCTTATTTTTTAAGGCTAATCCACAAAGAGGCTATGAGGCGCTTCGCTTTTAGAGGGTTAAAAATAGCCTTTATTAAAAGCTTTTAGCCAATATATGTATTGATGTCTCTGCTCACTATTCATAAGCTTCAATTCCCAGCTTGAATAACTAACTCGATAGCTTCATCTATTATATTAACCGAGTAACGTGCTCTAGTTCTTTCACCTGAAGGACATGCAATTCTTGGTTCTGAATATTTAAAGTTTATATTTTCGCACCAAACAACAATCTCAAACTCTTTACTCTTTGATACTGTAATATTTAAAAACTCAAGCCTTTCTTTCACAGTAATAATATGTTTTAAATCTTTATCACCAACTTCAATTGATGCAAGGCGATCGTCTATACTTCCAAGTTTAGATTTTACATCTTCAACTTCGGTTTCCAATTTGTCTTGACGAACAATCGCATTAGCTAGAGCCCTTGAATTTTGAGCCAATATTTCGGCCATTTGCGATAAAGCTGAACCTTTAGGAATTAATGGCGGTGGATAACAACCATGTTTAGTTAAAGAAGGTATTACTTCATGATATAGCCATTTTTGAAATCTTTTACCTGCTTTGCTTTTGTCACTTGATAGAACACGAAATAATCCGGGTTGAGTTACAAAAATTTCTTTTTCTTCTGTGAAAGTGGGATTTATGGCTGGAATCATAATATATTCATCAGTATCTAATGAACTAAGTTGATTTTTTATTATTCCTGCCATTGATTTAGATATATGCTTTTCATCTAGCTCTCTATTTTCTTTGTTAAGAGTAATTAATACATCTTTAAGTGACACGTGAAGAATATCTTCGTACTGGCATGTCCTGATATCAGATGATCCAGTTTCTCCTTCATAGCATATTTTTACTAAGTTACTTTCCACCTTAATATTTACTCCATAATTTATTAAAATTTCATCCGCACAAAGCTAAGTGAAACTAGGAACTATCCTTAACGATAATACCGTACTCATCAAACAACTCCGATGATAAAGTACAAGTATACAGTTTTAGCTTTTTTACTAATAAGTCTAAACTTACCGATACACAAACTAAAAAATTATACCTATTAAACGACTTGCATGTATGCTTTTACTTTAAAACTAAATTTCTTTTTTGGTTTGGCATATTATCAACAAGTAAATCTAGGAGGACATCAATATTATACCCATATTCTGCTGAGTAATAGATAGGCTTAATGATACTAACTCCAGTAGCTTCCTTTACTCGATTTTGAATAGAAATAGTCTGAGACTCTAAGAAATCCTTTAGTTTCTCCATTGGCTCATTATTGGTATAATCCCAGTATCTACCTTTCATTGCCATATCAGCCTGATTTACAGCTACAACAATTCTTTCTTTTTGGAAATTTGGGACAATTATTTCATTTAATAGTTTATAGTTTGTTCCCATATCTCTATTTGAGCCTTCTATGATCACTAGAACCATATCTATAAAGCCATGCTTGTTATCGCTCATAGAATAATCTTTGTAGAGCAACTCAACTATTTTTTTAGAATGTTCACGATCCTTTTCGATTCCATCCCCCAAACCAGGAGTATCCCACAGTCGGAAATAATCATTGAGCATATAACTCGTTAAAGTCATTGTTTCAGGATCTACACCTTTTCCAACCTTAGCAATATCCTTTTGAAATATACTGTTTAATGTTGTAGATTTTCCAGCTCCTGTAACTCCTGTAACCATAATATCTAATGGATTGATCCCAATAATATTTAAGCCTGTAATGAAATCTGTTTCTCTATAATTTTTATACATTCAATTACCATAGATCTTTGATAATAGAGCCAACACTGCTGACTAAAGATTTTACAGCTCCAACCGCGGCTCCAGCAACTTTACCAATAGCTTCACCCGTTTTTCCCATACCCAGTATATTACCAAGCTCTTTACCTATTTCTCCGCCTGCCTTAGATGTTTCTACAATAGTTTCTACAAATGACTTATGAAGTTCAGCCGTATAATCCTTGATTTCATCGCTATCTTGCCACATTTCTTTCTCATCCGAAGTAGCATTCACATAAGCCAATCGTTTATCTATAGGTGTATTTTTAACAATAAAATAAAGTAGCTTAGATAAATTGTAAGGTTTTTGTTCTTCATCACTATCTTTAAAACCTGCTGAATAATAAATAGGCTCGATATTTATTCCTGTTGCTTCTTTAACCCTATTTTTCACAGATTTAACTTTATCATTTAAAAAATCGACGAGCTTAGGTTCAGGCTTATTACTTACAAAATTCCAATATCTGCCTTTCATTGCTACATCGGCCTGATTGATAGCAATTAAAACTCTATCTTTTGCATTTTCACCAATATTAGGAATAATTACCGAATTTATTAATTCATAAGATGTACCTAGATCCCGACTTCCACCATCTAAAATAACTAAAACTAAATCAATTAGTGGCTTGTTATCTGAATCCAATTCATTAAGCTTTGAAATGATCGCTTTTGAATGTTTTATATCTTTCTCTTTTCCATCCCCCAATCCAGGACTATCCCATAAAATTAGATTATCTAATTCATATTTTGTTATTTCCATTGTCTCGGGGTCAGCACCTATACCAACTTTAGCAACATCCATATTGAACATCGCATTTATTGTAGAGCTTTTACCACAACCTGTTGCGCCAGTTATCATCAAGTTTGTTTGTTTATTTTTTAAATTTAATATATTTTCATAAAACTTTTTTTTTGCGGTTTCATCTAAATTAGATGAATTAATATCATTTTCCATATCCTTAAAAATATTACTTTCTTTCATTTTATTTCCTCAAGCTTTATGAATTTTAATTTTATACGTTTTAGAAACCAATTCAGTAATGAACACCACATGCACACATAACAAGACTGTAGAATAACTCCAACAGCCAAATTCAATTAAAAAACGAGCTTCTGTGATTAACTCTAAGCGTTTTTAAAGCATTAGGTAATGCATTTTGGACTCATAAAACAGGCTGTTTTTATTTAAAAAGAGTAATTCTATAGCGTCAACGCCGCATTAAGCGGACTAAAGCAGTGGTTTATAATTTGTAGCGGAGCGAAACCTAACCAACTGTTTTAGCTGCGTTTAAAACACCTTGTTATGTTTATTTAATAAATGCGACGACTACTTGAGCAACGCCAACTAAAACAAGCGCGCCTGTTAGCCAATTTAAAGCACCAGCCACTTTACTAGATGAATTTGATGACTCTTCAAATGCCTCTCTTAAGTTACCCATTTCTTCAGCTAAGTCTTCAGCAGTTTTAATAAGTTTTTCTAAAGCAGATGCAGATTTTTTAACAGATAAAAATACGGTGTTCTCGCTCATAGCTTTATAAAACGTATCTTCTATATCAGCCAACGTGCGTTCTTTTTTATTAGAAAAATGCATTGGAGCTCGGTTAAACATAACTGCTTATTGAACCTCACTTTGAGGAGTTATAACACCCCAAAACGGCGTAGATTACGTTGTTCGGTAATTACACCAAACAACTCGTTTATAAACAGACAATAACAATTGCTACTCAGTAGCCTTTGTTATTTAACCCCATAACGACTTTTAATTATGTTATGGCGCAAACCTCGCAACACTGTACTTATATACGCACACAGTAAAACCTATCTTAAACTTAACCTTTAACTAATTTATTTCTAAAATTACCACTCATTTTAAAACCTTGTATCGTTCTCACATGGGTCACCATCTCTATCACCATCCATTTTTGTATTCGGGCAGTTATTTATAAAAAATACCGCCTCTGCACGGGAAGTCATTTGGCTACAGTGCTGCCTGCCGTCACAGGTAAAATTTTGTGTGTTTTGAGGAATTACAATTTTTGGATATTTTTCATCAAAAGTGGCTAAATCGGCATTCGTAATAACAGGTGTTTGGTTATTAAATTGCTCACTACTTTGATAATGGTTGTATTTATTTAACGCGATAAAGCCAAGTACGGCGATAATGCTAATTGAGGCTACTTTGCCTAAAAAGCTGTCGGTAAAATTAGATTTAGCAACACGGTGATGGTTTGATTTTTTAGGCGTGAATTTAAGTGCAGCTACGCCTTCTATCCGGCAATTTACGGCTTTGTTTTTACCATCAGGCTGTGTAGCGACTTCAAAATAAATGGTGTCGCCCACTTTAGGTTTGCGGCTCATATGTTTGAGCGCTGAAATGTGTATAAAGGTGTCGCGCTCTAGGGTGTCTGATTTAATAAAACCAAAGCCCTTTTCGTCATTCCACGCTTTTAACAATCCTTTGTTCATGTATTTACCTGTGCTGATTAAACTGCGATTACGCAAATTCCATTTAAGTTAAGAATCGTTAGTATACGTTCCTAAATTGCTACCACGCAACCAAATATTCATATTAGGTTAATTTAAAGACGCCAATTAGTTTGCAAAATACTTAACCGTATAGGGAAAATACCGAGCTTTGAGGTTTAAAATGCAGCAATAAAATAGCCTGTTTTATTTTATAAATTACGGCCATTTGTCCTTTATTCTACGACAGCTAACTTTTGCGAAGCGATTAGCTTAACAGCTTGTTTACACACGGTTTTGTTATTAGTTATTTCTATCTGAATTAAGCCAATTTAGTATGATTTTTCATTCGTTATTTACTTAATTTATCTATACAATCCACACCTTATTTTTACGTGCAATTTTCAAGTGATTATCTCATGCTATTAACCGTTGTTTATATTGTTGGTATTACCGCAGAAGCCATGACCGGCGCACTTAGCGCTGGGCGAATGAAAATGGATTGGTTTGGCGTTGTACTGGTTGCCAGTGCAACGGCAATTGGTGGTGGTAGCGTGCGAGATATTTTACTAGGCAATTACCCACTTACCTGGGTTCAGCACCCAGAGTATTTATTAATTACTTGTATAGCGGGTATTGTTACTACCTGGCTTGCCAAATGGGTTGTTAAATTTAAAGGCATTTTTATGCGCTTAGATGCGCTAGGGCTTGCGGCGTTTAGCATTATTGGCTGCCAAGTTGGGCTAAATATGGGCCTGCACTATGGTATTTGCGTTGTGGCTGCGGTTGTAACCGGTGTATTTGGTGGCTTACTGCGCGATTTAATATGTCGCCAAGCGCCTTTAGTACTCCATAACGAGCTATACGCGAGTGTATCGTTACTGGTTGCCAGCTTATTCCTAGCACTGCACCATTACAATATTGATGACAACATCAGCATTATTGTAAGCCTTGTTGCAGGCTACTTAATACGTATGGCGTCAATTCGCTTTAAGTGGCGTTTACCTACCTTTAGTTTGTTAGAGCATCACGCTAAATAAATTAGGCTTTAATAAAAGATAAGGCAGGTATTAAACCTGCCTTAATTAATATAAGTACTAGCGCCTTACTTTATTGCTCGCTTACATCACTTAACGCAGTTTTTAACCCACTGTTATTTTGTTTAAGTACGCTAAAACTGCCGTCGGTTTCTAGCACTACGGCGGCTACATCTTCTATGGCTAATATACCCGCACCACGAATGGCAGCGCGAATTTCTGATTTAGTTACCCGCTGCGATTTAAGCGCCGCCGTACAATATTCACCATTACTCAGCAATAGCGTAGGCTCTGCTTTTATAAGCGAAGCAAATTTAGGTGAGCGTACACTTAGCCACGTAATAAAATATTGCAGCCCTATTAACACAACAAACGCGAGCATGCCCTCTAGCAGCGCAACGCTTTTTGTAATGATCACCGAGGCTAAAATAGATCCCAGCGCAATAGTGACAATAAAATCAAACACGTTCCATTTAGAAAGCGTACGCTTACCCGATATACGCAGCCAAAATACCAGCGCTACATAACCCAGCACGCCAATAATAAGTACGCGTATTAAGCCCTGCATATCATCAAAAAACATAGTCACTCCTTTATATGCGTTATTTACTTACTGTAAGCAGTTCCTGCAATAGTTAATTAAACCCTACATGGCACATAGTTAAATAACGATGAATAAAGCGCCCTATTTTATTTTGCTAATTGTTTTACAAACTTAATTTTACTTTGCATCGTACTTTGTTTATCGACATAGCCACCTATGTGATAGCCGTTTGTGATTAACATAGTGAGCATTTGAGGAAACCGGTTCATCGAATTTACATGTATATGCGTGTAGCCTTGCTCAGCGGCCCATTGCTCCTGATGAATAAGTAGCTTTTTAGCTATACCAAGCCTACGGTATTTAAAATGTACGCCACCAAGCCAGCTATAAAATTGTGTAGTTGATTGCTCATAGCCAATTTTAAAACCGACTAATGTATCTTCAAGGTAGGCCACTAATATAAGTGCTTTTTTATTATTTAAACGTTTGTGTACTGTTTGATTATCAATAGTGGTTAATAGTTCAGGGACATGTTTACTCACTGCGGTTACATCGTCAATTGTGCCTGTTTTGATAGTAATAGCCATAAAAGTTCCTTGTTTTAAAACATGAGTTCTAGCCGAACGCATGCTGCCCTTTACTTAGGGTATAAATTTTGGCTACTTAGCTCTTATATTTAATTTATAATGTCTGCGTTTAAATATATAAATACTGAGCGTTATTGCCCTTTTATTTTTGCAGTGTCATATTTACTAGGTAGTTAAATTTAATAAATATTTTGGCTAATGGTTAAGTATTTCAATGTATAATAAATCTAAAGGGAGAAATACATGCACATTGGAATAATTGAAGATCATCAATTAGTACGCGACAGTTTTAAAAAACTATTAGAACTACATGCAGACTGGGAAGTAATAATAGAAGCTTGCAATGTTGACCAAGCAATACTAGCCGTTGCACTTGAGCAACCCGATATATTTATTGTAGATATATCACTTAATGAATCTCAAACTGGCCTTACGTTTTTAACCTACCTTAACGAAAATTTCCCTGAAATAAAAACAATTGTTGCCTCCATGCACGATTACGAACCTTATGTGAGTAATGCACTTCGCCTAGGCGCCCTTGGTTATGTGTCTAAGCGCTCTGCGTCGGAAGAGCTAATTGATGCAGTTAAATCGGTTGCGCTGGGTAAACGCTATATAAGTGAAGACGTAAATTTTGCACTAAATACACAAAGCTCAGTTTTAACTATGTTAACTAACCGAGAGCTTGAAGCTTTACCACTGTTAGCAAAAGGGTTAAATGCGAAACAAATAGCGCAACAATTAGAAATAATGCCTAAAACAGCGCACGTGCATAAGGCAAATATTTACAGCAAGCTTAATGTAACCACTTCGTTTGAACTGTTAAAAATAGCCATTGATGCTGGAGTAATAAAGCTAGATGAACTTACCTAGTACACTACCTGCTTTTAACTTTTCTGCTATTGCATGTATTAAAGAAATTACAAAGCACCTTTTACTAGGTGGAATATATTTTGTTGCCTGCATTGCTGCTTTTTGGGTTGGCACTAATTTAGAAACCGTGCCAGAGAGTAGTGCTATATTTATTCCTGCGGGAATAAAAATTGCTTTTTATTTGCTTTCGCCAACACGCTATTGGGTCACTTTGTGGTTATCGTCTCGTGCTTTGGCAGCGCACTTTGGGTATTTAGGTTCTGGTGTTTGGGAGTTTAATTTACTGCATGGCTTTTGGCAAGAGCTTTGTTTTTATGCGCTTGTGTATGTGTTTAAACACAGTCGTTGGCCGCCAAGCATTAATAATAGCTTAGGTATACTTTCGTTAATTTTGTTATGTGTAGCAAGCACTTCAATAAAGTGGTTTTTGTTTTCAAGCGCATTCGAATTTACAAACATTCAGCTTGCTAAAGAGCTATTGCAGTATCAATTAAATATGTGCCTAGGCGATATAACAGGCTCGTTGCTCATTGCGCCGTTTATTATGTTGGTTCACTCTTTAAAGCTACCATTAAAGCGCCCTGCATTACTTAAAGTGACTAATTTAACCTTAACATTAGCCATAGTAATATTTGTGCTGATATTTGCATACTTACTACGCCCCGATACCTACCCGTTACTTCGCCTTGCATCTTTGTTGCCTATTATTCGGTTTTCGTATCGGTTTGGTATTGTAGGCGCAATTACTAGCGCAATGCTTATTAACGCTTTAATAATTGTTGAAGCAATCATTACTGACGAACCGAGTAATACTTATATAAGCCAACTATTTATTTTAGCCAATGCCATTACCAGCATGGTGCTAGGCGCGGCTATTACTGAGCTAAAACGTAAAAATGTAGAGTTAAAAAAAATTAACCGAGCACTCACTAAGCAGCTTGATCAAAACTCGCGCCTTGCAGCTAAAATGGTTACCGTTCAAGAAAATGAACGTAAACACCTTTCACAAGAGTTACACGATGAACTTGGCCAAAACTTAACAGCTTTAAAAACAGATTTAGCTATTTTGTCTCATATTAGTAATGAAAAAACACAAACATTTGTTACAACATTAAAAAATAATGCAAATGCCATGTACGACTCTGTTTATCAGTTAATGCATTATTTACGCCCACGAGAACTTGATGAGCTAGGGCTTAAAAAAGCAGTGGTTCAGGGACGCTTAAAAAGCTTACTTAATCAGGCTAATATAAGTTACGAAGTAAGTTTTACACTAGAGCAAGCGCTTTCTAAAGAGCATGAAATTGCGGTTTATAGAATTTGCCAAGAAGCAGTAACAAATTGTATTAAACATAGTAATGCAAACTTACTAACTATAAACATTAAATCGAGCGAGCATTTTAGTGAGTTGGAAATTAGAGATAACGGCGATAGTGTAAAGTTAACCGACAACACCGGACACTATGGCTTAGCTTTTATGCAAGAACGCTCTATGGCATTAGGGGGGAGTTTTGAAGTTATTAATGATGGCGGTTTTACTATTAAAGTAAAACTGCCAATAAAAACAGTTGGTTAATTTAGCAAATAGATACTTGCTTGGTATAAAATTTTTGCCTTGGTTGGTCACAGTATGCATCGTCGGTGTTGACTTGTATTTCAACTTGGTTGCCCACCAGCTGAAGTAATAATCCGGTTGCTATGTTGTTATTGCCTAATGTTGATTTTATCAACACCTTTTTGCCAATCGCTTCTTGTAGCCTAGGTTTTGGTAAATTAAGGTTGGTTATTGGCCTTAACCCTTCAGCTTCTGCAAATAAATTTATGCAGTGATATTTTGCTGCAATAATTCTTTGTTCGTTAATTTTTGCTATATCAACATTATTTAAAAAGTGAATAATTGCCTGGTTAGCATGGGTAAACTCACTCAATACATCGTCAAGCTCGCGCCCTGAAGCCCACTTTCTGGTAACTTGGTACTGCCGTGATGCTTTGCGGGTAAGTATAACTGTTGCGCCGGTCATTTTGCTAAACCACTGTATACAGTAACTTGTTTCACTTTGGATATTAAGCAATACACTCATGTTGCCAAATTCAGTTATATTTTCATCCATACAAATCATACTTGATACCCTAAATCCTTGTTTAGGTATAGTTTATGAGTATTTAGATAATTAAAAATCATCCATATTCCTAACTCATCTAGGAAAATGGCTTAGAAAATAATGTGGTATATTTAGTAACTTCTGCTTTATGCACTTAATCCATTATAAATAGTGATGTATGCGGATGAGTTTTTATTTAGCTGAGAGTTGATTATGTTGGTTTAAGCATTATATCTAAGTTTTCGCTTCTTAATTTATACAAAGGATTACCATGTCTAGCTATAACGAATCGCCAGAGCAAATTGAACAGGCCACTCAAGGCTATGTGATGCAGCAAACTATGTTGCGTATTAAAGATCCCAAACCGTCGCTCGAATTTTATCAAAATGTATTAGGTATGAAGCTGTTAGGTAAGTATGACTTTCCTGAAATGAAGTTTACATTGTACTTTTTAGGCTACGAGCCAGAGCAGCCGCAAGGTGATGATAAAACCAAAGCTAAATGGGTATTTGGTCGCCCTGCGCTAATTGAGCTTACCCATAACTGGGGCACAGAAGACGACGATAGCTTTGAGGGCTACCACAGCGGTAACCAAGAGCCTAAAGGCTTTGGCCATATTGGCATTAGCGTACCAGATGTATACGCCGCGAGTGAGCGCTTTGCAAAGTACGATGTAGAATTTGTTAAAAAGCCGGATGATGGTTCAATGAAGGGCTTAGCATTTATAAAAGACCCTGACGGCTACTGGATTGAAATACTCTCACCTGAGGGAATTACTGATATTATTTTTTCTCAGTCAGAATGAGCTGCTATAGTTTTATAGCTAACTTAGCCTAATTTTTTACATTAAAGTTAGGCTAAATTTCATGGATAAAAATATAAAGGAACTTAAGATGTTAAAAGTAGTCATTTTATTCGCAATCTTTCTTGGGGGTTGTAGTTCAATGGTGACCATTCCAAGAGATAATAAAGATGCTCTTCGCTACTCTCCTGATATAAAAGAAGATAATTTAACTTTTAACGCTAACTACCAGGCTCTTGTTAAATGTTGGGATGAGAAAGCAGAAAAGCAAAAAATTAACTTCTCAAATGCTACTTATACCAACATATATTCGGACTTAGGAGTTGCTGAAATAACAGTTAGTCATGATAACTATTACTACTTATATATTGAAGTTCTGAAAGTAACGAGTGGAACATCTACAGTCAATGCCTATGGGATGGGAGAAATAGGTAACTCAAACATTCCTAACTGGCTCAGTATAATGAGAACTTGTTCTAATAGGTGACTGGTATAGATGATTTGAGCTTATTAAATTGTATTAGGCAATTGCACTATTACTCTAAATTATTTGAGCAAATAAATTATCTCAATATTACACCAAAAACAAAGCCAGCTAATTAGCTGGCTTTTGTGTTTTTAAATAAGGGTTAGCTTATTTACGCAGGGCGTCTATTCGCGCATCAAGCGGTGGGTGAGATGAAAACAGTTCAGCCATCCCTTTTCCACTTGCTATACCAAAGGCCATCATTGAGCCTTGTAATTGCGATGGATGGTTTTGCTTTAATCGCTCAAGAGCTGAGCGCATTTTGTCTGCACCTACTAATTTAGCTGCGCCGCTGTCGGCTGCAAATTCACGCTTACGGCTGTAACTTGCTACCACTATGCTTGCAAGCACACCAAATACAACTTGGAATAACATGTCGAATAAAAAGTAAGACCAGCTACTACCGCCCTCTTCTTCATCGCCATTTAAAAAGTTATCAACTATGCCTGCCAGTACTTTGGCAGCAAATATTACAAAGGTATTTACCACGCCTTGTATTAGCGTAAGCGTTACCATGTCGCCGTTAGCTACGTGCGATACTTCGTGGGCAAGTACGGCTTCGGCTTGGTCTTGATTCATGTTATGTAATAAACCTGTGCTTACCGCCACCAGCGAGTTGTTTTTGCTTGGGCCGGTTGCAAAGGCGTTCATTTCTGGGCTGTCGTAAATTGCTACTTCAGGCATTTTTATACCTGCTTTTTGAGCTTGTGCTGATACAGTTTGTACAAGCCAGTGCTCGGTTTCGTTGCGCGGTTGAGTAATTACCTGTGCGCCCGTTGATTTTTTAGCAATCCACTTAGACATAAATAATGAAATAAACGAGCCACCAAAGCCAAATACAGAGGCTATAAGTAATATTCCGCCAAGGCTACGATGGCTTAAACCCAGCGCGCTCATTATTATTGAAAGCACTACACCTAATACCAACATAACCGCTAGGTTAGTTAATAAAAACAAAAATATACGTTTCATATTGTCCTCACAAAAATAGGTTTGATCACCGAACATAAAATTAAATTAGGTTAAAGCAATCATTACGCTATGACACACTATGTCATGACGTTGAGGCTATTCTGTGACAAACTATGTCATAACGCAAGGGTTATTTGCAGGTTTATTAATAAATTTTTTGAGGAGTTTAAAAAGGGAGTAAAGTGTAGCGTAACGTAGTTATTAAACCTCGTTACGCCAATAAAAACAATTAGTTGCTGGTTATGCCGCTACTTGTAATGCAATTATTAATTGTTGCCATATCTGTAGGAAAACCGCGCTCTTTTGCGAGTAATTGTGCAACCTTGGTTATATCTGCATGGTTGTGTTGTTGAAGATACGTCCACTGGTGATGAGTACGATGCTCATTTATGTGCGCATCGTCGCTTATTAAGCCAAGTTTAGTAAATTCAGCCACTATTTCATCGGCAGCGATTAAGGTAGATGACGCTTTTACGTTTTCGGCTCGTGCGTAGCTAATATGCGAATATAAGCTAACATCTGCGACGCGCAAGGTGTCGTCTTCTCCTGGGATTTGCTGGCCACCAAACAAGGCATTGTTTTGCGGGTTAGCGTTTTTAAATGCCGGAACAAACTCGGCTACATAATCAATGGCTTTTTGGCTACGCGCTTTTAGTACCTGCTGATCCCACCCATTGTTTATGTAATTTAAGTATTTAGCTGGCAATTGCGGCTGTGCACTTTGCTCGGGGGTATCGGCTAGGCCATCGTTAAACAAGGTAATTGAGTTGGTCATACCATGAATTTGATAATAGCCATTAGGATAAGGCGTTAGTTGTGCCATGCCCTCTGGCGTGCCACGGTTACCATAGATAATAATTTCCGGAATTTGCCCGCCAGCGCCTTGCCAATGCGTAATGTAAGAGGCTTTAAATTCAACCATACGTTTGGCCTCTACGCCTACCATGTCATCTACAATACCGGTTTGAAAGCCACAGGCATTAATAAGGTAGTCTACCTCTACTGTTTGCGTAGAGTCGCTTTGGTTGTTTTGGTATTCAATTTTCCAGGTTGGCGATTGGTTATTGGCACTGGTTTGCTCAGCTTGGCTAACTTGCTTTACCTCTGTGCTGGTAAGTACATTAGCGTGTTCGTACTGGGCAAGCGCAAGTTGGGCGCTGGCCGATAACCTAAAAATATTCCACCCGTATTCTTGCGCAACAATTAGCGGGTATTTTACTTTGTTTAAGTTTAGGTGCTTAGCAACGGGGATCATCCACTCATCTAGCGTTTTAGGCTCACTAACCTGCTCTTTTTTACTCAGCGCTATCATTTGTTCATGGTTATACAGCTGGTAGTAATTGTCGGGCTCGCCAAGCACTTTGTTGTTAGGGTCTTGCTCAACTAACTCTTTATACGCGTTGGTGATTTTATTTAATCGTGGTAGTAAATCATCGGGTGAGTCGTCATCGCGCGTAGGAACTGCAAACACGGTTGGGCGTACATCTATGGTGTAGGGGTATAGGCGTAAAATATCAATACATTGTTTGAGTAAATCTATGCAGTCTTCGTCTGGTATTTCACGGTATAAATTACCACCGGCATGTAAATGGCACATAGGTGGGCCATCTATAAGTGACTTTTTTTTCTCAAAAATAGTGGTATGAATCCCTAGCGCTGCCAATCGAATAGCTATTGTTGCCCCTGCTGTGCCGCCACCTAAAATGCCCACACGGGTTTTAGGCTGAGCACTTGGCTTTACCTCGGGTTCCCCCGTTACCTGTGTGTTTTGAGCGAAGCGTTTAATGTATGGGTGCGTCATGTAGCGGTTTATTTCCTTAGTAACAATAGCTTTAATTTGTAATATGTGTACTAAAGGGGGTAATTTCAAGGCGTAAATACAATTAATAAGCTCATGTATTTAATATAAAAACTGCTTTGCATTTAAAAACGCAAAGCAGCCACAATTAGCTCTGTATATTGAGGGTATTAAGCAAGGTTTTGTATATTTGCAGTTTAGGGGTTTGCTCGCTGTATGGGCTTATAGCCAAAATAGGAAATGGCAAGCGTGCTTTTAACGAATCAAGGTTAGCTTGGTATTCGTCCATATTTGAGTCTACTTGGTTGGCAATCCAGCCTACACAGTTAATGCCTAAACTTTGCATATGGGCAGCGGTGAGTAAAGCATGGTTTAAACAGCCTAGTTTCATGCCTACTACTAAAATTACGGGTAGTTGCTCGGCCTTAACCCAGTCGTATAAATAATCGGCATTATTAATTGGCAGTGCCCAGCCACCAGCGCCTTCGGTTAGGTGGTAATCGGCACCTTGTTGTTTAAGTGTTGAGTACGCTGTGCTTAGTTTATCGAGCGTAATATTAACCCCTACTTGCTCTGCGGCTATGTGCGGCGCAATAGGCGGCGCAAAGGCAAAGGGGTTTATTACATCGTATTTGGCACTGACCGTGGCGCTTTCCATTAGCATTAGTGCATCGGCGTTTACTAGCTGATCAAACGCCATTTCGCAGCCTGCGGCAAGTGGCTTAAAGCCAATTGCGTTTTTTTTATGTTGGGCAAGTAGCTTTAATAGCAAACTAGTCACGTGGGTTTTTCCGGCGTCGGTGTCGGTACCGGTAATAAAAAATTCTTTCATTTTACTGCCTTGATTAATTTTAATATTAGCTACTCATGGCTTTTTTGTAATGATAACAATACCACATGGTAAGATACACACGCTTGATTGTTTAAAAGCGGATACGCATTGCATACCCGTTGTAGCGCCGACTTAGTTAATAACCCTTGGCGCGAATTAGCATGATTTTGCGTTGTAGCACCAATGGCTTTAATAGATTTAATGGCTTTTAACGGGCTTGAATAACAATCGGTATAAATTACTTTTTGCGAGCTATTAATACTAAACCCCGCATTTTGGACCGACTGGTTTATATAAGCGTGTGTATTAAAGGTATTTATATGGCTGCGGTTATCAAGCGCTGCAAACGCTGTTTTAATTTCGTTAAGCGAACCCGCCACTACGGTACTTATATAAGCCTGCCCGCCAGGCTTTAAGCTTTTATAAAGCGCCTGCATTAATTTTTCAAAATTAGCCGACCACTGCACTGCAAAATTACTAAATATAGCGTCAATACTGCTTGCTTGTAGCGGCAGGTTATCCATATCGGCGCAAATTTTGGGGTTAGTTAATGCAGCGCTTTTAAGCATGTTTAAGCTTAAATCTATCGCGATTACTTGGCCGTATTGTTTGCTTAGCTGCGAGGTATTAACCAGTGGGCCAGCTCCTAAATCTACACAGCATTTACTTTGGTTGTGCGACTGGGAGTTTATTAATTTAAATAAATCGCTTGCTGCCTGTTTTTGTACATTGGCATGGCTGTTGTATTGCTCAGCTGCTTTAGAAAACTTATCACTCGCTCCCTTTTTAAGCGCTGTATGGGGGCGTACTTGCTCAGCACTTTGTATAAGCGCACGCTTTTGTGAAGCCCCATTTATAGGTAAAAGCGCGGGCTTTTTATTTAAAGCCTGCTTGCTGTGGGTATGAGCTAAAGCCTGCGCAATCATGCTATTGCGCCTTTTAAGTGCTCAACAAGTGCTGTTATATCTGCATGGGTATGCGCCGCTGTTAAGGTTACACGTAACCGCGCGGTATTATGCGCAACCGTGGGTGGGCGAATAGCGGTTAGCCAAATACCCTGCTGTTTAAGGCTTTGTGCTGCGTGTAACGTTTGCTCTGCGCAGCCAAGCACAATGGGCTGAATAGCGGTGTTTGACTCCATTACCGCAATAGCGTGTTGTTTACAAAGCTGCTTAAAAAAAGCAATGTTACTACTTAGCTGATCGCGTTTATTATCTGCACGTTTAATGGCTTGCAAGCGCGTAAGCGTAAGCGCTGCCATAAGCGGCGATATAGCGGTTGAATACGTGTAGTCGCGGTTAAACTGCAGCATGTAATTAATAAATTGGTTATTTGCTAATACACAGGCCCCGCTACTTGCTACTGCTTTTCCAAAGGTAATAACCAGTATATCGGGAAGTGCTAAGCCCTCATCTAATAATGCCTCACAGCTACCTAAACCGGTTTTACCTAGTGCGCCAAAACCATGTGCATCATCAATCATAAGCCAGGCATTGTGCTCTTTAGCTAAAGCAAGCAGCTCTTTTATGGGGGCGGTGTCGCCATCCATCGAAAACACCCCTTCGCTAATAATTAGCTTATTGTGTGCTTTTGATTTTTCGAGCCGCGAACGTAAATGCTTTAAATCATTATGGTTAAAGCGGATCAATGCGGCATTTGAGTGCATTGCGCCGTCAATCAAACTGGCGTGGTTGAGTTTATCTTGAAAAATAGCACTGTTTTGCGCAGCACTTTTATCGTTAAACAGCGCTTTAATTACACTGCTATTTGCACTAAACCCCGAGTTAAACAACATGCCTGCCTCGTAACCAAGCGCACTACATAAGTATTGCTCTAGCTGTTGTTGCTGCGCCTGATACCCAGTAACTAAAGGTGAGCTGTGGCTACCGAGTACGTTGTTTTGCTCAAGGTTAATACTGCAATCACCAAAGCCTAGGTAATCATTACTGGCAAAATTAAGGTACGTTGCGTTATTTACCGTAATGGTACGTGCTGTGGCGCGCTGCACCACATGGCGTTTACGCAATAACGCATGTTGCTGTTGTTGCTGCAAATGCGTATTTAAAAATTCAAATGGCATAAAAGGTAAGCTTAGGCTTCGTAAAATAAGGCTGACGTTGCTTTATCGGCCACTTGCGATGACAGCGATGCGGCAACGGCTTCGTCTGAGTAGTCTTGGTGTTTTTCTGGGTTCATGCCTAATTTTTTAATTAGCTTCATGTCGGCATCGGCCTCTGGGTTTTCGGTTGTGAGTAGCTTATCACCATAAAATATTGAGTTAGCGCCTGCAAAAAAACACATTGATTGCATTTGCTCGTTCATCGCGCTGCGACCTGCTGATAAACGCACATAGCTGTGTGGCATCATAATACGGGCGGTAGCTATGGTGCGTATAAATTCAAAATGATCTAAATCGTCTACGTTTTCAAGCGGTGTGCCTTTTACTTTTACCAACATATTAATAGGTACGCTTTCAGGCTGTTGTGGTAAATTTGCCAGCTGCATTAATAAACCGTAACGGTCGCTTGATTGCTCGCCCATACCGACAATACCGCCTGAGCATACTTTCATGCCGGCATCGCGTACGTGATCTATGGTGTTTAATCTGTCTTCAAAGGTACGCGTTGATATAATTTGCTCGTAATATTCAGGCGAAGTGTCAAGGTTATGATTGTAGTAATCAAGCCCTGCACTACTTAGTTCATGTGCTTTTTCGTTGGTAAGTTTACCAAGCGTCATACAGGTTTCTAGGCCAAGTTCTTTTACTTCTTTTACCATTTTAGAAATATACGGCATGTCTCTGTCTTTTGGATCTGACCATGCTGCGCCCATACAAAAACGGGTTGCGCCTTTTTGTTTAGCTAGGCGTGCTTGCTCTACCACTTTTTCTACTTCTAGTAGGCGCTCGCGCTCTAAATCGGTTTTATAATGCCCCGATTGCGGACAGTATTTACAATCCTCTGGGCAAGCCCCTGTTTTTATAGATAATAAAGTAGATATTTGTACTTCGTTAGGATTAAAATTAGCGCGATGAACCGATGCCGCTTTAAATAATAAATCGTTAAATGGCATTTCAAATAATGCCTTTACTTGGGCGTGGGTCCAATCATGGCGAACAGGTGCAAGTTCCATAGTAGTCTCTTATTTTTCTCAGTGGTGATGTTGGATTAGTCTACGTCTTGAAGTACCATTGTCAACGAAACCCACCACGTTAAAGTTTACATATGAATAAAAAACAAACGATTGACCTTGATTTTGATCGTGACCATATTTGGCACCCTTACACATCAATGACACAGCCTATCCCGGTTTACCCTGTTACTCATGCAAATCATAATTTAATTTACCTAGAAACCGGCGAGCAACTAATTGATGGCATGGCCTCATGGTGGAGCGCAATTCATGGCTATAATCATCCGGTATTAAATAACGCCATGATTGAACAAATTAATAGTATGAGCCATGTAATGTTTGGCGGCATTACCCATAATAGCGCGGTAGAGCTGTGTAAAAGGCTTATTACAATTACCCCAAAAAGTTTAACTAAGGTGTTTTTAGCCGATAGCGGCTCGGTAAGTGTAGAAGTAGCGATTAAAATGGCGCTGCAATATTGGTTAAGCCAAGGGCTTACAAACAAGCAAAAATTAATGACGCCGTATAAGGGTTATCATGGTGATACATTTGCCGCTATGAGCGTGTGCGATCCGGTTAATTCTATGCACAGTTTGTATAAAGGTTTTTTACCAGAGCATGTGTTTGTACCCGCTCCTGTGAGTAAATTTGATGGCGAGTTTAACCAAGCAGAAGCCCAAACGCTGGAACAATACTTTAAAACGCACCACCACGAGGTTGCCGCCTTTATTATTGAGCCCATAGTGCAAAACGCCGGCGGTATGAACTTTTATCACCCCGCGTATTTAGCCTGCGTTCGTAAATTATGCACGCAATATAATGTATTACTGATTTGTGATGAAATAGCCACAGGGTTTGGCCGCACAGGTAAATTATTTGCTGTAGAGCACGCTAATATAGAGCCCGATATTTTATGTATAGGTAAAGCCCTCACCGGAGGCTCAATGACCCTTTCGGCCACACTAACCAGTGATAAAATAGCCATAGGCATTAGTGAAGGCGAAGCCGGCGTTTTGATGCACGGACCTACATTTATGGGCAACCCGCTTGCCTGTGCGGTTGCGTGCGCCAGTATAGATTTACTTTTGGCGCAGGATTGGCAACAACGCATTAGCGATATAAACACTCAACTACAACAGCTTAAAAAGTGCAATGAATTAGATGCGGTAGCCAATGTGCGTACCTTAGGCGCAATAGGTGTTGTAGAGCTAACTGATGATGCTGGCAATGTAGATGTTGCTAAAATTCAAGCCTTTTTTGTAGAACAAGGCGTATGGATTAGACCCTTTGGTAAACTTATTTACCTAATGCCCCCGTATATAAGTGACTCAGCCAGTATAAAAACCTTATGTGATGCCATTTACACTGCAATTGCAGGTAAGCATTACTGCTAAGCGTTAAATTATACCTAAGAGGCATAGTCATTATTTGCCTGTTAGGTATTAATTTTGCTCAGGTTTTGAGCTTTGCATTGACGTATTTGTTATATTGATTTTAGTAAACATTACGGATATGATAATGTCTATCATTTACAATTACCTTTTCGGACTCTTTACTATGAAACACCTTTCTAAATCTGTAAAAACATTAGGTGCAAGCTTATTGTTAGCTTCTGCTTTTGTAACGCAACCGGCGCTAGCTAACGGCCCAATTGGTGAACACGTAAACCATTTACAAGAAAACATTAAAGACTATTCAGAAGAAGTTGAATGGATGGTTGGTAAAGTAGACACCATGGTAACTGACTACAGCAAAATCGGTGCAAAGGCTGTAAACAGCGACGATTTAATTGAATATTGGGAGTCGGTTAAGTTTCACAGCGCTATTGAAACTAACTTTGTGCCTGTATATGCCTCTATTTGGCAAGGTATTTATGGTGTAAAAATGGCCATTGATAACAACAAGCCTGCCCAAGAAGTGCGCAATCAGCAAAAAGCCATGAACATAGCCTTGTGGCAAGGTCTTGGTGCTGTTAAGCTTGCGGCAAAATTCCAGCAAAAAGGCTTACTTAATACAGTTAAAGCCACTGCTACAGAAGGCATGACCCAAAGTGCCACCATTGACGAAATCAAGCACAAGCTTGACCGTGTTGTTGCTAAATTTGCAGAGCGCTTAAACGAAGAAGCCACTGAAATTGTTCACGATACGTATTTACACCTTTTTGAAGGCGTAGAAGGTACGCTTATCGAACAAGATGCAAAACTAGTAGAAGTGCTGGAAAAAGATTTTAACGTAACACTACCGCAAACAATTAAAAGCGCTAAAAGCGTTGACGAAGTACGTGACGTGGTAAGTGATATGCACACTAAATTAGACCGCGCTAAAACGCTAATAGAAAAAGCGGAGAAGTCGCGTAAGGATGTTTTTTAAGTGAAGCGTAGGACCTTTATACAAGGCCTAGCTGCGTTAGGGGTTGTTGGCGCTTTGCCACTGCCCCTTTCTCGCGCACTAGCTGCCGATATAGCAAACCCAGTTTCTGTTGATAATTTACCAAAGCTTAAAGGTGATTTAACCTTATACCTAGGTCGTGGTGAAGGTGGTTTGTATGAAAATGTATTGCAAGCGATTCAGAAAAAAAATCCTGACTTTAACTTAGCTATTCGCCGCGGCCCGACTGCTGCACTTGCCAATACTATTGTGGCAGAGGCAAAGGCAGGTGTACGCCGCGCCGATTTATTTTGGGCGGTTGACTCAGGCGCTATTGGCCTAGTTACCGATGCAGGCCTTGCAAAGCCCCTACCGAGTGATTTATCTGCACAGTTACAACCGCAATTTAGATACGATCAATGGGCGCCGGTTACCGGTCGGATCAGAACCTTGCCGTATAACACATCGCGTTTAACCAAAGATCAAATTCCAACAAGCATAATGGACATTGCAGATAGCGATTTATCAATTGGTTGGGCCCCTGCTTATGCATCGTTTCAATCGTTTGTTACCGCTATGCGTATTTTAGAAGGCGATGATAAAACCGCTAAATGGCTTAAAAAAGTTAAAAAGCGCGCTAAAACATACGCCGGTGAACTCGGTGTTGTAATGGCGGTAGAACGTGGTGAAGTAGATATTGGTTTTGCTAATCACTACTACACGCTGCGTCTTAAATCGGGTAAACCAGATGCTAAATTAGACTTAGCCTTTACCGAGCAAGATGCAGGTTGTTTAGTCAATGCCTCGGGTATTTTAACGCTAAACGATGACCCACTTGCTACTAACTTTATGCGTTACTTATTAAGCGAAGAAGTACAAGGTTATTTAGCCCGAGAAGCGTATGAAATACCGCTTGTTAATGGCATTACTCAACCGGCAGGCTTACCGTCGCTGAGTGACATATCTCCACCAAAGGTTGATTTAACTCAGCTTGCGGATTTACGCCCCACCATCAACTTGATGCGCAACAACGGCGTTTTATAAATGCGAATACCTGCTTCTTACCCAATGGCGCTGCTTGCAGCGCTCATTACGATTACCCCTGTTTATATTTTAATTACCCTTGCTAGCGACTCCAGTACCCTTTTTGACAGTCATAATTTAAAAATACTGGGCAATACGTTATCGCTAATGGGCTTAACCGTATTAGGCTCAATTCTGATTGGGGTACCGCTGGCTTTTATAAGTGCTTATGTGCATTTGCCTTTTAAAAAAATATGGCTGGTGATTTTTGCCGCGCCCTTGGCTATTCCAAGTTATATTGGCGCATTTACTTTGTACGCTGCGTTTGGCCCAGGGGGTGAAATAAATAACCTACTTGGCTTTGAAACCCCACCCATGTACGGGTTAAGCGGTGCAGCCATTGTAATGACCTTGTATACCTTCCCTTTTGTAATGATGACCACACGCTCGTCATTGCTCAGCTTAGATGCCAGCATGGTAAATGCAGCGCGTACCTTGGGTATGTCGATGACACAAAGTGTGTTTAAAGTAATTTTACCCCGTGTAGTTAACGGTATTGCAGCGGGCTCATTATTAGTGGCGCTGTATACACTTTCAGACTTTGGTACACCCGCAATGATGCGACTAGATACCTTTACCCGGGTAATTTACGTAGAATACAATGCGTTTGCATTAGGGCGCGCGGCGATGTTGTCGCTGCAATTAATGGTTATTGTTGGCTTTTTACTTTTAATAGAATCACAAATAAAAACCGCCTCTGAACGACACGGTCGCCCACTGGTTTTATTTCCAACTAAATGGCAAATAACCGCAATGATTGCTGCGTTTGGCCCTATTTTATTGTTAGCTATTGGTTTACCGCTGGCGATATTTTTTGTTTGGCTAGCACGCGATGGTTACAGTAATTTTGACTTTAGCATAGCGTGGAACTCAGCGTATGCCTCAGCCATTGCTGCCATAGTGGCGGTTATTGTGGCTATTCCTGTTGCTCATGCCGCATTAAGCGGAAAAGCCGGCAGAATAATGGAGCGTGTTACCTATTTTGGTTTTGGTATTCCTGGTATTGTGATGGGCACCGCGCTGGTATATGGCGGCTTGCAACTCCCGTTTTTATATCAAACATTAGCGCTTCTGATTATTGCTTACATGCTACGATTTTTACCGCTTGCAGTTGGCTCTATTCGCACCAGTACAGAGCATTTAGATCAAAGCTTAATAAAGTCGGCGCGCGTATTAGGCGCAAGCCCGCGTGAAGCCTTTACTCGCATTACCCTGCCGCTAACAATGCGTGGTATTATTGCCGGTGCTGCATTGGTATTTTTAGAATCAATGCGCGAGCTTGAAGCAACGCTATTGCTAGGCCCAACCGGGTTTGAAACCCTTTCAACCTATTTATGGCGTGTTTACGAAGCCGGTTATTTTGGCCGTGCTGCCATTCCCGGCTTATTGTTAGTGGTGATTTCTGCCTGTGGCTTAGCTATTATGATGTCTGGCGAAAAACGTAACCAACTCGAACATTGAGGATTTAAAAACAAATGCTATCTGTAAGCCAGTTGTCTATAGATTACGGCAGTAACCGTGTAGTAAGCGATTTAAATATATCGTTAGGTGAAAATGAAATTCTCATGCTAGTAGGCCCTACGGGCTGCGGTAAAAGTACAATATTGCAAGCACTTGCTGGGCTTATCCCCATTAGTGAGGGTGAAATAAACGTAGGCAAATGGTGCGCAACGCCAAAACGTAATGTGCCCCCTGAAAAACGCAGTGTTGGTATGGTGTTTCAAGATTTTGCATTGTTTCCTCATTTAACGGTTGAGCAAAACATTTGTTTTAGATTAAAAGACACCGCCATTGCCGATCATTGGATTAAACTACTTGGTCTAAATGATTTTAGAGCAAAAAAGCCAGCCACCCTCTCTGGCGGTCAAAAACAGCGCGTAGCACTTGCGCGTACACTTGCTCACCAGCCAGATTTTGTGTTACTTGATGAACCCCTTTCTAACCTTGATGCCGCATTAAAAGATATGCTGCGCTGGGATATAAGAAACGCCCTAAAAGAAGCGGGAGTGCCTGCCGTGTGGGTTACTCACGACCAAGAAGAAGCGCTTTCGGTAGGTGACCGTGTAGGTGTATTACAAAACGGTAAAATACAACAGCTCGACAGCCCTGAACAATGCTTTAGCATGCCAAACAACCGCTTTGTAGCACGCTTTTTAGGTGAGGCAAGCTTTATTGCTGGGCAGTTTGAAAATGGCCAAGCAACCACCAGTATTGGCGTAGCACCAGGCCAAGGTATAGACTGCGACAGTGGCGATGTAGATGTGTTGCTTCGCCCTGACGATGTACAGCTTATTCAAAACTTAAATCAACCTAACGGTGAAGTTGTTTGGGTACGCTTTGAAGGTGGCAGCCGTTTATGTGCGGTTAAATTAAGCTGTAATACGCTCGTTACTAGCCGTGTAAGCCACGAGGTTGTGGTTAATCCGGGTGACAGCGTTCATGTATCTATTGTTACTACTCACCCGCTGGCTGTGTATAAAAAACAATAATTAAACTATGAGGTAGCTATGTCTAAACAGGGCCCTAATCCAAATAACCCTGCCCCTGTTGAGGGCTTTCCTCAGGTTGGCTTTTTAAAAAACTTTATTACCTCGCCTAATATAGTGGTGGGTGATTATACCTATTACGACGATCCTGACGGCCCTGAAAACTTCGAAAAAAATGTCCTTTACCATTTCGATTTTATTGGTGATCGAGAGGGTCTGTTTATCTTTCGAGATTAAATTTGCAGTAGTGTGTTTGGTTTTTAGACAAGGCAGAGCCTATGTAGTGTGGTTATTTCACATAAATAGGCGATAACGCAGTATAAAGACCAAACACGCACTGCCCGAAGGGTTCTGCCTAGGGGCAATTAACTCTTTGTTGCTCCGTTTTCACTTAGCCCACTAGGTCACAAACCTCGCGCCGCGATTAAATTGCCACTAGTTTGAACAAATTTTAATCCTGAAAGGTAAACAGACCCTTATTGGAAAGTTTTGCGCCATAGCTAAAAACGTGACCTTTATAATGAACGGCGCTAATCATCAAACCGCGGGGGTTTCTACCTATCCATTTTTTATATTTGGCAACGGCTGGGAAAAATCGGCCCCGCAGGCTGGCGAGTTACCCTTTAAAGGCAATACGGTTATCGGTCACGATGTATGGATTGGTTATGATGCAACCATAATGCCAGGGGTAAATATTGGCAGTGGCTCTATCATTGCAAGTAAATCGGTGGTTACCTGCGATGTACCCCCTTATAGCGTGGTAGGTGGTAATCCGGCAAGGGTAATTAAGCCCAGATTTGATAGCAACACAATAAATACGTTATTAGATATAGCTTGGTGGGATTGGAGCAATGAAAAAATCACTGCTCATCTAGATGCCATTACTCAATGTGATTTAAGCGCTTTAATAAAGCTTAAATAACCCATAAGTAACACTCACCTACCACTCAAACATGTACGCCATTTTACTAATGGTTTTTAAAGGCACGTTATGCGTGTTGCGCTTAGCGTATAAATGCTGCATAGACTTGTCTTTTACTTCACCAACAATAACTTCTTTAACTTGATAACCAAGTGCATGTGCTGCTTGAGAGTACGCAATAAACTCCCATTTTTTTATATTGGTGTTATCAACAATTACAAGCGGAATATTTTGCGCTAAAGCATTTATAAAGCGCGCTAAATTTAAATTATGATATTGCGGTAGTTTAAATTTATCAAAGTGATACTCGCCCTGTTCATTGACAAAGTAGTCATCGGTTGAACATATTAAATACTGGCTTGTATCTACTCCACCAAGCTCATCGGCTAGGGTTTGTGCATAGTAAGACTTACCACTTCCTGGTAGCCCTCTTAAAATAAAAACTTGTTTCATAGCATCCATTTCTGGGTAATGGTAAATATTAAATAGTTAAAATTATGATGTGCTGATTTACCGGCTTAATTGTTACTTATTATTTCATCATTGTAAGCCATTAGAATAACGCTGAAGCAGTTAGCGCGCCCACTAGCTTACAAATTTTGCTCGTTGATTGAATAGCCTTAAGGTTGGCTAATTTCAATCCGTAGAGTCAACACGCAGTAATAATGCCACAAAATCACTAAATTTCAGAGCACCAAATAACAATAGTGGTAATTTAAAGCAAAAAACGCTTTAAAAGTAACCCACTTGCATAAAAACTTTTAAAGAGTTGCTCACAATAGTTTTTTTATTTTATTTAACTAGGTAAGATACACGGTTCAAGTTCAACGCACTAAATTTAACCGCTGCGTTGAGTAGTTAATATTATACAGTTAGGCAACTTATATCATTGGAGTGAAGATGAGCCATTTAGCGATTTCAGAGCTATTAAAAGGCAATGTTGCGGTAGACAGCCAAGTAACAGTAAAAGGCTGGATCCGTACACGCCGCGATTCAAAAGCAGGAATATCATTTTTAGCCGTTCATGACGGTTCGTGTTTTGATCCTATTCAAGCGGTAGTTCCTAATTCACTAAATAATTATGATGAAGTTACTAGCTTAACAGCCGGTTGTTCTGTGTCGGTTACTGGTGTGTTAGTGCAATCTGCAGGTAAAGGTCAGTCATTTGAAATTCAAGCTAATTCTGTCACAGTTTTAGGTTGGGTAGAAAACCCAGATTCATACCCTATGGCTGCTAAGCGCCACAGCATTGAGTATTTACGTGAGCACGCTCACCTTCGCCCACGTACAAACATGATAGGTGCAGTAACACGTGTGCGTAACTGTTTAGCACAAGCTATTCACCGTTTTTACCACGAGCAAGGCTTTTACTGGATCAGTACCCCAATCATCACAGCCAGTGACTGTGAAGGCGCAGGTGAAATGTTCCGCGTATCAACACTTGATATGCAAAACTTGCCACGCACTGATAAAGGCGACGTTGATTACAGCGAAGACTTTTTTGGTAAAGAAGCCTTTTTAACGGTATCTGGCCAGCTAAATGGTGAAACATACGCATCGGCTATGTCAAAAATTTACACCTTTGGCCCAACATTCCGTGCAGAAAACTCAAACACGTCTCGTCACTTAGCTGAGTTTTGGATGGTTGAACCTGAAGTAGCATTTGCTGATTTAGAAGATATTGCAAAACTTGCTGAAAACATGCTTAAGTACGTATTTAAAGCGGTGCTTGAAGAGCGCCGTGACGATATGGAATTTTTTGCACAACGTATCGAAAAAACAGCGATTAGCCGTTTAGAAGAGTTTGTAGAAAAAGACTTCGCCCAAGTTGATTACACTGACGCCGTAGAAATACTTAAATCATGTGGTAAAAAGTTTGAGTACGCCGTTGAATGGGGTGTAGATTTACAATCTGAGCACGAGCGCTACTTAGCTGAAGAGCACTTTAAAGCACCGGTTGTTATTAAAAACTACCCGCGCGATATTAAAGCGTTTTACATGCGCCAAAACGAAGACGGTAAAACCGTTGCCGCTATGGACGTTGTAGCACCAGGAATTGGTGAAATTATTGGTGGTTCACAACGTGAAGAGCGCCTTGATGTGCTTGATGCGCGTTTAGATGAAATGGGCTTAAACAAAGAAGATTACAGCTGGTACCGCGATTTACGTAAATACGGTAGCGTGCCACACTCTGGCTTTGGTTTAGGTTTTGAACGCCTAGTTGCTTATGTTACAGGTATGGGCAACGTACGTGATGTGATTGCCTTCCCTCGTACTAAAGGCAGCGCAACCTACTAATCAAATTAATTGATTTTAAAAGCCAGCTTTTTTGCTGGCTTTTTAATGTCTGTTATTTTTAATTATGGCTTTGTAAAATACTGTTTATAAATTAGAGATTTATAAATTTTGAACTATAGTTTTATAACGTATTCGTTATTTGGCTAATAGCATGATAAAAAAACTTATTTTGGCAGCCACCGTACTGCTTTCTTCCTCTAACGTTGCAACATCAGTTTCTGATATTGCCCCCGATCACAAGCCTTTACTTATTGGCGGCTCTTCTTCGGTCTCGCACCTGTTGCTTTTATTAAAGCCCAACTATGAAGAGCAAACTAATACGGCCATGCAAGTCCGCTCTATGGGCAGTACTAAAGGCATTAAAGCCATAGCACAAAACATTATTGATATTGGTACAGCATCACGCTATTTAACCAATGAAGAGCAAGAGCAATACCCTCATGTACGTCAAATTGTTATTGCGCAAGATGCGCTGGTATTTTTTACTAACAAAAAAAATAACATTGATTCGCTAAGCGTAGAGCAGCTCAGCGACATTTACGCGGGAAAATATAAAACGTGGCAAGAAGTTAACCCAAATTATAAACCAGAGACACAAAGAGATAATAAAATCCTTCTGTTTAGTAAGGCCTATAACCATGGCACATTTGATATTTTATTGGAGTTTTTAAACCTATCTTTTATGCGGGTTCCAAATGGTAATACAATTAAACTAAAGCAGGCAGGTAACCACGGGTTATTTCCTAAAATGGAAGTGCAAATGTATGACGAATTTAACCAAGCCCTTGGCATAGTACAACGCATGCCCAATGCCATTGCTTTTGACTCTTACGGTGCAGTCTCGCAGCTGCTTGGCTCTAAAAAAATAAATAAAATAAATTTACTCGGTATCAATGGCGTTAACGTTTCAGATGAAACTATTAAAAATGGTGAGTATACGTTTGTTCGCCCCCTAATTTTATTGGTAAATAGTCAATCGAGCCGCTCTGTAGAGCAAACAGAGCTGCTGCTCAATTTATTAAAAGATAAGCGTGTTTTAGATACTTTGTCAGCGCATCATTATTCTATGCTTGAGGTGGAATAAAAAAAGCCGCAGGAACCTAAGTTCACCGCGGCTTTACAACCAGAATATGTTTATAGCGCGTTTTCAAGTTGCGGTAATACCTCAAATAAATCAGCAACCAGGCCGTAATCTGCCACCTGAAATATAGGTGCGTCTGGGTCTTTATTAATCGCTACAATAACTTTTGAGTCTTTCATACCTGCTAAATGTTGAATAGCACCACTTATGCCCACGGCAATATACAGATTAGGCGCCACTATTTTACCTGTTTGCCCTACTTGCATATCGTTAGGTACAAAGCCTGCATCAACGGCAGCACGAGACGCACCAATTGCAGCGCCTAACTTGTCAGCAATACCGTTTAATAAGGCAAAGTTTTCACCATTTTGCATGCCACGACCACCTGATATAACTACCTCTGCTGCAGTTAGCTCAGGACGCTCTGACTCGGTTTGTTCAACACTTACAAAGTCACTTAATTGGATATCACTTAGCGTATCTAATGCATTTATGCTGGCAGGTGATTGTTGGTTTTGTAAGTCAAAACTACTCGCTCGTACGGTGATCACTTTTTTACTATCAAGCGATTTAACCGTGGCAATTGCATTACCGGCGTAAATGGGCCGTTTAAATGTATCGCTATCTATTACTTCTATTATTTCTGACACTTGCGCTACATCTAAAAGCGCTGCAACGCGAGGCATAAAGTTTTTACCTGTGGTGGTTGCACTGGCAACAATATGCGTATAATTATCGGCAATAGCTAAAACAAGCTCGGCCATATTTTCAGCTAACTGATGCTGATAAAGTGCATTATCGGCAGTGAGTACAGTTGTTACACCTTCAATACCGGCAACCTGTTCGCTCATTGCGCCTACATTTAAACCCGCAATAAGTACATCTATATCAAAGCCTAATTTACTTGCCGCATTGATTGTTTTTGAGGTTTCTGGTTTTAGAGCACCGTTATCGTGCTCTGCAATTACAAGTGTTTTCATTTAAATCACCTTTGCCTCTGTTTTAAGTTTCTCTACCAGCTGGGCTACATCTTCAACAATAATACCGCCACTGCGCTTAGCCGGCTCTTCTACTTTTATTAGCTGTACGCGGGGTGTTAAATCAACACCTAACGAATCTGCTGCTATTACATCAAGTGGTTTACGCTTTGCTTTCATTATATTTGGCAGCGATGCATAGCGAGGCTCGTTTAAGCGTAAATCGGTAGTTACAATAGCGGGCAGTTTTAGTGCAACAGTTTGTAAGCCACCATCTACCTCACGGGTTACATTCACTGTGTTACCGTTTATATCCACCTTAGAGGCAAACGTACCTTGGCCGCGCTTAGTTAAAGCCGCCAGCATTTGGCCTGTTTGGTTGTTGTCTGAGTCAATAGATTGCTTGCCTAAAATAACCAGTTCTGGGGCTTCTTGCTCAACTAATTTTGCTAATAATTTAGCAATGTGCAGCGATTCTAGTTTTTCATCGGTTTCGATGTGAATGGCTTTATCTGCACCTAATGCAAGAGCGGTGCGTAGCTGCTCTTGCGCTGCTTTTGCACCAATTGTTACCGCTATAACCTCAGTTGCTGTGCCCGCTTCTTTTAATCGAATGGCTTCTTCTATCGCAATTTCACAAAATGGGTTCATTGCCATTTTTACATTTGCTAAGTCAACGTCGCTGTTATCAGCCTTTACGCGTGCTTTAACGTTGTAATCGATCACTCTTTTTATTGGAACGAGAACTTTCATAGGAACTCCATCTATATTTAAACCTACAAGCTAACGTGTACGTCAACCTATTTATTTTATGAATTCAGACTACTTCCTGTTGACGTAAACGTCAACCTAAAATAACCTTAAAGTATTCATAGCCTGTAACATTTAATGTGCAAGTATTAAAAAGGCTGCATTGCTTATCTAATTTAGCTAAGCCCGTCATTGATTAAGAGGTTATTATGGTCGAACGTGAAACCATGGAATTTGATGTAGTTATTGTAGGTGCGGGCCCAGCGGGCCTTGCCAGTGCAATTAAGCTCGCACAGCTAGCGCAAGAAAAACAACAAGAACAAACTATCTGTGTAGTAGAAAAAGGCTCCGAGGTAGGCGCGCATATTCTTTCAGGTGCGGTATTTGAAACCAAAGCCTTAGATGAGCTTTTGCCTAACTGGCAAGAGCTTGGCGCTCCCGTCACTACACAAGTGACACAGGATGAAATTTATTGGTTTAATAACAGCGAAAAAGCCACTACTCTCCCTCGCTTTGCGACCCCTAAAACATTTCATAATGAAGGTAATTACATTGTTTCTATGGGCAATGTGTGCCGATGGCTTGCCGAGCAAGCTGAAAATTTAGGCGTTGAAATATTCCCAGGCTTTAGCGCTCACTCTTTAATTATTGAGCAAGACACCGTTAAAGGCATTATTACGGGCGATATGGGCGTTGATAAAGACGGCAATGAAAAAGATGGTTATATGCCAGGTATGATACTTCGCGCTAAATACACTGTATTTGCTGAGGGGTGTCGCGGCCATTTAGGTAAGCAGCTTATCAACGAGTTTGCGCTTGATAAAGATGTGTCACCACAGCACTATGGCTTAGGCTTTAAAGAGATTTGGCAAATAGATGCCAGTAAGCACCAGCAAGGTAAAGTAGTGCATGGTACTGGCTGGCCGCTAAGTGGCGATACCAATGGCGGCTCTTTTATGTATCACTGCGATAACAATCAAGTGGTTGTAGGGTTAATTGTTGATTTAAATTATTCTAACCCGCATTTAAGTCCGTTTGATGAGTTTCAACGAATGAAACACCACCCTGTTTTTAAGCAAACCCTTGAAGGGGGTGAACGCATTGCCTATGGCGCCCGTGCAATTGCAAAAGGCGGCCTTCACTCGCTGCCTAAAATGCATTTTGCTGGTGGCTTATTAATAGGTTGCGATGCCGGTACGCTCAATTTTGCCAAAATTAAAGGTAACCATACCGCAATGAAATCGGGCATGGTGGCGGCAGAAGTTATTTTTAAAGCACTCCAAAATGGCCAAGCTAATACTGATTTAGCCGATTATAAAAACGCGTTTGAAAATTCATGGGCTTATAAAGAGCTTTACCAATCGCGTAATTTTGGCCCCGCTATGCATACATTAGGTAAGTTTGCTGGGGGTGCGTATAATACCCTTGATCAAAACATCTTCAACGGTGCACTGCCCTTTACCTTTAAAGACAACACGCCCGATTACGATACGCTAAAAGATGCAGCTAACAGCCCTCACATTGACTACCCTAAGCCTGATGGCCTACTTAGCTTTGATAAACTCTCTAGTGTGTTTTTATCTAATACTAATCATGAAGAGTCGCAGCCTTGCCATTTAAAGCTTAAAGATCCCGCCATTCCTATTGCGGTTAATTTAGTAAAGTTTGACGAGCCCGCACAGCGCTATTGCCCTGCAGGGGTATATGAAGTGCAACAAATTGAAGGTGAAGATCAGTTTGTGATTAATGCTCAAAACTGTGTGCATTGTAAAACCTGCGACATAAAAGACCCAAGCCAAAACATTACTTGGGTAACACCCGAAGGCGCTGGCGGGCCAAACTACCCTAATATGTAACTATTTTATGCACAAAGGTGCATTAAAAACCTATCTTTTACATATAAATTATAAACCTATCCTAAATTGCAGGGGCTTCGGCCCCTTTTTTACGGTATGCTCATAGGTAAGTTTCATAAAGTGAGTATTTAATATGCCGTCGTCAAATGTTGTATTTCGTTTTTTAGCAGAGCCTACCGATGTAAATTTTGGTGGGAAGGTTCATGGTGGTGTGGTCATGAAGTGGATTGACCAAGCGGGTTATGCCTGCGCTGCAGGTTGGAGTGGGCATTATTGTGTTACTGTTTCTGTTGCTGGGGTTAAATTTAGACGCCCTATTTTGGTTGGGCAAATTGTCGAAGTTGAAGCAAAAATTGCGCATACAGGCTCAACAAGTATGCAGATATTTATTCAGGTACGGTGTGGCGATCCTAAAACTCAAAACATGGTAGAAACAAACCACTGTGTTATTAGCTTTGTAGCAATGGACGAAACAGGTTACCCGGTAGAGGTTCCTGCTTTTAAAGCACAAACAGAAGAAGATATTAAATTGGAAAACTACGCTATTAAAATGAAACAAATTGCAATTGAGACAGAAAATTTGCTTCATAAAGTATAAAAGTACAATGTAAAATTCACATAGACCGTGTAAAAGGTACAACCTTTACTTAGAAAACAAAAAACTAAAAAAGTTCACCCTGCTTATAAAAAATACAAAATAGCCGTAAAAATGCCGTATAAGTCGTTTTTACGGCTATTTTGTAACCACAGCCTATTGTTGGCATGCTCACTGCAAATAACTAATTGTCGTTTGATAAGTTAAATCAAACATTTATTATTTTTTTAAAGGAGCTATACAATGATTAAAACACTTTCTCTTTCTGCAATTGCTTTAGCAACACTGGGTTTTAACTCTGCAGCACACGCTGACATTACGGATTTTGATTCTCCTCGCATTTATACAGGTGTTGGTTATGGCCAATACTCATTTGAATTTGAAGACAGCGAAAACGACACTGAATTTGATGACGATGCACAAATGCTAAAAGGTTACATTGGTACACAATTTAACGAACACTTCAGCGTTGAGTTAGCTTATCAAAACTTTGATGAAGTGAGCGACATCGACAGCAAAGCAGAAGTTGATGGTGTGTCATTAGCAGCTATTTTAGCGGCTCCGCTTTCTGAAAGCTTTTCAGTATATGCTAAAGGTGGTTGGTTTGAATGGGATGCAGATGTAGAGCAAGAGCTTCCTGTTGGTAGCATTTCAGCATCACAAGACGGCGGCGACGTGTTTTACGGCGCGGGTATTCAATATGCGTTTTCTAGCAATGTTCAAATGCGTTTAGAGTACGAACGCTACGAACTAGATGATGAAATTGACCCAGAAATGGATGTTGCATCAGTATCAATTCAATACATGTTTTAATTAGCATTTAAAACACTTAAGGGTGAGCCATGTGCTCACCTTTTTGTTGCTTATACATAATATCCATCCGTAATAATAGCTAATCATATCGCGGCGCTAAACGTGTCGCTCAAGCCTCAAAATAGATAAACTTAATTAAGCAAATTGGTATAAACACTAATCGCTATATTTTAAACCGCTTAGTCTAATACACGATTAAACCAGCTAGTCTAAAATATAACGCATTAACTGTACTGCTATAAATACTAAATAGAGGTAGAATAGCGCCCTATTTTTTAGTTAACTGAGCATTATGAGCGATTATAGCATTTCGGCTGTTGGCCACATTCAATCCCCTTATAAACAAAAGTTTGCAATACCAAGGCAGCCACGTTTAGTGCCTCAAGCTAAAGCCAAACTTATTTTTACTGCTGAGTTTAATCGTGAAGAATTTGTGCGAGGTATTGAAGAATTTAGCCATATTTGGCTGTTATTTAGGTTTCATGAAACCGCCGATAAAGGCTATTCAGCTATGGTGCGCCCACCACGTTTAGGCGGCAATGAGCGCAAAGGCGTTTTTGCAACGCGCGCCACATTTAGACCCAATGCCATTGGGATGAGCGCTGTAAAACTTGAAGGTGTTGAGTATAAAAACGGCCAACTTAGTTTACTGCTTGCTGGTATAGATTTACTCGATGGCACGCCTATTGTGGATATAAAGCCTTACTTACCGTATTCAGATGCAATGCACGACGCCAGTGCCGGTTTTGCCGATACCCGACCAGAAACACAAATGAGTGTCGCGTTTTCACCCGAGGCAATTGATTTTATTGCCAAGCAAACACACTACCCTGAGCTTGAAGATTTTATTGCTAATGTACTAAAACAAGACCCACGCCCTGCCTATAAAAAACAAAAACAAGGCGAGCAAAGTTATGGTATGACACTGTATAATTATAATATACGCTGGCAGGTTAACGGCGAGCATAACTTAGTAACAAGTATAGAAAATAACTAAAAAGTGCAGTTAGCGCTTTAGTGTAAAAGCAAGCGCTGGTAAACTTAGCGCCCTATTAAAAAGAACATATTACTTAATTTCGGAAAAATCATGCGTACCAGTCAATATATACTCGCAACACTTAAAGAAACGCCATCAGATGCTGAAATTGTTTCGCATCAATTAATGCTTAGAGCCGGTATGATCCGTCGCGTCGCTTCGGGTTTATATACATGGTTACCCTCTGGTTTACGCGTGCTTCGTAAAGTAGAAAATATTGTTCGTGAAGAAATGGATAAAGCAGGCGCAATAGAAATGTTGATGCCGGTTATTCAACCTGCTGATTTATGGCAAGAGTCTGGCCGTTGGGAGCAATTTGGTCCTGAACTTGTTCGCTTTAACGACCGCCATAACCGTGAGTTTGCGCTAGGTCCTACGCATGAAGAAGTAATTACAGATTTTGTTCGTAAAGAGATTAGCAGCTATAAACAACTGCCTGTTACTTTGTACCAAGTACAAACTAAAGTGCGCGATGAAAGACGCCCACGCTTTGGTGTAATGCGTGCACGTGAATTTACGATGAAAGATGCGTATTCATTTCATTTAAGTGAAGCGTGTTTAGATGCCACATATAAAGTAATGCACAAAGCGTACTGTAATATTTTTGAACGCTTAAACTTAGAATACCGCCCTGTACTTGCTGATACAGGCTCTATTGGTGGTAGCTTATCACATGAGTTTCATGTACTTGCTGAATCAGGTGAAGACGCGATTGCCTTTAGTGATGCAAGCGATTATGCAGCTAACATCGAAAAAGCAGAAGCGTTAGCTCCAACTCAAAGTCGTCCTGAGCCATCTAAAGAGCTTAAAGCGTTTCCTACACCAGATGCTAAAACAATTAGCGAGCTTAAAAAGCACTACGGCGTTAAACCACACCGCGGTGTTAAAACATTAATTGTTTACGGTACGCCTGATGAAAACGAACAACGTGATTTAGTTGCGCTTGTACTACGAGGCGATCACGAGTTAAACGAATTAAAGGCTGAAAAGCACCCACTTGTAGACTCTCCACTTGAAATGGCCACTGAGGCTGACATTGTTGCGGCTATTGGTGCAAAGCCTGGTTCACTTGGCCCGGTGGGTTTATCAATGCCAATTATTGTAGACAGAACCGCTAATGTAATGGCAGATTTTGTTGCCGGTGCTAATAAAGATAACGAGCACTTTAGCGGAATTAACTGGGATCGCGATGTTAAAGAATATCAAGTTGCTGATATTCGTAACATTGTTGAAGGCGATCCGAGCCCGTGTGGACAAGGCACTTTACAAATTAAACGCGGTATTGAAGTTGGTCATATTTTCCAACTTGGTACTAAGTACTCAGAAGCCATGAAAGCAGGCGTACTTAGCGAGTCGGGTAAAAACCAAGTAATGACTATGGGTTGTTACGGTATTGGTGTTTCGCGCATTGTGGCAGCGGCTATTGAGCAAAATAATGATGATTACGGTATTATTTGGCCACAATCTATTGCCCCATTTGATTTAGCTATTGTGCCAATGAACATGCATAAGTCGCATCGTATTCCTGATATTGCTAATAATCTATACCAAGGTTTAAAAGATGCAGGCCTAGATGTTTTATTTGATGATCGTAAAGAGCGCCCTGGCGTTATGTTTAACGACATGGAATTAATGGGTGTACCTTATACTTTAGTGATTGGTGAGCGTAACCTTGATGAAAACAAGGTTGAGCTTAAAAATCGCCGCACCGGTGAAAAGTTAATGGTTGATTTAGACACCGCAATAGAGACTATTAAAGCGGCTGTTAAAGGTTAATAACACCTACGCTTAAAACAAACTTATAAGGCCGCATTTAAACATGCGGCCTTTTTTATGCGCGTTTAATGGTAATGTATATAAAAGCTAGTCACCTAATCTCCTTCCCAGCCAATAAACTTTAATTAGCTGGTTTGATATAAATTGTCATGGAGGCTTCGCTAAAGTGTCTCATAAGTGTCATTAGATTTATCTACAGTGTTTAATTATTACACTATGGATGACGGACATGACAAACAATCAACAGCGTAAAAAACAACATTATCCAGCCGTTTGGATATCGGATGTACACTTAGGGTATAAAGACTGTAGAGCCGACTATTTATTAGATTTTTTAAATTCAATTGAATGCGATACGCTTTATTTAGTGGGTGATATTGTTGATTTGTGGTCGATGAAGCGCAGTTTTTATTGGCACCCATCTCATTACCAAGTGCTTAGTTGTATACAACAAAAAGCCCTTGATGGCACCCGTGTAATATACATACCTGGTAACCACGACGAGACCTTTCGCCACTACATAAATCAAACTTTATTTGGTGTAGAAGTCCACCAGCAGTTTATTCATACCACTAAAGCCAATAAGCGCTTTTTACTGATCCACGGTGATGACTTTGATTCGGCAACCCGCTACAACAAGCTCATAAGTATTGCAGGCGATGCAGGTTACGACTTACTGCTGTTTTTAAATCGTTGGACTAACCGAGTTCGTAAAGTGTTTGGCGGTAACTACTATTCTCTTGCTGCATGGATAAAAGCACGCGTTCATAAAGCCCGGGAAGCCATTGCAGCTTTTGAAGATGCCGCTATACATGAGGCAAAAAAACAAAAGGTCGATGGCATCATTTGCGGACACATCCATCACCCTAAAATTAAAGTAGTAGATGGCATAGTGTATTGTAATGATGGTGATTGGATTGAAAGCTGTACCGCATTAGTTGAGCAACCAAACGGTAAAATAGAGCTGTTGCATTGGTCTGATACGCAAAAAGTACTTGATACAGCCGATGTAACCAGCTTAGTTAAACCTATTCAAACTGATACCAAACCAAGTAAGTCAGCAGCGTAACTGCTGACTTAGCTCATTTAGTTTAACCAGGTTAGTAGCCTATTTTTAAGCGTTTTAGGCTTTATTGGCTTGGTAATATAATCATTCATGCCGGCGGTAATGCAACGCTCTCTATCGCCTTCCATTGCACTTGCGGTCATGGCAATAATTGGAATGCTAATATACTCAACCCCAGCTTTAGCATTTCTTATCTCGCTGGTGGTATCGTAGCCATCTAGGTTAGGCATTTGGCAATCCATTAAAATTAAGTCAAACGGTTGCTCTTGATTAAATTTAAGGGCAGAGAGTGCTTCTATACCATCACTTGCACAGGTAATTTTTATCCCTGTGCGTTTTAAAATAGCCTTCGCTACCTCAATGTTAATCATGTTGTCGTCAACCAATAATACATGATACTTAGACAACTCAGGCTCTGGCTCTATGTCGTTTGCTTGTTTAGGCGCGGTTAAAACAAACTCATTATTAGCGCCAAAAATACTGCCTAGCTTATAGGTAAATTGATCTTGCGTAAGTGGTTTGTGCAAAATGTGGCTATGCTCAGGAAACACCTTTTTAGATTGCTTATTAACCACCATGTCTCGCAATATAAGCACATATTTTTTATCTGCCTTTTCGCAGTAGCTTATTAGCGCATTAACTTGCGGGTGTTCGTCATCAATAATCAGTAAATCGGCATCAAATTCGCTGTGTTCACTAAAGTAGTCGAGCCTTGTAATATGGCTTGGCTGAATTTTACAGGTTTGAGTTAATAATCCGCATACATTTTTAAATACGTTATCGCGCGCAATAAGCGCCGCCACACTGACTTCTTTTGAAAGCTCAATGCCGGTATTAAGTTTTTGCTGTTGCGCCACATGTAACTCTACCGTGGCAATAAAGGTGCTGCCTACGCCCTTTTCACTGCTAAGGGTGATATTACCGCCCATTAATTGCGCCAATTTTTTACATATAGATAACCCTAAACCGGTGCCACCAAAATGGCGCGTAGTGCTTGAATCTTCTTGGGTAAACACATCGAACAGTTTATCGATGTTTTCAGGGGCAATACCAATACCGGTGTCTTTAATTATAAAGCTCATTAAAATTTTACTGTCGGTAATGTATTTAGAGTTTAAGGTTAAACTTACTTCGCCTTTATGCGTAAACTTAAACGCATTATTTATTAAATTAATTAAAATTTGCTTAAGGCGATGGCTATCACCAATAACCATTCTATCAACCACGTTTTGGGTATTTAAAAAGACCTCTAACCCTTTACGTTGGCCCTGCAGCGCAATTGAATTGATCATATCGCTACAGACAGAGATAACATCAAACGAGTGATTATCAATATCTAGTTTACCCGCTTCAATTTTAGAAAAATCTAAAATATCGTTAATTAAACTCATTAACGAATGTGCACTGCTATTGGCTAATTTTAAATAGTGTTGCTGTTGCTCAGTGAGGCTGTCTTCTTTTAGCATTTCAAGCATGCCTAAAACACCGTTCATGGGTGTGCGTATTTCGTGGGAAATATTGGCTACAAAGTCACTTTTTGCTTGGCTTGCGGCAAGGGCTTGGTCAATCGCTCGCTCAAGTTCAACAGTACGCTGAGATACCTTTAACTCTAAGGTGCTATTTAAACCCTGTAACTGTGATTGAGTTTGCTTTAACGAGCTGATATTACGCAAAATAGCAGCAACCTGATAACGGTTGCTAAATACATCAAATACGCTGGTCAGCGTGATTGAATAATATTCTTTATTGCCATCATCACCAGTATAAACTGCTTCAAATGGCATTTTAGAGCCATGCTCTATGGTTTCACTAATGCAGTTTTTATCTTCATCTGCAAGAGTAAATAAGTTACTAAAGCGGGTGTTGTCATTACCTAGCCTACTTGCAAAAACTTTTTTAGCCGTTTGATTACAGTGAATAATGGTTTCATCACTGTCTATGGTAAAAATAGCGTCGAGTGAATTTTCAATCACTTTATTATTTTGCTCTGTTAAAGAGTGTATAAGCAGCTTGCGATTAATATAACGCTGATATAAGAGCGTAATAATTATAAATATGGTAAAAAATGTGGCGGTGATGGCAATAAAACTTTCGCGCCTTTTTGCAACGCGTTCCAACAAGGTTTCAGAATCAATAGAAACGGCCATCTCTAACGGCAGCATGGCAATATCGCCTTCAAAACTTACCCGTTTATTTAAAAAGTACTGTTTTGGCGCATCACCTATTAACAAGGTTTCGTGAGAGTTCATGTTTTGTGTGGGGCTAAATTCATCACTCCAGGTTTTGGCTTGGTTAAATTCAAAGCCAAACCGTAAATCAGGGTTTGGGTGGTATAAAAATTCGCTTTCATTATTAAGCAAATAAATATTAATCCCAGGTGGAAGTTCAAACGTTAAACTTTCAAATAACTTATCTGCGGAGTAGTTTGTCACTAAAATTGCAAACACTTGCTTTAAATGATCAAAAACAGGCTTAGCTACGCGGTATGTACTCACAAAGGGTTTTTGTATTTCACCGTTTTCGCGGTTGTAGTTAATAGGCGATATATACACGCTTTTTTCATCAAGCATACTGGCTTTAAGTACGTAGTCTCGCCCGCCTTTTTTTTGCAGTTGCGCGCCCTCTAGCCTAATTATGTCACCTAAAAAGCGGTCTACACGTACGATCTCTTGGCCATTTTCAGCAAGCATAATGTAACGTGCTTGCAAAATAGAATCGTCGGTTTGCATAAACCCGCTAAAAATATCAGCAAGGCGGTCTTGCCATACAGCAATTGGGGTTTGTAATAGTGGGTCGATTAATTGATTGTCGGTCGCTCTAGATATACCTTGAATAGGTGGAGTGGCGTTTAAAAAGCGAATAGCGGTAATACTGTCGTTTAAATGGTTTTTTAAAGACGCGGCTTTTGTTTCAAGCTCACGACTGAGTTCACTACGAGCATCGTTATATATCTCTGCGCGCACTTTTTTTTCAAACACATACACCGAAGGCAATGCTATAACTAAAAAAACAATAATGGCAACCAGTAATAATTTATTACCTTTTGCTGCTGTTATAAATACATTCCTTTTTAGCATTGAACCCTCACTCCTCACTATTTTCTAGGTTAGATTATAGAGGATTATTTGATAAAAAATAGAAGTAAAAATAATTAGTTACTTAAAAAAGTGTAATTAAAGTTTGAACAAATACTCTAAACCAATCACTTAGTATTACTATTAAAAAGCAGTGTTAATTTAAGATGAATACCATTCTAAAAAACATACAAATTAATATAGACGGCAAATAAAAAAATTATAAGCGATAACAGTTAATGGGTAGTAAAAGTAAACGAGCAAGGCATTACCCTGCCCGTTTATAAAACCTTAAACTATCTAAATAATACGTCTTCGCGGTTAAACCACTTAACACAAAAAGCAAGTAACGCGCCAGCTATAATAGCTGTTGCTAAAAATATTAAGCCTACAAGGGTGTAATCTACCGTGCCTTTAACAATTTCTTTAATCGCGAGCGCTACATTAGTAACAGGAATAAAAGCAGTTTTAGCTGTTAGCTCTACATTAGGCATAATGGATACTATGATGGGAAAAAACACCCCCATACTCAATGGTGCCATGTAGTTTTGGGCTTCTTTAAATGTACGAGCATAAATAGATATTGCTAACGCCAATGCTGAGAATATCGCGGCAATAGGTAGTAACAATACAAAAATCATTAATAAATCGCTTACCGCTAATGAGCTAAATGCTGTTTTAATTACTTCAAGGTCTGCAAATGCAAGGGCTACGGCTATCCACCCGCCCATACTGAGTACAGTTATAGTTGTTGATGCAATTGAGGTTGTCAGTAAGGTTATAAATTTGCCTAGTACCAGCTCTGTACGCGTAATAGGTGTAAGCAATAAGGTTTCTAATGTACCGCGCTCTTTTTCACCTGCACCTAAATCTATTGCTGGGTACGTAGCGCCCATAAGAACTATAGGAATAAGTAGGTAGGGCAAAAAGCCTCCTAGTTTTTCACCTAAGTTTTCACGTTTATCGGCGGTATCAACCTTTACTACTTCAATAGGGGTTAAAAGTGCTAAATGAGCTTCTTTTTCAATACCAAAACTGATTAATTTTTCTGTTTGTAATGCATCGCTATACTCTTTGGCGAGCTCTTTTACACGCTGAAATAAAAAGTTGATAGATTTAGCATCATTAAATACCACTTCCCACTTACTTTGCTGGGCATCATTTAAGGCTTGTTTAGCGTTAGTGGGTAAATATATACCCATGTCTATATCACCTGCGATTACCCCTTCTTTTAGCTCTTCAATGCTATTAAAGGTTTTAGCACCTTTATAAAGTTCAAAGCTTTTATGATAAAATACTTTTTCTGTAAATTCTGGCGCGTAGTCGCCATTAATAATGGCGTAGGTATGTACCTTTTGTTCAGCATCGAGTGCCGCTTGAGAGCTAATAAACGCCATAACGGCAAATAATAAGGGAAACACCGCAACGGGTAGAGCGACTACAAACAATAAGGTTTTTTTATCGCGTAGGAGTTCTGTTAATTCCTTTTTAAAAACTTCAAACATCGTGTTTCTCCGTTAAAATATTCATAAACGCTTGGTTTAGCACTTCACTATTACCTGCCTGTTTGAATTCAGCAAGTGTGCCATCAAAGCAGCTTACGCCTTCATTAATTACCGCAACACGGTCACATAAAAGGGCCACTTCATCTAAATGGTGCGTTGAAAAAATAACAGGCGTGCCTTGCGCCTTTAAGCCTTTTATAAAGTTGATCACTGTTTGTGTGGTCATGATATCAAGGCCTGTGGTTGGCTCATCGAGTACCACCACTTCTGGGTGATGTACCACAGCACGGGCAATATTGGCTTTTTGCTTCATGCCGGTAGATAGGTTTTCTGCACGTTTATCAATAAATTTATGCATGTCGAGCAAAGTAAAAAGTTCTTCACAACGAGCCGCTATTTGCTCTTTGTTCATTCCATGAAGCTTTGCAAAGTATTCAATATTTTCTTTAACGGTCAGGCGATCATACAAACCAGTTGAACCGGATAAAAAACCAATAGACTTGCGCCCTACTAACGGCTTTTTAATTATGTCGTTGCCGGCAATAGTTATTGTGCCTTCATCGGGCTTAAGTGCAGTTGAGAGCATACGCAATGTAGTAGTTTTACCCGCGCCATTAGGGCCAAGTAACCCTAACACTTCACCTTTTGCACATTGAAAGCTGACATCTCTTACTGAATGAAAAAAATCTTTATCTTCACGCGGGTCTATATCATCAACTTTATTTTTTTTATGATCCTTGGTTAACTTAAACTTTTTTTTAAGCCCTGCGACTTCTATCATTTTCGTATCCTTCGTTTAGCTCTAAAGTAGTCGGTATTATCATAGAACGATTCATTCTCATTTGCGTCATGCCATCCTGGTACACCTAACAATGGCAATGGAGAAAGCTGTTTGTTATCGGCTAAGCAATGCTCTATTTTTATCTTCTCATAAAGTACTTGGTCTAGGTACTGATATTGAGTAACTAAATCTTTACAAAATATTTCATCCGGTACACATACAAATAACGCTTTACCCGTTAAACCAATATAGGGTTTTGTGAGCATTTCATAATTAGCGTGGCCAAACATAAAAGGTTGTATTGTTTTGCCCCACTCTTCTCGGTGAGTTATAAATGCCGTTTTCCATTGGTGGTCTGTTAAAAGCGTTTGCCACTTAGTATCACTAATGGCAAGCACCACGCCGCACTCGTCAAATAATGTGAGTGCATTACGATGTTTAGTACGTTGCTTTAAGCCATGTTGCGCTATTTCTTGTACGTGGCGCTGATTAATAAGCGCCTTGGTTTTTGGAAACAAACACCAAATAAAGCCACCAAATAAGTCGTGCCAATTTTTACTGCGTGTTGGCACTACGCCAGTTTCAAAAATGACTTGCTCGTAATAGCGCTCACCAAAATCAACGTTTGAATCGTCTTCAAACGTTATGGGGAGGTTATTAGCATTAATGGCATTCAAATATACACTGAACCAATCGGGGCTTGGCCAATCAGTTTGTTTATCAATATTAAACAGTGTTCGTAAGTGCTCAAACGCACCGCTTTTCAAACTACTAACTTGCCATTGCTCGGGCGGAGTAAAGCGCTTCATTTATACCTTTAACAATTTATGCTGTTAATTTGCGGGCAGTTTACCGCAAAAACTGGTTCTAATTAATAGAAGTTAATATACTAATCACATCTTAGAACAAGAATAGAGCTACTATGAAACGATATTTCTCTCTCACACTGATTGCTGGCGCTGTATTAGCTGGCTGTGCAACAACAAGTATTACACCTACCGATGTAACAAATGGTTACAACAGTATTAAAGCAGATGAACTTGCAGCGCACATTAAAGTGCTTGCCTCTGATGAATTTGGCGGTAGAGCGCCTTCATCTGAAGGTGAAAAACTAACCCTAGATTACTTAACTACACAATTTAAAGCATTAGGGTTTGAACCCGGTAATGGTGATAGCTTTTTACAAGAAGTGCCGCTTGTTTCATTAGAAGCTGATTCAAATATGGTATTAAGTATTGGTGGTAAAGATTATCAATACAAAAAAGACATGGTTATGGGCAGTAGCCGCATTAGCGCACATGAAGGGATTGAAAATTCAGAGCTTGTATTCGTAGGTTACGGTGTAAATGCCCCAGAATATAACTGGAACGATTACGAAGGCCTAGACGTAAAAGGCAAAACTGTTGTTATGCTTGTTAACGATCCGGGTTTTGCTACAAAAGATCCTGCGTTATTTACCGGCGATGCAATGACCTACTATGGCCGCTGGACTTATAAATATGAAGAAGCGAGTCGTCAAGGAGCAGCCGGTGCTATCATAATTCACGAAACCGCCCCTGCATCATACCCGTGGTCAGTGGTTGAAAACTCATGGAGCGGTGAGCAGTTTGGTTTTCAAAAAGAGAACAACAATATGGACCGCGTTGCGGTTGAAGGCTGGGTAACCACTGATGTAGCTAAAGAGTTATTTGCTAAAGCGGGTCTTGATTTTGAGACTGCAAAAGCCAATGCAGCTAAAGGTTCGTATAACGTTGACATGGGCGATTTAACTGCATCGGTTAATGTTAAAAATACAATTAAAAAATCGGTGTCGTATAACTTTATTGCCACGTTGCCGGGTAGCGAAAATGCGGATGAACATGTTATTTATTCAGCGCATTGGGATCACCTAGGTACAGATACAACCCGTAAGGGCGACCAAATTTATAATGGTGCGCACGATAACGCCACAGGCACTGCGGGGCTAATTGAGGTTGCAGAGGCATTTACTAAACTGCCAAAGCACCCTACTCGCTCAATGACATTTTTAGCTGTTACGGCTGAAGAGCAAGGCTTACTTGGATCTAAATATTACGCTGCTAACCCAGTTATTGCTGCCGATAAAACAGTCGCCAATATAAACATGGATAGCCTGAACTTATTAGGTAAAGTAAAAGACATGAACGTAGTAGGTTTAGGAAAGTCGCAAATGGACGACCTACTAGCCAAAGCAGCAAAAGAGCAAGGTAGAACAATAGCGGGCGACCCTAAACCATCATCAGGTGGTTATTACCGCTCTGATCACTTTGCATTTGCAAACATGGGTATTCCGGCTATGTATGCAGGCGGCGGTACTGTTGCCGCTGATGAGGATACAGCAAATTATCGTAAACGTATGAGCTTAGTGCTACGTGGTTGTTACCATCAACCCTGTGACAGATACCGCGATGAGTGGGATTTATCGGGTGCGGTGCAAGACTTACAATTGTTTTATAAAGTAGGCTTTGATATTTCTGAACAAGCACAATGGCCTGCATGGTACGAAAACTCAGAGTTTCAACGCAAATAATGTATTTAGCCTGAGCGTAGGTTATTTACCATCGAAAAACTCAAACTGAGCTATCGATTTAAATAGATGCAAATGATATTGATTATCATTTGCAAAATGTATACAGTGTGTCCTAGTTAAAATAAAACTGGGGCACACTTATGATTTTACTCTCTCAAATAGGATTTATTACGCCAGCTTCCAAACGGTTTGTTAGCCAAAATAAACGCTTACTCCTACCACTTTTTTTATTGGTATGTTTAGCTGTTCCTAGTCTTCGCGAAATAACCATTACTGCTCTCAGTGATGCGTTTTTTCAGGTTAGTGTATTTGTAGCGGCTACGTTACTTATTTACTACTACGCAATAGAACATATCCCTCAATTAGAAATGAGCTACTTAAGCGCTAAATCTAAGTCACTTGAAGTGCTGTTTGCATCCGTTCTTGGCGCTTTACCCGGCTGTGGTGGTGCAATTATTGTGGTTACTCAATACACTAAAGGCCAAGCAAGCTTTGGGGCTATTGTTGCTGTACTTACCGCCACGATGGGAGATGCTGCTTTTTTACTGCTTGCTACGCGCCCTACTGAAGGCTTAACAATAATGGCTATAGGTTTAGTGGTAGGCACGCTGTGTGGATTAATAGTTAATGCAATTCACAAACCTGATTTTTTACGTCCCAGCGCACAAGAGCAAAAACATCAAGTTAAAGTTTTGCCCACTAAAATAATAAAAATTAGCAAACCTGTGTGGATGTTTGCCATTATTCCAAGTTTAATCATTGCGTTTTTAATTGCATTTAATGTGGACTTTAACCAATTTGGTCAATATACCAGCACCGGTATTAGCTTATTTGGTGCAGCAATGGCACTGTTTACGGTTGTTATTTGGGCCTACTCTTCTAAAGGTGAAACCTATAAAGAAATTACTTCAGAAGAGGAAGAATGTAATCCGCCTTCTAAGCTTATAAAAGTATTACAAGATACCCATTTTGTAACTGCATGGGTGGTGGCTTCGTTCATGCTGTTTGAAATATTAGTCAGTGTGGTAGGCCTTGATTTAAAAACCTGGTTTATGCACTACGCCTATTTAGCACCGTTAATTGCAGTCGTCATTGGTTTTTTACCTGGCTGTGGGCCACAAATAATTGTAACCACGCTTTATATACAGGGCATTATTCCTTTTAGTGCATTAGCTGCTAATGCAATTTCAAATGATGGCGATGCGTTGTTTCCTGCCATTGCAATGGCGCCAAAAGCGGCTGTAATTGCTACCTTGTATACCTCTATACCTGCTTTAGTTGTTGGTTACGGGCTTTACTTTTTAAGTTAACAGTTTAAAAAATCATAAGTACAAAAAAGCTCAGCAATTGCTGAGCTTTTTTAATGTTAGCGTATTATTTATACAGAAACAGGTTCAGCCGCTAACTCTTTTGGATTTGGGCCATAATCGTTCTCACCTTCATGTGAGTCTTGCGCAAGGAATACAATTATAACAATCCAGCCAATGATTGGCACTAACCAAAGTAGCTGCCACCAGCCAGAGCGGCCTGTATCGTGTAAACGGCGTGCGCCAGCGCTCAATTGAGGAATTAACAGTGCCAAGCTATAGATAGTACCAATTACAGCTACGCCCATTAGCTCATCAACAACACCTAGTACTATGCTGATTAATAAATTTATTAAGTAAAACATCCAAAATGCTTTACGGCGATTACGTCCTGAAAAATCTGCGTAGCTACGCAGCGCGTTCATATAATGTTCCATTACAATTCCTTAGTGTTAGTTTTTATATTCCCTAGCGGGTTCATTTAATTACCTTTTAGTAACATTTGTATCTTAATTAAAAACACCGCGCTTTAAAACAAAAAACCAGCAAATTGCTGGTTTTTTTATAAGTTTAATTTTTAACTCATTGCCATCATCATCGCCGATGGACTTTCTAGGTACGATTTCCACAAATTATTAAAGCGAGCAATTGTACCGCCATCAATAACACGGTGATCGCCTGACCAACTCACTTGCATAATAGCTTTGCTAACAACTTGGCCACTTTCATCAAAGCGCGGTAAGTGTTGTAATTTCCCTAATGCTACAATAGCAACTTCTGGCTTATTAATAATCGGGGTCGCAATAGTGCCGCCAATTGCCCCAATATTTGAAATGCTAATGGTGCCCCCTTTTAAGTCATCTGGTGCTACGCGCCCCTCGCGTGCTGCATCAGTTAGGCTTGTTAAACTGTTTGCAACTTCAACAATCCTCTTAGATTGGCAGGATTTAATGTTAGGTACTAGCAAACCCACTTTTGAATCCACTGCTACCCCAATATTATGATCGTCATAGTAGGTAAGCTCAGTGCAATCATCATTTACTTTAGAATTAAGCACTGGGTACTCTTTCATCGCAAGCGATAACGCTTTGATAAAAAATGGCATCATAGTGAGCTTTACACCTTGCGCTTTATACTGCTCTTTTAAACTCGCTCGCAGGGCAATTAATTGCGTTAAATCTATCTCGTCACTAAAGGTAAAGTGAGGGATTGTAGAGACCGAGGCCATCATTTGCTTTGCCATAGCCGCTTTAATGCCTTTAATTGGCTCTGCTCGCATACCACCGTTTTGTGTTTGTGGCGATTGTGGCTCTTTATTTTGAGTAACGCTGTTTTTAGTAGTAGCACTACTAAGTGGTGATGTATCTATTGTGTTAGGTACCTCACCTTTAATAAATTCTTCTATGTCTTGTTTATAAATGCGGCCATTTTTACCGCTGCCCGGTACGCACGTTAAATCAACATCAAGCTCTCGCGCTTTGCGCCTTACAGCTGGAGAGGCAACCGCTTTTTTATTAACAACTTTATTTGCTGTTGTTTGCTGCGTTGCTACAGATTTATCTGCCGCTTTACTTTGTGCTTTTACAACGGCTTCGTTTACATCTACATTGGGTTTAGCTGTACTGCCGGCTATGCTCATTTGAAATAACGGGCTATGTACCTGAGCAATTTCACCTTTTTGATAGTAAAGCTTTTGCACTGTACCTGTGTATTTAGCCGGAATTTGTACAAGAGCTTTGTCGGTCATTACATCACACACAGCCTGATCTTCTTGTATTTCATCGCCCTCGGCCACTAGCCAATCAACTATTTCACACTCAACAATCCCCTCACCAATATCTGGAAGAATAAAATCTTCTAAATGCTCTGACGATGCGTTGTCGCTTTGTGTATTTTGCACTTGTTCTGTGTGTGTTTCATCGCTTTGGCTTTGCTCATCGGCTACATTCATAGCAAACAAGGGTGCATGAACCTGCGCTATCTCCCCTTTTTGATAATACAATTTAGTGATTACGCCATCGTGCACAGCCGGAATCTGCACCAGGGCTTTATCGGTCATCACGTCACAAATGGGTTGATCTTCTTTTACTGTGTCACCTTCTTGTATTAGCCATTCAACCACTTCGCACTCAACAATGCCTTCACCAATATCGGGTAATATAAAATCTTTAGCCATGGTATCCCCTAAAAATCCATTGATTGTTTAATTGCGGCCATTACTTTTAGCGCATCAGGCACATATTCTTTTTCAAGTGCTAATGGGTAAGGTGTATCTAACCCACATACTCGCATAATAGGTGACTCAAGGTGTAAAAAGCACTCTTGCTGAATAGTCGCCGCAATTTCGGCACCAAAGCCATTGGTAATAGGCGCTTCGTGGCTTATCACTAAACGTCCTGTTTTAGTGACCGACTTAGCAATTGTCTCAACATCCCAAGGTAATATGCTTCTAAGGTCAATCACCTCACAACTAATGCCTTGTTCATTGGCTTGTTTTGCTGCGTTTTCAACAATTTCCATTTGCGCGCCCCACGCAAGTACAGTGATATCTGTACCTTCTTGTACTACTTCTGCTTTACCCAGCTCAATGCTGTAATCATCCTCTGGTACTTCGCCGGTAGAAGCGCGGTATAAACGTTTAGGCTCGAAGAAAATAACGGGGTTATCGTCTTTAATACTTGCTCGTAGTAACCCTTTTGCTTGGTACGGGTTACGCGGTACCACTATTTTTAACCCTGGCGTATGGGCAAAATATGCCTCTGGCGATTGTGAGTGATATAAGCCCCCCGCAATACCGCCACCATACGGGGTGCGAATCGTTAAATTGCCCACGTTAAATTCATTACCACTGCGGTATCTAAACTTGGCAGACTCATTAACTATTTGGTCAAATGCCGGAAAAATATAATCAGCAAATTGTATTTCAGCAAGTGCAGGCGCGCCAAACGCGGCTAAGCCATTGGCAAAACCTAAAATACCTTGCTCTGTAAGCGGTGTGTTAAATACGCGGTGTTTACCGTACTTTTCTTGCAAACCTGAGGTCGCCCTAAAAACACCACCAAAATAGCCAACATCTTCACCAAAAATACACGCCTGAGGGTGCTCATTCATGGTGATATCGAGCGCAGAATTAATTGCGTGTAGCATGTTCATTTTAGCCATTACTTAATTCTCCCTGCTGTGATTGGGTACGCATCTGGGTGCTGCTTTATATGTGCTTTTAAATCGTTATATTGGCGCTCAAGTGAAGGAATTGGCGTATCGTAAACATCTGATATTAGCTCTTCAAGCGCTGGCTTTTGCACTTTTTCAGCACGTTTAAGGGCGGCTAAAATATCTTCACGAATAGTGTCTTTCGCTTTAGCATCGTCCTCTTCGTTTAACCACTCTTGTTTGATCAACCATTTTTTAAATTTATCAATTGGGCAAACTTTATGCGTGGCCTCTTCATCTTTTGAGCGGTAACCACTTGGATCATCTGAGGTTGAGTGAGCACCTAATCTGTACGCTATTGACTCAATTAATACCGGCTCGCCCTGCGTTGCTGCAATTTCGCGGGCCTTTTGTGTTGCTGCAAACACGGCTAATGCATCTGAGCCATCAACTCGTATGGTTTTAATGCCATACCCTACGCCTCGCGATGCTATACCATCGCCTTTAAATTGCTCATCTGCAGGTGTTGATATTGCATACCCGTTATTACGTGCAAAAAATATAACAGGGGCTTTGTGTACCGCAGCCATATTTAAACCCGCATGAAAGTCACCTTCAGATGCTGCTCCCTCACCAAAATAACAAATCGTCACATTATCTATGGTGCTTGCAAGCTCGCCAGTTTTTGCGTCAATGTGTTTTACTTTTTGTCCGTAGGCATACCCTGTAGCTTGAGGAATTTGCGTACCGAGGGGCGATGATATGGTCATATAATTTAATTCTTTTGAACCATAATGAATCGGCATTTGGCGGCCTTTTCCTAAATCTAACTCATTAGAAAACATTTGATTCATAAATTGGTCAAGCGTAAATCCACGGTAATGCAAAGCGGCTTGCTCGCGGTATTGCGCCATAATCATGTCATCTTGATCAAGTGCAGCAGCAGAAGCAGTAACAGCGGCTTCTTCACCTAAACATTGCATATAAAAGCTTACGCGGCCTTGGCGCTGCGCCCCTTGCATCCGCTCATCGAGTAGGCGAATAAAACGCATTGTTTCGTATAGTTTAATCGCTGTGTGTTTAGAAATAGTCGGTGCGGTAGCACTAGGATGAATGTCGCCGTCCTCAGTTAAAATACTAAGGGTTGGAATAGTTAGCGCATGACCGTCTATAAACTCGAGGTCGTGGTTAATATTCAGCGATACGTTATTTGGATTACTCATAACCTACCTTCTCTTGTTGTCTGTGATACAGCACCCCTTTTAAGTTTTTATTATGGGTGAGGCTTGCGAATAAACTTTGCAGCATCTGCGCTGTATTTAATTAAAGCTGCCACCACCTTACGTTAACGTAAGATGTTATTCAACAAGTGTAAGACGAAACAAAAGTAAAATACGATTAAAAATATGGAAAGTTAACTGTACGCATTTATTAAACTAATAAAAACATACAGTTAAATATTTAAGGCGAGTGGTCTGATGAGTTTTATTAGACGAAATTACTATCTACTTGCATAGGAATAACGGTAAGCAATGCCCTTTGCCCAAGCGCAACGTGCGCATTTGGAAAAATAATAGCTTCCCCTTCCACATCGGCATAATAAGGGGTATCGCCGTCTGTTGCTAGCAACTCACCTTTAGCAAACCCTGTGAAATTTTCTGCATCATCAGAAAACGGAAAGCTAAAGTCCTGTTGCGTTCTATTAATTGTGCGATGTACGGCAAACAGCTCAAAGTCACTTGCATTAAATTGAGGATATTGGACTTCTTTTTGGCTAATTAATGCAGTTAGCGTTTGCTTGGTTTTTGCAAAGCGAGGCATGTCGTTTTCACCAAACGGTTTAACTTGACCCAGTTCAACGGTAAATGAATCAGCGCCATGAACAAACGAAGAATAGTAACTGAATGTGGTTGCCGGTGATTTCATCATTAATACGGTATTTACACCGCAGCTAAGTAAAAATTGTAACTGCGATTTTTTCCATGGTTTACCATGGAGATAAGGATAAACAGCAAATTTTTCATTTTTTGAGCCACGTATAGCAGTATGTAAATCATAATGATAACGTGCACTGCCTTGCTCGCCCCGTGTAAAAAAGTCAGTTACATACTCTTCTAGTTTTGCTGCGCGTTTGCGCTCATCATTCATTGGCACACCCTCAACAGTGTGGTGGCCATTAAACAAACGGTTTAGGTTTTCTTCTACAAAGCGCAGGCCAATATTTATTGATTTTGGATTACCAAATATAAAGAGCACACGCTGATTTAATGCAAGCTCACCTTTTATTATGGTTTTTATTAGCTCGTCACATATTTCTATAGGTGCGGTTTCGTTACCGTGTACAGCGCTTGAAAGCACAACATCTTTTGTTGTTGTGCCCTGTGGTTGAAATTCAATAACGCCTGTATCGTGAACGGTTACGCGCGTTCCATTTTCTAAAGCAAATTCACTTGCCTCTAAATGCCATTCATTGTCGCGACTGAGTGTTAAAAAATCGCCGCTATTTATTAGTTCATTTAAATAATCTGGTTTGGCTAACATGATAAGCCCTTTTATAGTGTGAGAGATACAAACAAAAACGGCTGAATAAATCAGCCGTTTTTAAATAGTGTAAGCCGTGTTAGCTGATCACAGAATCAACTAATTGCTTCGCTTCTTTTTCTAGTAGTGCTAAATGCTCTTCACCTTTGAAAGACTCAAGATAAATTTTATAAATATCCTCAGTACCAGAAGGGCGTGCTGCAAACCAGCCATTTTCAGTCACTACTTTTAAGCCGCCAATGGCCGCATCATTGCCAGGGGCATGAGTCAGTTTTTGTAAAATAGGTTCACCAGCTAATGTATCGGCTTTAACATCGCTTGCACTAAGTGCTTTTAAACGTGACTTTTGCGCACTGCTAGCAGGGGCATCTAAACGCTTGTATAGTGGAGAGCCAAATTCTTGCTCTAGCTCTTTATAAAGCGCTGATGGTGTTTTACCTGTTACTGCGAGTATTTCAGCTGCAAGTAACCCCATAATAAAGCCGTCTTTGTCGGTACACCATACGCTGCCATCAAATCGTAAAAACGCAGCACCAGCACTTTCTTCGCCACCAAAGGCAAGCTTGCCTTTGTTTAAGCCATCGACAAACCACTTAAAGCCAACCGGCACTTCTTTAACTTTACGCTCATTTCGAGCTACTACGCGGTCAATCATTGAGCTAGAAACCAGCGTTTTGCCAATTTCTACACTGCTGTCCCAGTCGCGGTGTTTTAATAAATAATCAATCGCTACCGCTAAAAAGTGATTAGGATTCATTAACCCATCTGGGGTAACAATACCATGGCGGTCGTAATCTGGGTCGTTGCCAATAGCAATATCAAAGTCGTCTTTTAATTTAATTAAATTAGCCATTGAGTAAGGTGATGAACAATCCATACGGATTTTGCCATCTTTATCAAGTGGCATAAATGCAAAACGCGGATCAACACTGTCGTTTACTACGGTTAAATCTAAATTATATTTTTGCGCTATTAATGGCCAAAAGTTAATACCAGAGCCACCTAGCGGGTCAATACCTACTTTAATACCCGCATCGCTAACGGCTTTTAAATTAACGATATTTTCTAAGTCGTTAATATATGGCGTCATTAGGTCTTCGTATTTAATAAACCCTGAACGCGATGCTTTAGCAAATGGAAACAGCTCAACTTCTACTAAATCTTCTAATAGTAATTGATTTGCTCTGTCTTCAATCCATTTAGTTACGTCGGTGTCTGCTGGGCCGCCGTTAGGTGGGTTGTATTTAAAGCCACCGTCTTCTGGCGGGTTATGTGAAGGCGTTACCACAATACCGTCGGCTAATTCGTTAGGATTTAATTTGTTATGGCAAACAATAGCATGGCTAATGACAGGAGTTGGCGTGTAATCGTGATTTTGCTGGGTGATTACTTGCACCTCATTAGCCACTAATACTTCTATGGCAGAGTTAAAAGCAGCTTCACTTAATGCATGCGTATCTTTACCTAAAAAAAGCGGACCAAAAATGTCGTTTTGCTTTCTGTAGTCACAAATAGCTTGTGTAATGGCTAAAATATGAGATTCGTTAAACTTAACATCGTAAGAGCAACCACGGTGACCCGACGTACCAAAAGCAACACAATGCTCTGGATTTTGCTCTAAGTCTGGCTCATTTAAGTAATAAGCCGATACCAGTTTTGGTACGTTAACTAAAGTTGAATGTGGCGCAGTTTTCCCAGCACCTGAATGAATAGCCATGTTTATTTCCTTACAAGTAATCGCGAATTTCTTCTGCTTGCTCTGCTGAATAACCTAAGCACAGCGCAACCTCGTGTAGCATCATTTTTTTACGTGTCGTGTTTGAATTTGTCATTACCCAGTACTCACTGTCGGTAATGTTTTTAGGGTTCATACTACTGCCGCTATTAACTAAGTCTTCTTTGCTGGTTGCAAAGTAAACGCGGTCGCGCCCTTTTATATCAAGCACAGCACTAAACTCTTTTTTATGCGTTCTATAAAAAGCACTTAAAATAAATAAAAACCTGCCTACCACCCCTTTTTGCATTGCTAGTTCTTCTTTATTTAGAATATTAAATACATTAGCGTTTGTTTGCTTCACGGGTGTGACAACCTCTTGCTCATGGCTGTCGTTAGTAGCTGGCGTGTCGTCAAGTGGGGCTTGAGTAGCTGTTTGATTGTTTTGATTGTTCTTAGCAACGGGAGTGTTGTCATCACCGTTTAGATTTAATAAACGACGTAAAATAGTGGATGCGCTTTCGCCAATACTTTGTGTATTGCTAGCAATATACTGATATAACTCGTCGTCTATGTCGATTTGTTTCATGTTGTTCCTGTCATTACGGGCCACATTTTTTCTTTCCCCGTGATTATACCCAAACCAAATATAAATGCGAGTTACAACAAGCACTCGCACAAACATAACCTATAAACGCGCTAATATAGGTGTGTTGATTATTTGCTTATAAACCCAATGTAGTAATTAACAGCTTTAAAAAGTACTACCCATATTTTTATCTCCATTAGGCTGGTAACACCAAATAGCCCACAACTGGCGTAAAAATAAACGGTGTTACCCCATAAAAGGCGCGTGCAGAGCAGTTAACCGTTATATCTTTTGCTTTTTAGGGCAATGCTCGGCAAACTAAGCCAAAATTTTAGGAGGCGCTCATGCTATTAAACTATAAACAATATGGTGAAGGTCCGGATGTAGTGATCATTCATGGTTTATTTGGCTCTTTAGAAAACCTAAATGTTATTGCAAAACCTTTGAGCGAGCACTTTAGGGTAACTAATGTGGATTTGCGTAACCATGGCGCTTCACCGCACAGTAATGAAATGAACTACCCTGCAATGGCCGCAGATATTGTTGAGCTAATGAACGCGTTAAATATTAACAATGCGCACCTGATTGGCCACTCAATGGGCGGTAAAGTGGCGATGGAAGTGGCGCTAATGCATAGCCAAAAAGTAAATAAGCTAGTGGTACTTGATATTGCCCCTGTGAGTTACCCTGCCCGCCATACACAAATTATTAATGCACTAAAAAAAGTGGCAACTAGCCAGGTTACTGATAGAAAACAAGCCGATGCTATTATGAGCGAGTACATTAATGAGCTAGGTGTTAGGCAGTTTTTACTAAAAAGCTTAGCTAAAAACGACGATGGACAGTACAAATGGCGATTTAATTTAGATGTACTTGATGAAAAATATTCGACAATCACCGCCAATGTTAATGAAAACAATTCTTGTTTGTGCGATACTTTGTTTATCAAAGGCAACGATTCTGATTACATACTGCCAGAATACCGCGATGAAATAACAAAGCGCTTTAAAAATACACGAGCAAAAATTATACACGGTGCAGGACATTGGCTTCATGCACAAAAACCCGCTGCAGTTAATAAAGCAATAAATGACTTTTTAACAGGGCTTTAATGCAATTTTAATCATGTGTTTTTGGTTATCCGTACTAAATTAATGCATATTTATATGCTATAGTACGCGCCGTTTAATTTAAAGGTTATACGTTGATGGTCAGTCAGTTTATTAACGAATTTGATACCCTAGGGTTGTACTTTGGCTTAGCCGGTATTTTTGTATTCATCGGCCTGGCAATTAAAGACGTACTTAATAGTGGTAACGTACCTAAGTTTGGTCGCTACATTGTGTGGGGCGTCCTCTTTTTAGGGTGTTCTGGCTTTATTGCGAAAGGACTTATACAAGTTTTTTGGCAAGGTGCAGGTGTAGGTTAGGCATGGCGAAGTCAGAAACAGATAGAACAACTCCCGATTTATTTGAATACGAAAAGCGCCCAGGCAGGCCTAAAACGAACCCTTTACCAAGGGATATGCAGTTAAAGGTTAATAAACGTAATCAAATAAAACGAGATAAAGCACGCGGTTTAAAGCGTGTAGAATTTAAAGTTTCATCACAGTTATATCAGGCACTGAGTGATATGGCAGATGCACAAAATATTAGCCGTAGTGCGCTGATTGAAACAATTTTACAAGAAAGATTGGCTATTGATAGATAAAAGGTTTGAAGTCCATGGCAAGTGTAGGCATTTTTTTCGGAAGTGACACAGGTAATACAGAACACGTAGCAAAAATGATCCAAAAAGAATTGGGTAAAAAGCTTGTGGCTGTACACGACATTGCAAAAAGCTCTAAAGAAGAGATTGCAGAGTTCGATTTAATCTTATTCGGTATTCCTACTTGGTACTACGGTGAAGCACAATGTGATTGGGATGACTTTTTCCCTGAGCTTGAAGAAGTAGACTTTGAAGGTAAGCTAGTGGCTATTTTTGGTTGTGGCGACCAAGAAGACTACGCAGAATACTTTTTAGACGCTATGGGTATGATCAACGATATCGTTACCGAGCGCGGTGCTATTGTGGTTGGCCATTGGTCTAGTGAAGGCTACGACTTTGAAGCATCTAAAGGTATGGCTGATGACACGCACTTTGTAGGCTTAGGTATTGATGAAGACCGCCAACCTGAATTAACAGAACAACGTGTTAAAGCATGGTGCGCACAAGTATATGATGAAATGTGCTTAAGCGAACTAGCAGACTAATCTCCCCACCTTTTATCGCTAACTGTTTAAATAATTATCAAACAGTTAGCGACTTTAGAATTAATAGCAAAATTGATCAATTGTTCTTTGCACTCAGTGCTTAGGCGCGTTATCCTTGTTATTGCTAATGTGTCGTGTACATCTGTAAGAGATGTCTAGTATAACCAAACAAATTTGAGACAGATTTAATGACTGATCATAACTTGGAACTTAAAAAAGCCGGTTTAAAAGTAACTTTACCGCGTATTAAAATCTTAGAAATTCTACAATCTCCAGATAACCAACACATCAGCGCTGAAGATGTATACAAAATTCTTTTAGATTTAGGTGAAGAAATTGGTCTTGCGACTGTTTACCGTGTATTAAACCAATTTGATGACGCAGGTATTGTAAGCCGTCACCATTTTGAAGGTGGAAAGTCAGTATTTGAACTTTCTGGCAGCACTCACCACGACCACCTAGTGTGTTTAAAGTGTGGTAAAGTTGTTGAATTTGAAGATGACTTAATTGAACGTCGCCAGTTAGAAATAGCCGAAGAAAACGGTATTACACTAACAAATCACTCTTTATACCTATACGGTGAGTGTCAAGACAAAGCAGCGTGTAAAGCATTTAGCGATTCAAATAGCTAATAACGCGCTATGGTAATAAAAAAACCTGCTTTTGCAGGTTTTTTTGTGTTTAAAATTAAGCATTTAAACTGTGTTTAATACCAATTTGCAATAATAATATATTATGCAAATTGGTATTTTAAGCGTTACTGCTTCTCGATTTTAGCCCATGAATCTCTAAGACCAACCGTTTGGTTGAATACTAAATTTTCTGACTTTGTATCACGTGAGAAATAGCCGGTACGCTCAAACTGGAAGCCTTGTGCCGGCTCGGCTTTAGCAAGCGATGCTTCTAGTTTTGCATTTTCTAATACAACTAACGAATCAGGGTTAAGTGTCGATTCGAACTCTTCAGCAGCACCTGGGTTTGGTACATTAAATAAACGGTCATACAATCTAACTTCTGCATTAACCGACTCAGGCGCAGAAACCCAATGAATAACCCCTTTTACTTTACGACCGTCACTTGGGTTTTTACCTAGTGTTTCGTTGTCGTAAGTACAGTAAATAGTGGTAATTTCACCATTTTCATCTTTATCTACACGCTGGGCTTTAATTACATAAGCACCACGTAAGCGTACTTCTTTATCAAGTACTAAGCGTTTAAATTTATTATTCGCTTCTTCGCGGAAATCTTCACGCTCAATGAAAAGCTCACGAGTAAACGGTACTTCACGACGCCCCATTTCTTCTTTATTAGGGTGGTTAGCTACCGACAATGTTTCTACTTTTTCTGCATCAAAGTTTTCTATTACCACTTTAACTGGATCGAGTACTGCCATTGCACGTGGTGCGTTTTCATTTAAGTCTTCACGGATACACGCTTCAAGCATGCCCATTTCAACCATGTTTTCTTGCTTAGTCACACCGATACGTAAACAGAACTCACGTATAGAAGCCGGTGTATAACCACGACGACGTAAACCAGCAATAGTTGGCATACGTGGGTCATCCCACCCTTCTACATAGTTATTTACAACTAAGTCGTTTAGCTTACGCTTAGACATAATTGTGTATTCAAGATTTAAGCGCGAAAACTCAATTTGCTGTGGGTGGCATTCAAGGCTGATGTTATCAAGTACCCAGTCGTATAAACGACGGTTATCTTGAAACTCAAGTGTACACAATGAATGGGTTATCCCTTCAAGCGCATCAGAAATACAATGTGTGAAGTCATACATTGGGTAAATGCACCACTTGTCACCTGTTTGATGGTGATGAGCAAAACGAACGCGATAAATAATTGGATCGCGAAGCACCATAAATGAGCTTGCCATATCAATTTTAGCGCGTAGAACACACTCACCTTCTTTGAATTCACCCGCGCGCATTTTTTCGAACAATGCGAGGTTTTCTTCTACTGAGGTGTCTCTGTATGGGCTATTTTTACCCGGCTCTTTTAACGTACCGCGATACTCACGTGCTTGATCGGCCGTTAAAAAACAAACGTACGCTAAGCCTTTTTCAATAAGCTCTACTGCATAGCCGTATAGGGTATCAAAATAGTTTGACGAATATTTTATCTCACCACTCCAGTTGAAGCCTAACCACTGCACGTCTTCTTTGATTGAATTAACGTAGTTAATATCTTCTTTTTCTGGGTTTGTATCATCAAAACGTAGGTTACATAAACCATCGTAATCTTTTGCAATGCCAAAATTCAAACAAATTGATTTTGCATGGCCAATATGTAAAAAGCCATTTGGTTCAGGTGGAAAACGTGTATGCGTAGTTGCATGTTTGCCACTTGCTAAATCTTCATCAATTCGAGTTCTTATAAAGTTACTTGGGCGATTCTCAATTTCCGCCATAGGAGTGCGATCCTCTGAATATTCGTGATAACAAAACTAATGCATTATTACAAAAACAAACACTAACATACAGCACTAGATGCGGGTTTATTCTAGTTATTATGGCAATGGTGCATTAGTTTATTACTTAAATTTGTTTTAGCGCAATATTTGAGTCATGAAAGGCATTTATAGTACCTAAACTTAAGCTCCTTAAAAGGATTCAAAGATGGCCAGTTCTACACAACACAGAGTTTATATTCCAACAAATGCGCGAGCTAATCACTATTTACTCGCTGAAATAACACCCACTGATGACATTTACACTAGTTTTAGCGATATCGATAGTTGCTATACCCGCATTGCCAAGCAACTATTTGCAAGCTGTGATGAATACGAGTTACATAATGTACATCTACTCGCTAACGACAAATTACCCGTTGTCAGATTTCATGATGAGTCGTATCAATTAGAAACAGCAAAGCAAATGTTGTTTTTTTACAACCCGCGTTACCACGAAGCGCACAAACTACACTACACCCCTACTTTTAAAAGTAAAAAAATTCGCTTGTTATTTTTAGCTACCGGTGATGATTTACGCGCAAGCTCGGCACAATTTCACAGCAGGGTGCAAAAAGTGTTAGATAATTTACAAACACAATTATTTATTGAACAACCCCAGTTTAAGCTTCGCGATCATCAGCATTTAACCTATGACTTATTTGCCAAGAGCAAAGGCTGTAACCAAAGTTACGGCTACAAACTTAGAAGCCTATACCCTCGTTATTTAGCTCGCCAATGTAAAATACCCGCCGAGCATGCAGAAATGACCTATGCAACGTTTTCTATACCGGTTTCGCGCGGCATTAAAACGCAATTTCAAAGCTTAATAAATAAAAATAATTACACTGAGTTTTATAACTACTTTGCCCAATCATTTAAAGGGTGCTGCGAGCGATACGAATTATCTCACGGCGCTATGGTTGCTAATGGTGCAAGGCCCATAGTGCGTAATAGCCAAATAGATAAAAATGATGGGAATGCAGAATTACAAAAAATAAGTTTTGATGTGAATGGCACAGCCACGCAAATACATATTTTTTTCAATGCTGAAAAGTTAGTTGAGTCACTACATTTTGTGATTGTTGCCACCCATAAAGATAAACATGAAATGGGCTACGGCCGCTTTATGAATCAAGTAGAAAAAACAATACATGCTATGTGCTCAGAGCTGGCAATAAATAAAGAACGATAAGATTTATCAGTACGGTTTTTTCAACACATTAGTTACCCATACTAATTTTTAAGCCAATAACAAAAAGGCTCGCAAATGCGAGCCTTTTTAAAGATTAAGCAAACTGATTACCAGCCTGTTTTCTCTTTAAGTGCTTTACCGATATCAGCAAGTGAACGTACAGTTTGTACGCCAGCAGCTTCTAGTGCAGCAAATTTCTCATCAGCAGTACCTTTACCGCCTGCGATGATTGCGCCAGCGTGACCCATACGCTTACCTTCTGGTGCAGTTACACCAGCAATGTAAGAAACAACAGGCTTAGTTACGTTAGCTTTAATGTACTCTGCAGCTTCTTCTTCTGCAGTACCACCAATTTCACCAATCATTACGATTGCTTCAGTTTGTGGATCTTTTTCGAACATTTCTAGCACGTCGATAAAGTTAGTACCTGGGATTGGGTCGCCACCAATACCAACACACGTAGACTGACCAAAACCAGCGTCTGTAGTTTGTTTAACTGCTTCGTACGTTAAAGTACCAGAGCGAGAAACAATACCTACTTTACCAGGCTTGTGGATGTGACCAGGCATGATACCAATCTTAGTCTCACCAGGAGTGATAACACCTGGACAGTTAGGACCGATCATACGAACACCAGAGTTATCAAGCTTAACTTTAACGTCAACCATGTCTAGCGTTGGGATACCTTCAGTGATACAAACAATTAGCTCGATGCCCGCATCGATAGCTTCTAAGATTGCATCTTTACAGAACGGTGCAGGTACGTAGATAACTGACGCTGTTGCGCCTGTTTCTTTAACTGCATCGCGTACTGTGTTGAATACTGGAAGACCAAGGTGCGTTTGACCGCCTTTACCTGGGCTTACACCACCAACCATTTGTGTACCGTACTCAAGCGCTTGCTCAGAGTGGAAAGTACCTTGGCCACCAGTGAAACCTTGACAGATAACTTTTGTATCTTTATTGATTAATACAGACATTATTTGCCCTCCGCAGCAGCTACAACTTTCTCAGCAGCGTCTGTTAGTGATTCAGCAGCGATGATATCTAGGCCAGAGTTCTTAAGAACGTCACGACCTAATTCAGCGTTAGTACCTTCTAAACGTACAACTACAGGCACGTTTACACCTACTTCTTTAACTGCGCCAATGATACCTTCAGCAATCATGTCACAACGTACGATACCACCAAAGATGTTAACTAAAACAGCTTTTACGTTATCGTCAGAAAGGATGATTTTGAATGCTTCAGAAACACGCTCTTTAGTCGCGCCGCCACCAACATCTAGGAAGTTAGCTGGCTTGCCGCCGTGTAGGTTTACGATGTCCATAGTACCCATCGCTAGGCCTGCACCGTTAACCATACAACCTACGTTACCATCTAGTGCTACGTAGTTAAGCTCGAAGCTTGCTGCGTGAGCTTCACGTGCATCTTCTTGAGATGGATCGTGCATTTCACGGATTTTTGGTTGACGGTAAAGTGCATTACCATCGATACCGATTTTGCCGTCAAGACAGTGAAGGTTACCTTCGTCTGTGATTACTAACGGGTTGATTTCAAGAAGAGCGAAATCAAAATCGTTGAACATGTTGCCAAGACCCATAAAGATCTTAACGAACTGCTTCATTTGTGTAGGGTTAAGACCCAGTTTAAAACCTAACTCACGTGCTTGGTAAGCTTGAGGACCCACTAATGGATCGATCTCTGCTTTGTGGATAAGCTCTGGAGTTTCTTCAGCAACAGTTTCAATTTCAACACCGCCTTCAGTAGACGCCATGAAAACAACTTTGCGAGAAGCACGGTCAACAACTGCACCTAAGTACAATTCGTTAGCGATATCTGTACAGCTTTCTACTAAAATTTTAGCAACAGGCTGACCATTTTCGTCTGTTTGGTAAGTAACTAAGTTTTTACCTAACCAGTTTGCAGCGAATTCTTTTACTTCTTCGATTGTTTTAACTAGCTTAACACCGCCAGCTTTACCACGGCCACCTGCGTGAACCTGAGTTTTAACAACCCACATATCACCGCCAATTTTTTCGGCAGCTGCTGCAGCTTCTTCAGGTGTATCGCAAGCGAAACCTTGAGAAACTGGTAAACCATATTCGGCAAAAAGTTGTTTTGCCTGATACTCATGCAAATTCATGATGCTTTATCCAATTTTTTATACTAAAAGAGCTGAATATTTATGCAAATAAACAGCTATCCCAAATTGCGCACCTAGTATAGATCCCAAGGCTTAACATGAAAACCCCAGTAACACCAAAGGCGCAAAAAAAAAGCTGTGAATTGTCATTCACAGCTTATATTTCATACTACTCGATTAAACATCCAGTAATAAGCGAGTTGGATCTTCAAGTAACTCTTTAATAGTCACTAAGAAACCAACAGATTCTTTACCATCGATTTGGCGGTGATCGTAAGATAGTGCCAAATACATCATAGGAAGAATTTCAACTTTACCATTTACAGCCATAGGACGCTCTTGAATTTTGTGCATACCCAAGATTGATGACTGTGGTAAGTTAATAATAGGCGTAGAAAGTAACGAACCAAATACACCACCGTTAGTAATGGTAAAGTTACCACCTGTCATATCGTCAAGTGTTAGTTTACCGTCACGGCCTTTAAGGGCTAATTCACGAATACCTTTCTCGATTTCAGCAACAGATAGTTTGTCGCAATCTTTAAGTACTGGTGTAACTAAACCACGTGGTGTAGATACAGCGATGCTGATATCAAAGTAATTGTGGTAAACAATATCGTCACCATCAATTGATGCATTTACGTCAGGGAAACGCTTAAGTGCTTCAGTTACTGCTTTCACGTAGAAAGACATAAAGCCTAAACGAATACCGTGACGCTTTTCAAATACTTCTTGGTATTGCTTACGAAGGTCCATGATAGGTTTCATGTTTACTTCGTTAAACGTAGTTAACATTGCTGTTGAGTTTTTCGCTTCTAATAAACGATTAGCAATGGTTTTACGTAAGCGCGTCATTGGTACACGTTTTTGTGTACGGTCACCCATAGGTGCAGCAGGTGCTGAAGCAGCTTCTTTTTTAGCAGCTGGAGCAGGTGCTTTTAAGAAAGTATCAACGTCTTCTTTAGTTACACGGCCGTTTTTACCTGTGCCTTTAATTTTAGACGCATCAAGCCCTTTTTCAGCGATTAAACGACGTACAGACGGCGTTAACACATCTGAGCTATCGTTAGACTCACTTGCAGCAGGCGCTTCTTCTGCTTTAGCTGCAGGTGCCGCTGGAGCGCCGCCCGCTTTAACGTTACCAATAACTTGTTCGCCAAGTACAGTATCGCCTTCTGCGTTTAGTTGCTCGCCCATGATACCGTCTTCTTGAGCTACTACTTCAAGAACAACTTTATCAGTTTCAATATCTACCAAGTTTTGGTCGCGAGTTACCGCTTCACCTGGTTGTACATGCCATGTAGCAATTGTTGCGTCTGCAACTGATTCTGGAAGTACAGGTACTTTAATGTCCACTTCTTTACCTTCTGATGCTGGAGCTGATTGCGCCGCAGGCGCGTCTTCTGATTTTTCAGGTGCGGCTTCTTCTTTAGCCGGAGCACTGTCACTTGCTGGTGCTGCATCAGCATCACCAAGTAAACCGATAACTTGGTCGCCAAGTACCGTTGCACCTTCTTCTTGTGATATTTCAGTAATTACACCGTCATTTTGTGCAACCACTTCTAAAACCACTTTATCTGTTTCAATGTCTACTAAGTTTTGGTCACGGCTTACTTTGTCGCCTACACTTACATGCCATGTAGCAACGGTAGCATCTGCAACCGACTCAGGAAGAACAGGAACTTTAATTTCTGTGCTCATTGCTTATCCTTTCTTTTGTATAGTAAGCGCGTCTGCAACGAGCGCTTGTTGTTCTTTAGTATGTACTGACATGTAACCACACGCTGGAGATGCCGACGCCTTACGCCCTGCGTAAGTCAATTTAGCACCCTGTGGGATTGCATCAATAAAGTGATGTTGCGAACAGTACCAAGCACCTTGGTTTTGCGGCTCTTCTTGACACCAAACAAAATCAGTAACGTGTTGGTAACGTTCCATAATCGTGTCCATTTCTGCATGTGGGAACGGGTATAACTGCTCCACACGTACAATAGCAATGTTGTCTTGCTCAAGCTTACGACGCTCTTGTAATAGTTCGTAGTAAACTTTACCACTACAAAATACTACGCGTTCTACTTTCTCAGGGTTAATATCATCGATTTCGTCGATCATATTATGGAATACACCTTGTGAAAGTTCTTCAAGTGAAGATACCGCAAGTGGGTGACGAAGTAGTGATTTTGGTGTCATTACAATCAATGGACGACGAAGTGGTCTAACTGATTGACGACGTAGCATAGCGTAAACTTGTGCAGGTGTTGAAGGAACACATACTTGCATGTTGTGATCAGCACAAAGCTGTAAAAAACGCTCTAAACGTGCAGAACTATGCTCTGGACCTTGACCTTCATAACCATGCGGAAGCAAACATGTTAAGCCACATAAACGGCCCCACTTTTGCTCACCAGAGCTTAAGAACTGGTCAAATACGACTTGTGCACCATTTGCGAAGTCACCAAACTGGGCTTCCCAAAGGACTAATGATGTAGGTTCAGCTGTTGCATAACCATATTCAAAAGCAAGTACCGCTTCTTCTGATAAAACAGAATCAAATACTTCAAAAGTACCTTGGTCTTCACTTAAATTTTGAAGAGGTAAGTAAGTTGAACCATCTGACTGGCTATGCACTACAGCATGGCGGTGGAAGAAAGTACCACGCCCTGAGTCTTGGCCAGTTAAACGTATATCTGTGCCTTCAGAGGCAATTGTTGCATAAGCAAGTGTTTCTGCCATACCCCAATCTAGTGGTTTTTCGCCACTTGCCATAAGCTTACGGTCATCGTAAATCTTTTTAACACGAGACTGTGCTTTATATTGCTCAGGGAACTGCGCAACTTGTTCGCCAAGTGCTTTTAGCTTATCTACCGGTACGCTTGCGTCGTACTCAACATTCCACTCATGGCCAACATATTTTGCCCAATCAGATGAGTGCGAAGTTTCTGGCTGAATTTCTTCAACAACACAGTTACCTTCATCTAAGCCGTTACGGTATTCATCAGCTAATGCTTTAATTTCACTCTCAGTGAATGAGCCTTCAGACATAAGTTGATCAGCGTAAATTAAACGTGGAACCGCATGCTTTTTAATTTTTTGGTACATAAGAGGCTGTGTTGCATTAGGCTCATCAGCTTCGTTATGACCATGGCGGCGATAACATACTAAATCGATTACTACGTCACGTTTAAACTGGTTTCTAAAATCAAGTGCAAGTTGTGTAACAAATGCAACGGCTTCAGGGTCATCAGAGTTAACGTGGAAGATTGGTGACTGAACCATTTTAGCAATGTCAGTACAGTAATCTGTAGAACGTACGTCGTCTTGTTTTGAGGTTGTAAAACCAACTTGGTTATTTACAACAATACGGATACTACCACCACATGAGAAGGCATTTGTTTGCGACAAGTTAAATGTTTCTTGTACAACACCTTGGCCTGTAATCGCAGAATCACCGTGGATAGTAATAGGTAATGCTTTGCTACCTGAACTGTCACCTAAACGGTCTAAACGTGCTCTTACTGAGCCCATAACCACAGGGTTAACAATTTCCAGGTGAGAAGGGTTAAACGCAAGTGCCATATGAACATTGCCACCTTTGGTCGCAAAGTCAGATGAATAACCCATATGGTATTTAACGTCACCAGAGCTTAACGTGTCTTTGTGTTTACCAGCAAACTCATCGAATAACTCAGATGGGTTTTTACCTAACACATTAACTAATACGTTTAAGCGACCACGGTGGGCCATACCAATAACTGCTTCTTTTTGCCCGCTTTCGCCAGCACGGTGAATAAGTTCTTTAAGCATAGGAACTAACGCATCACCACCTTCAAGTGAGAAACGCTTAGCACCTGGGAACTTTGCACCTAAATATTTTTCAAGACCATCTGCTGCGGTTAATCCTTTAAGGATACGCAGTTTTTCTTCTTTAGAAAAAGTAGGTCGTGATTGAACAGATTCTAAACGCTGTTGTAACCAACGCTTTTCTTCTGTTGATGTGATGTGCATATACTCAGCACCAATAGAACCACAATAGGTGGTTTTAAGTGCCTGATATAGTTCACCTAAAGGCATAGTATCGCGGCCTACGGCAAACGATCCTACGTTAAATTCGCGGTCAAAATCAGCTTTAGATAAGTCGTGGTATTCTAGCTCTAAATCTCGAACACGCTCTCGTTGCCAAATGCCTAATGGATCTAGGTTAGCATTTTGGTGTCCTCGAAAGCGGAAAGCATTAATAAGTTGTAGTACTTTAACCTGTTTAAGGTCACCGCCACTACCCTCTGCTACCACTACCTCTCTATGCTTGTTTTTAGCAAGCGCCGCAAACTGTGAACGAACTTCTGAATGCTTTACTTCAACATCCACACCATCTACTTTTGGTAATTGTTCGAACACTTCTCGCCATTCTTCTGGCACAGAAGTCGCATCATCTAAATACGCTTCATAAAGCTCTTCTACATAAGCAACGTTACCGCCGTTTAAATGTGAAGATTCTAGCCATGCCTTCATCACACCTTCGTGCATTTATAAGCCCTTTTCTTTAGCGCAGAAATTAATAGTTGTCATAACAAGATGGCTAATAAAAATATTAGCCATCTTACGTTACTAAGTGATTAAACCGCGCGGTTTAATAACATAGATTTAATTTGTCCAATTGCTTTGGTCGGGTTAAGACCTTTAGGACAAACGCTAACACAGTTCATGATACTGTGGCAACGGAACACACTGAACGCATCGTCTAAGTCTGCTAAACGTTCTTCAGTTGCCGTATCGCGGCTATCTGCCAAGAAACGGTAAGCATGAAGAAGGCCTGCTGGACCAATGAACTTGTCTGGATTCCACCAGAACGAAGGACACGATGTAGAACAACATGCACATAAAATACACTCGTAAAGTCCATCTAATTTATCACGTTCTTCAATAGATTGAAGACGCTCACCAGCCGCTGGCTGATCGTTAATTAGGTATGGTTTAACTTTTTCGTACTGAGTGTAGAACTGACTCATGTCAATAACAAGGTCACGTACCACAGGTAAGCCAGGTAAAGGACGAATTACAATAGTACCTTTGCCGCCTTTTTGCAGCGTAGATAATGGTGTAATACATGCTAAACCATTTTTACCATTCATGTTAACGCCATCAGAGCCACACACGCCTTCACGACATGAGCGACGGAATGATAATGTTGGATCTTGCTCTTTTAATAATAAAAGTGCATCCAATACCATCATGTCCTGACCTTCCTCTGTTTGCAAAGTATATTCTTGCATACGAGGTGCGCTATCAACATCCGGATTGTAACGATAAACTGAAAATTGTACTTGTGCCATCGTCTCGCTCCTAGTAGGTACGTGCTTTAGGTGGGAACGCTTCACGCGTCTTAGGCGCGTAGTTTACGTCACGCTTGCTCATTTCATCCGTTACCGGATTGAATACTGAGTGACATAACCAGTTTTCGTCATCACGATCTGGGTAGTCAAAGCGAGAGTGTGCACCACGGCTTTCAGTACGGAAGTTTGCAGCTACTGCAGTTGAGTAAGCTGTTTCCATTAAGTTGTCTAGTTCAAGACATTCGATACGCTGCGTGTTGAAGTCTGATGATTTATCATCAAGACGTGCATGCTGCAGACGCTCACGAATTTCTTTAAGCTCTTTTAGACCTGTCGCCATAGACTCACCTTCACGGAATACCGAGAAGTTAAGCTGCATACATTGTTGTAGGTCTTTTTTGATTTGAACTGGGTCTTCACCTTGGCCAGCCGTTGAATTTTCCCAACGGTTAAAGCGTGCAAGAGACGCGTCAATATCAGATGCTGTCGGTGCTTTAGTAATTTCAACTTCGTTTAGGTATTTACCTAGGAAGTTACCCGCAGCACGGCCAAATACAACTAAATCAAGTAATGAGTTACCACCTAGGCGGTTTGCACCATGTACAGATACACAGGCAATTTCACCTACTGCAAATAAGCCTTCTACTACTTTTTCGTTGCCGTTAGCATCGATTTGTAGCGCTTGACCATTTACGTTAGTTGGAACACCACCCATCATGTAGTGACAAGTTGGTATTACTGGAATTGGCTCTTTAGCAGGATCAACGTGTGCGAAAGTTTTAGCAAGGTCACATACGCCTGGTAGGCGTAAGTTGAGCGTTTCTTCACCTAAGTGGTCAAGTTTCAGCTTAAGGTGTGGACCCCAAGGACCATCACAGCCACGGCCTTCACGGATTTCAGTCATCATTGAACGTGCTACAACGTCACGAGACGCTAAGTCTTTAGCATTTGGTGCATAACGTTCCATGAAGCGTTCGCCATCTTTATTTAAAAGATAACCACCTTCACCACGACAACCTTCCGTTACAAGTGTACCAGCGCCTGCAATACCGGTTGGGTGGAATTGCCACATTTCCATATCTTGCATAGCAACGCCTGCACGGGCTGCCATACCAACACCATCACCCGTATTAATGTGAGCATTGGTTGTTGATGCGAAAATACGACCAGCACCGCCGGTTGCAAGTACAACAGCTTTTGATTTGAAGAAAGTGATTTCACCTGTTTCAATCTCAATTGCTGTACAGCCTACTACATCGCCATTGTCGTTTTTAACTAAATCTAGTGCATACCACTCAGAGAATACATTAGTTTGGTTTTTAACGTTTTGTTGGTATAGAAGGTGTAATAAAGCGTGACCAGTACGGTCAGCTGCTGCTGCAGTACGTGCAGCTTGTTCACCACCAAAGTTTTTCGATTGACCACCGAAAGGACGTTGGTAAACACGGCCATTTTCAAAACGAGAGAATGGTAAACCCATGTTTTCTAATTCAGTAATAGCTTCTGGGCCTGTTTGACACATGTATTCGATAGCGTCTTGGTCACCGATAAAATCGGAACCTTTAACGGTATCGTACATATGCCATTCCCAGTTGTCTTCGTGTGAATTACCTAGCGCTACTGTAATACCACCCTGTGCAGATACAGTGTGTGAGCGTGTTGGGAATACTTTAGATATTAATGCACACGTTTTGCCAGATTCGGTAATGGCAAGAGCGGCGCGCATACCAGCACCACCTGCACCAATTACTACGGCGTCAAATTCACGAACAGAATATTTCACTTAAACACCCCATAAAACGATTAGACCAATAGCTACGTAAGCAACGGCCATCAGGTTTAATACAAAGCCTAAAACAGCGCGTAGTTTAGCGTTTTTAACGTAATCCGTTAAAACTTGCCAAAGGCCAATGCGGGTATGAACCATCATGCATACAAGAGTAATAAGTGTAAAACCCTTCATTGCTAGATTAGAGAATAGGCCTGTCCAGGCTTCGAAAGTGACTTCTGGCGTTGCTAAAAAATAGCCGATAATAAAAATCGCGTATGCGGTGATTACTAGTGCCGTGGTACGTAAAGATACGAAATCTTGTACACCATCACGTTTAAGAGTTGCTTGATTTAAGACCATATCCACACCCCTGCCAGTACGGCAAATACAACGCCAAGTGCCATTGCAATTTTAGCGCTAAGGTTACCTGATTCAAGTTCTTCCCAGTGGCCCATATCCATAATGATGTGACGGATACCACCAATAAGGTGATAACCCAATACAGAAAGTGTGCCCCAAGCTATGAATTTGGCAATGAATCCGCTAAACAGACCCTTGACGAATTCAAAACCTTCAGCTGAAGAAAGAGACTCAGACCAAGCCCAAATGACAAACGTTAAAGCAAAAAATAATGCAACACCGGTGACGCGGTGAAAGATTGATGCTTTAGCCGTTGCCGGCATAGATATAGTTGTTAGATCTAGATTTACAGGTCTTTGCTTTTTCACAGTTACTTGCCCATCTTGCTCACATTGGAGCTCATCTACTTGTTTTTCTAAAACCCACCAAAATTTCTGGTGGAACTATCAAAGTAAACGTGTCAATACAGCAAAAGTTCACAAATCTGCAAAAATTACGCTGTAAAAATATGTTTACCTAAATACAAAGCGGTTTAAAACCTCCGATAGTATATATACCCAAAGGTTGTTTTACAATTCTTGTTTAGTTAGAGACGTTTGCGAATTAGCCGATAGTATAATATTTAATTAATACCGAATATTTATTATACATATATGCATAATGTTTATAAAAATTGACTTTAACCCCCTCTTTCACGTTAAAATGCGAAGATGTGCTTAAAACAAGATTTCAGAACTTTAAAAATCTAAAAATCAGAATAGATATCTTAATAGGAGATACATAGATGGCAGATAAAAAAGCCACAGTCCATATTGATGGACTAGATCCAATCGAACTTCCAATTTATCAAGGCACTGCTGGCCAAGATGTGATCGACGTACGTACGTTAGGTTCACACGGTCACTTTACTTATGACCCAGGTTTCATGTCGACTGGCTCTTGTGAATCTGCAATCACCTACATTGATGGTGGTAAAGGTGTATTACTTCACCGTGGTTACCCAATTGAGCAATTAGCTGAAGACTCTAACTACATCGAGCTTTGTTACTTACTATTAAACGGTGAGTTACCAACTAAAGAGCAATACGATGCATTTGCAAAAGAAATCACGCACAACACAATGCTTGATGAGAAAATTGCTAACTTTTTCCAAGGTTTCCGCTTCGATGCTCACCCAATGGCAATGCTATGTGGTGTAGTAGGCGCATTATCTTCTTTTTACCACGAAGATCTTGATATTACTGATGCAAGCCAACGTAAAACAAGCGCGATTAAACTTGTCGCTAAATTACCGACTATTGCAGCTATGGCGTACAAAACAAACATTGGTCAACCGTTTGTTTACCCACGTAATGATTTAAGCTACGCAGAAAACTTCTTACACATGATGTTCTCTGTACCGGCTGAAGAATACAAAGTTAACCCTGTGACAGCTAAAGCAATGGATAAAATCTTCATGCTTCATGCTGATCATGAGCAAAACGCTTCAACGTCAACAGTACGTTTAGCAGGTTCTTCAGGCGCTAACCCATATGCATGTATTGCAGCGGGTATCGCATCTCTTTGGGGCCCTGCTCACGGCGGTGCTAACGAAGCATGTTTAAACATGTTAGAAGAGATTGGTTCTGTTGATCGTATTGATGAGTACGTAGCAAAAGCAAAAGATAAGTCTGATCCGTTCCGTCTTATGGGCTTTGGTCACCGTGTTTACAAAAACTTCGACCCACGCGCTACAGTAATGCGTCAAACGTGTCACGAAGTATTAGAAGAGCTTAACATTCAAGATCCGCTTCTTGATATTGCAATGAAGCTTGAACAAATTGCCCTTGAAGACCCATACTTTGTAGAGAAGAAACTTTACCCTAACGTTGATTTCTACTCAGGTATTATCTTAAAAGCGATTGGTATTCCAACAAGCATGTTCACTGTAATTTTTGCAATGGCACGTACTGTTGGTTGGATCACTCACTGGGATGAGATGCTATCTCAACCTGGTCATAAGATCAGCCGCCCTCGTCAAATGTATACTGGTTACACTCAACGTGACTTCGTATCAACTGACAAGCGCTAAGCTTAGTTAGTTAAAAAAGGCCGCTTTTGCGGCCTTTTTTGTGCGCTTTGCTTGTCAATTTTATGAAACCGATTACAATTCCTGCCTAAATTTATAGATGTTGAATAGCCATGCCTTCTCAAGAGTTTGATATAACAAAAATCCGCAACGACTTCCCTACGTTAAACCAAACCCTTAATGGCAACCCTTTAGTTTATTTAGACTCTGGCGCAACCTCGCAAAAACCACAAAGCGTTATTGATGTAACCACTCGTTTTTATAATTTAGGCAACGCAAACGTTCACAGAGGCCGCCATACTTTAAGCGAGCGCGCTACAGAGCAATATGAAGCAGCAAGATTAAAAACAGCGGATTACTTTAACGTAAATGCTAAAGAAATCGTCTGGACAAAAGGCGCGACAGAGGCGCTAAATTTACTTGCTCATGGCCTACAAAGGCAAATTACTGGTGAAGATACGGTTTTAATTACACCCCTTGAGCACCACGCTAATATTGTACCTTGGCAGGTATTAACGCAAAATACCGGGGCTACGCTATCTGCACTCCCCCTTGAGCAAAACGCGACGTTTAATTTAGCTCGCTGTATAGACATGATCACACATACTAAAGCAAAGGTAATGTGTATCAGCCAAGCGTCTAACACATTAGGTAATATTACCAATTTAGCCCCATTAATAGCTGCAGCGAAAGCAGTCGGCACGTTAGTTGTTGTTGATGGCGCACAAGGAGCCATGCATTTACGCCCTAATTTAAAGCAGCTTGGATGTGATTTTTATGTATTCTCAGCGCATAAAATGCTTGGCCCTACGGGTGTAGGAGGCTTATATGGTCGCTATGAATTACTTAATGCGCTTACCCCGTATCAAACGGGTGGTGAGATGATAGATACTGTAACCCTTGAAAAAACCACCTACAGAGACGCTCCTGCTAAATTTGAGACCGGCACCCCAAATATAGCCGGCGTCATTGGCTTCAGTGCAGCAATTGATTATTTATCAGCCCTAAACATAGAACAGTTACAGCGCCATGAGCAGGCTATTTTTAATTATGCAGCCACACAGTTGAGTAAAATTGACGGTATTACTATTTATAGCGACCTAAACAATAATATTGGCACTCTTAGTTTTAATTATAAAAGTGAACACCCCTACGATTTGGCAACTTTGCTTGACGGATTTGGTATTGCAGTGCGCAGTGGACACCATTGTACGCAACCATTAATGCACCATTTAGGGATAAAAGGCACTGTTCGAGCAAGCTTTGCATTTTATAATACCCATCAAGATGTTGATAATTTCATCAATGCCTTGAAAGAATCGATTGAATTATTAGACTAATTTAGGATAACTCATGACAAATACGTTTAAAAACGTAGTAAAACCTATACAACAGGCGCAATCTTGGCAGCAAAAATATCGCGAAATAATGCTTCTGGGCAAAACACTTCCCGCTTTAGCGGATGTACTTAAAACCGATGACGCACTGGTGCCAGGGTGTGAGAGCAAAGTGTGGATGTTTATGGAGTTTGACGATAGCGAGAATCGTTTAGTGGTTATTGGCGATTCAGACACCCGCATTGTAAAAGGCTTATTAGCGATAATTTTAGCGCTTTATAATGGCCTAACACCTGAAGAAGTCGTGAATATTAATGCGTATGACGAATTTGAAAAGTTAGGCTTAATTAAACACCTAAGTGCATCTCGAGGGAACGGAATAAAAGCCATGGTCGAGGCAATTCAAAGCATGGCAACTAACAAGCTCAATTAAACTATTGAGCTTGTTGTAAACGCTGTTTTTTATCTAAATATTTACGTACCGCTTTAGCCGCTACAAAAAAGCCAAAACTTCCGGTGATCATAGTTACCGAGCCAAACCCGTTATTACAATCCATATTCATAGTACCATCAGCATTTTGTTTAGCATGGCATACACTGCCATCACTGCCTGGGTAAACAAGTTGCTCAGTTGAGTACACACAATCAATATTAAATTTGCGTTTAGGGTTGTTACTAAAATTATATTGTTTGCGTAAAATATAACGCACTTTAGCAAGTAGCGGATCTTGCGTGGTTTTAGCTACATCACCAAATGTTATTTGGCTAGGATCAGTTTGCCCACCCGCCCCACCAGTAGTAATAATAGGCATTTTATTGCGCTTACAATGAGCAATAAGCGCTGCTTTTTCTTTAACTGCATCAATACAGTCAATAACGTAATCAAAACCTTGAATATGCTCACGAATATTTTCAAGAGTAATAAAGTCATCTATCACAGTTACTTTACACTCTGGGTTTATCAGTTCGCAGCGACTTTTCATTGCATCTACTTTGGCTTGGCCAATACTGCCGCTAAGTGCATGAATTTGCCTATTTACGTTCGTCGCGCAAATATCATCTAAATCAATTAAAGTGACTTTACCCACGCCTGTACGTGCTAAAGCTTCGGCGGCCCAACTTCCTACACCGCCTATCCCCACTACACAAAAATGGGCTTGTTGTAGCCAGTCAAATTGTTGGTTACCGTATAGGCGTTTGATCCCGCCAAAACGAATATCTGTTACTTGTTCGCTCATTTACCAATCCAGTTGCCACGGCGATTGCCATGCTTGAAATTCTTGATGATTAATTAATTGCTGGTACTCATCACCCGTAGTAGGTAGCAAAGAGCAATTAATTTGCTCCCCATGCCATAAAAAACTTAACGCATAGGCATGGAGATACGCCCGCTCAGCTTTGCTGCCACTATAAAGTGTATCGCCTAAAATTGGTGCCCCTAAACTTTTCAATGCCACTCTAAGTTGGTGGGTTTTACCCGAATACGGCTTTAAAATATACGCTCTAAACCCCGGCTTATAACTAAAAGAATAAAAGCGGGTAATAGCCGGGTTTTGCAGGGTCGGTAAAAGCTTAAACATGCCCCTGCGAGACTTAGTCATATCACCTTTTATCCACCCTTGCTTTTTTTTAGGTTTAGCATTGCTTATCGCTAAGTAAAACTTGTTTATTGCGTGCTCAGTAAAAAGAGACGTAAATTTAGCAGCGGCTTCTTTATTGCGACTAAGAATAATAAGGCCAGATGTCACTTTATCAAGGCGGTGTACAGCAAATAATTTTTCGCCGGTTTGCTGCTCAGCTAGTACCACAAACCCTTTTTCACCTTCTGAGTGAAAATTAAGCCCCGCTGGTTTTTCAAATATGTAAAAATCAGCGTGGCTAAATACTATGGGTAATTCACTTTTAACCATTATTAGGCTTGCTTAGCTTTTAGGTAGGCAATCACTTTTTCTAAATCCTCGGCCGTATCAACCCCTGCATGTGGTGTTACTTTGGCCTGCTCAATTTTGATAGCGTAACCATGGTACAACACCCTAAGTTGCTCTAGCGACTCAAGTACTTCAAGCGGCGATACACTTAGCTCAATATACTGTTTAATGAAGCCCGCACGATAAGCATATATACCCACATGGCGCTGAAAAGGCGTTATATCTAACACACTGTCGTTATTTAACATCGCGCTTCTGTCAAACGGAATACTGGCACGTGAAAAGTACAACGCATTTTTATTAATATCACTAACAACCTTCACGGCATTAGGATTAAACACTTCGTCTTGCTCTTCAATGGCTACACTTAATGTTGCCATTGGCGCGCTTGAATTATTTAGTAAAGTGGCAACTTGCGAGACGTTTTCGCTGGCAAGTAATGGCTCATCGCCTTGTACATTTACCACCAGGGTTTCTGCGTCTAGCTTAAGTAAGTCAACAACCTCTGCTAAACGTTCAGTACCCGATTGATGATCTTCTCGCGTCATCAGCACATCGTTTGTGAACAATTTAACAGCATCAAAAACTTTTTGATGATCGGTTGCAATAACCACTTTACTTGCACCTGACAAACACGCTTTTTCATACACGTGTTGAATCATAGGTTTACCGCATATGTCAGCTAATGGTTTGCCAGGCAAACGGGTAGACGCGTAACGTGCAGGTATAACAACTACGAATTCCACTTATCAACCTCATCTTGAGATAGCTCACGCGCCTCATTTTCTAAAAGTACCGGTATATCATCGCGTACTGGGTATGCAAGTTTAGCTGCAGTACTAATAAGTTCTGCATTTTCTTTATCAAAACGAAGCTTTCCTTTACACACAGGACAAGCAATTATTTCAAGTAATTTTGTATCAAAGGCCATTGAGGATCCCTTTTTGTTTTAATAATAAATCTAATTTATGTATTACAGCGTCAGTAGGTTTTGCATTTACGGGTAGGTAGTACCAAGTATCTTTTGCAAAGTCTCTACATTTTACTGCATCTTTTTCTGTCATTAATACGTTATCATCATTAAATTGAGTAAAATCAGCCATGCTATAAGCATAGTGATCTCGGTAATGATGAGTCGAAAGCAGCTGAATATTTTGCCCCTTTAATGAATTTTCAAAACGTTGTGGGTTACCAATGGCACTTACCGCATGGCCTTTTTCAATTGTTTTATTCACAGGGGTATTGTTAGCAACGTGTTTAAGTGCACCAGTTTGCAAAACGTAGCTGTGGGATGCATCTCCCCCGTTTTCAATCACTAAATCAACGCTATTTAATCTGTTTGTGGTTTCACGTAATGGCCCTGCAGGCATAACAAAGCCATTACCAAATCGCCTTTGGCTATCAACAATGCAGCACTCTATATCGCGTGCCATTTTATAATGCTGCATACCATCATCTGAGATTATGACATCCACACAAAATTGCTGCTCTAATAATGTAATGTTGGCTTTTCTATCGGGTCCAACAACAAGCGGACATTTTAAGCGATTAAATAAAAGTATTGGCTCATCACCGGCTTGTGCACTTGTTACGCCGCGCTCTACCACCAGCGGGTAACTGTTGGCTTTACCGCCGTAACCTCGGCTGATAATGCCCACTTTTAGGCCTAGCTCTGACAAGTATTCGTAAAGCCATAACACAAATGGCGTTTTGCCATTCCCACCTACACTTATATTGCCCACCACAATCACTTTAGATTTAGCTTTAAAAGGCGTGGCAAAGCCAACCTTAAAAACCCATTTCCTAATACTTGAAATTAACCAAAAAAGCGCAGCTAATGGCAGTAAAAGTAGCGTTATAAAACTAAATGGTTTATACCAGCTTTGCTCTATTTTACTCACCCGTGCTCACCAAACTGCATTTTACATAGAGCTGAATAAGTACCATCTTTAGCTAGTAAACTCTGATGATCGCCACTTTCAATCACCCGCCCACCATCAATAACGTATATTTTGTCGCTGTTCTCAATGGTTGAAAGACGATGGGCTATTACAATAGACGTTTTGTCTTGCATAAGGGTATCAAGAGCTTGCTGAATTAGTTTTTCAGACTCTGTGTCTAAGGCTGAAGTTGCTTCATCTAAAATTAAAATAGGTGCATCTTTTAATATAGCGCGAGCAATTGCTATACGTTGACGTTGACCACCAGAGAGCATCACCCCGTTTTCACCGACCATGGTATTGAGCTGCTCAGGTAGGCCTTTAACAAATTCCCACACGTGGGCTTGTTTAACCACCTCTTCTAATTGCTGCGGTGTTATTTCGCGGCTTATGCCATAACAAATATTATTAGCAATTGTGTCGTTAAATAACACAACTTGCTGAGATACTAAGGCAAACTGGCGGCGTAAATCAGCCAGTTTATATTTCTCAAGCGCAACGCCATCTAATAAAATTTCACTTGGTGCTTCTAAATCATAATAACGCGGTAATAAATTAGAAATAGTCGATTTACCCGAGCCTGAACGCCCTACAAGCGCGATGCTTTCACCGGCTTTTATACTTATTGATAGGTTATTTAAAACAGCTTCATCTTTAGTTGGGTATTTAAAGGTCACGTTTTTAACCTCAATTTCGCCCTTCACTTTATCTACGCTGTAAGTCCCTTTGTCTTTTTCAATTTCTTCATCTAAAACTAAAAAAATACTTTGCGCTGCAGAAATACCGCGCTGCATATCACTGTTCACGTTTGCTAATTGTTTAAGCGGGCGTAAAAGCATCATCATAGAAGAAATGAGTACCATAAAATCGCCAGAGCTGATCGTATCTATCATTGAAGGCATAGATACAACCCACAAAATAACAGCCATTGCACTTGCTGCAAGCACTTGAATTACCGACACGCTTAACGCTTTAGTGGCATCCATTTTAATACGTTGCTGGCGATTATGATTATTGATTTTTGAAAACTGGTCGATTTCTTGTTTTTGCCCACCAAAACCATGAATAACTTTGTGTCCACTTAGCATTTGCTCAGAGCTACGGGTGACCTGCCCCATTGCAGACTGTATATTTTTCGAAATATGGCGAAAGCGTTTAGACACAAACGTTACAATAATTGCCACTAATGGAATGATCACTAAAAAAATCAGCGAAAGCTGCCAGCTGGTATAAAACATAAGGGCAAGTAGAAAAACGACAAAAGCGCCTTCTCTTACAACAATTAACAGTGCTTTGGTGATCGCTTGCTGAACTTGTTCTGTATCAAAAGTAATTTTTGAAATTAAATCACCTGTTGAGTTTTTATCATGAAACGAAACAGGCAAATGTAATATGTGTTCAAATAACTGCTGGCGTAACGAACGAACTACTTGCGAGCCTACATAGCTTAGGCAATACGAAGACATAAAATTAAACAGACCACGCCCTATTACCAGCGCAATTACCACAAATGGGGCATAAGCTAGCACTTCGCTATTACGTTGGTTTAGGCCTTCATCAATAAAGGGTTTCATTAATTGAATAAATAAAGCATCCATACCCGAATAGCCGATCATTCCAATAATAGCGACGAAGGCAACGCTTTTATAATCACCAACGTAAGAAATCAACCGTTTATAAATTTGTGTAGTACTTTGACTCATATTACTCTCGTTATACAATTACAGCCCTTATTGTATCCTTCAAACCGTTAAAACTAAACGTCAATCTTCTATAAACCAATAACTTTCGTGTTTGCGCGCCGTTGTCACTTTAAAGCTATCTTGATAAATACTTACCGTAATTTGCCCATCAAGTGCCGTAACATATTGTTTAGCATTTACTGCTTTGTAGCGCGAAACCACTTTTTCACTTGGAAATTGCCATTGGCCTTGAAAAGCTGTTGAATGAATAACCGTATGTGGATTTACATGGTTGATAAATTCCGTGCTTGAAGACGTATCGCTGCCATGATGAGGGCTTAAAATCACATCGGCTTGTAATGAGTGAGTTTTAATAAGGCTCAGCTCACGTGCTTTAGAAATATCACCCGTTAATAACATAGTAAGTTGGGGTGATTTGATTAAAAGCACACACGAATTATCATTTTCGTTATTAAATGTGTTATCAGCAAAGCTGCTAATGCGCAATCCATTAAAGTTATAATCTAAAGACATACACTGTGTGGTTATTCCATGTGGGTGAAACCGCTTAAAGCTTTCACCAAACCCTGCATTAATAAAATGTGCTGCGCCCCCTGCATGGTCGTTGTCTTGATGGCTTATAATTGCATCACTGACCGTTAAGTTATGTGTTTTCAAATAAGGAATTAACACACTGTATGTACGGCTAAAACGGTTAAAATAACTCGGGCCAAAATCATAAACCAGCGCTTGATTGTCTTTTTCGAGTAACGTCATTAATCCGTGCCCAACATCAAACACATGCAATTGCCAAAGTGGCTTTGGTAAATACAGATAATCTATTAATGTAACGCATAGAGGAATGAGTGCTAAACGTTTAAAGGGGCTAAACCAAGTGATTAGTATGCATAGATAAGCTGCGACTAAGTACAATGTAGGCGGTTTAGCTATATCTAACCATCTGTAATGCCAAGGGATTGCATCCATATACTTAAACAATGTTATAAGTACACTATCGAATAATAAAATGACGGGCGTTATATCTACCACAGCACTTATTATCGTAAATAGCAGCAAAAGTGGCATGATCGCCACGCTTAATAATGGAATTGCCAATAAATTAATAACCAACCCAGCAATACTTACCCCATTAAAATAAATAAGGGTAATAGGCAAAAGCCCAATAAATAAAGCAAGCTGAATAATACACAGCGCTATAAACACGCTAAGCCAATTATATTTAGTTTTAGGAAGGTGCTTTATAACAAGGAAAATAATTGCAACCGCAATAAAAGAAAAATATAAACCTGGGTTTAAAACATTAAAAGGATTGATGAGTAATACAGCGACTAAAGCATATAGAATGCTTCGCCAGCGCAGTGGCTGTTTGGCAATAAAGTAAAGACCTAACACGCAACTTAACATAATAAATGCGCGAGTCGCTGAGAGTAAAAATTCACTTAAATAAACATATATAAATGCCGCTAACCAGCCGATAAAACAATAAATAATAGTTAAATTAATAGACTGCAATACATTAATTTTCAAAACGTATGCTGTGTACTTACTCAGTAAATAAAAACAGCTGAATATAAGCCCTATGTGCAACCCTGAAATGGCTAATAAATGGCTGAGCCCTAAACTTTGCATTGTTTGTTTATTTTCAAACGACATCAGTGATTTATCACCACTAAGCAATGCATAATAAAGCCAGTTAAGCGTTGTTTTTTGATAAGTGTGTTTTAAAAACGCCCTGTATTTATAAATTATTGAAGGTGAAGCCGCGTTAGTAATGCGCAATTGCTTATTAAGTACTTTGCCTTTAAATAATATGCGTTGTTTAAAGGCATGCACATTATTATCAAACACACCGATATTTTTAATTGTTCTGAATTTTTTCAGCGCTATTATTGCCTCAAAAGTATCGCCCTGCTTAATAAGCTGTGCAGAATCGACACTTAACATGGCTTTAGGTGCTTTAAATTTGTGAATTTCATCCCCATTTAACTTTAATAACGTTGCTTTTATATACTGTGGTTGCTTTGCAGAGATAACCTCATCAACAAGAATTGTGGCAGGGTAAGCATAGTTATTTTCATCATTTGGCAACGTATAGCTATAAAACAGGTAAAAGTGCACAACAATGCAGCAAATAGCTAAAATAAACCCTAACAAAACATTCAAAAACGGCTTAAAATAGGCGCTCGCAATAAGGACAGATATTGTGATGACTGTAAATTCATGGGTTTGATAATAAAATACGGTTGAAATACAACCTATTACAAATCCAAGACTAATCCACACTGAAGTAAATGGTTGCTTGAAATGCCTAAGAAAACGATCCAACGATTTTTACCTGATCCTAATAAAATTAGGCATCATAAAACACTTAGAATATTCGGCCGCCTATTACAAGACGTCAACCTATGGCATTTAAACAGACGCTCGGCAAGGGGCGCATTTGCAGTTGGTTTATTTTTTGCCTTCATCCCTGTTCCCTTTCAAATGGTTTTAGCCGCTGCGGCAGCTATTGTATTTAGAGTTAACTTACCTATTTCTGTGGCATTAGTGTGGCTTACCAACCCACTAACTATGCCGCCAATATTTTACGGCTCATACCTTGTAGGTACGCTTGTTTTAAATCAACCAGAGCAGCATTTTGCATTTGAAGCCAGTTGGGCATGGTTCTTAGAAAGCCTTTCTACCATCGGTCCTGCATTTTTAATTGGCTCACTGGTGTGCGCTTCTGTTGCCGCTATTATTGCTTATTTAGGTATTGATATTATTTGGCGACGCTCAGTGCGCAAAGCCTGGTTAGCACGAAATACTAATACGTAATAAAGCCAACTATTAAAGTACTCAAATAGAATGACTTAATGAAGCAAATTGAGATAACTAATTAACGCCAAGCACTTTATTATAGACGAAAAAAAACCAACTTTTATAAGTTGGTTTTTTTTATGAAAAGCATAAAGCTTAAAATCTAAATACTCTGCGTAAGCCCACTAGCGGCAATAATAACAGTGTGTACCAAGGGAAGCTTGCTGAGCTTCTTTCATAAAGCTCTTCTTCTATAGGAGTACAGTCTTCTACTTCACCATCAATAGGTGTTAGCTTTACTGCAACAGCAACGCTCTCATACTCAATATTACCTTCAATATCGGTTTCTACATTACCAAAGGTATCGCGCTTTTCAACGGTTTTGGTAGCTACACCAAAAATCTCATTGTCTTCATTAATGACTTTCGCTTCAGCCATTGTGTAGGCGTAGTCTGTTTCACCGTCTGTTTCATAACAAGGTAGTAAATCGTTTAAATTGGTAATTTTATCGTCACCAATTTTATATATAAACGCTTCTTTACGACGGCTGTTTTCAGATGTACCTACCTCGCCTTCACCAACAACATAACCTTGGTTATTAATATCATTACCATAAGCGCTTGAGCTATTAAAGTAACCGGTAGGGAAAACGGTATTGCCAGTACTTATATCATGATAGAAAAACTGATCACGGATCGTGGTTTCAATACGCTTTGATGCATAACCAACAATTACATCGTTGTCATTGACAGCAAGCGCTTTACCAGAAAGCCAATCATCTTCTTGGTCTATAAAATTAAACACGTCACCATTTTTAAAATAAACAGGCATTGTTAAAATAGTGTCGTCATTTTTATAGTAACGAGCATTTGAAGAGCCCACCACTGTGCCATTATTATTTAGCGCAAGAGCAGTACTTGTAAAAGCAAAGTCATCATCTTCTTCTGGCGTTAAGGCAAGGCCAAGTATTTCAGTAGAAGTGATATTGAATGCTTCATCAAGCTCCCATTTTACCGCGCGCTCATCAAATACGCCGGTGGTTACGCTTGAATTTAATAATTCCACACAGGTATTGGTTGGCTCATCTTCGTTATCACAGTTATCTTCAATATTATCAAGTCTGTCTTCAGGAATACCTGTTGAAACATAACCAACGACAGTGTATCCGTCATTTGTTTTAACAATATCGTTAGCTCGGCTAGTACCGCCGTAATCGTCAAAGTCTGGAACTAACTCAACCTTTTGCGTTCCATCTTCAGAAATAACTATTCCGCGCTCAATAAAGTCATGGGTAAACCATGTTTCTTCTTCATCTTCATCATCTGGCGTAAATAAAACTTTATCATATGGAGCCGCACTCCAACCAACGCTCACGCCATCTTCGCTTACCGCATTATAAAAGTTACTAACCGAACGCGTTAAACCATCGTAATCTACCGACTCTTCATCAAACAGTATTTGCTCAGTCACTATGCCATCGTCAAACTTAATACCAACTACCGAGCTTAACTTTTGGTACTCGTAATCCGTTGGTCTGCCAGCTAAAAAGCTAACCATAAATGAATGCGCATCGGCGTTATTAAAAACCGCATCGTTATTTTCTATATCATCAAGTGTAAAAGTAATTTCTTTATCACTTAGCTCAAAGTTGTACTCTTCACTATCGTACGCATTTTCAATAACGCTTTCGGTAAAGTCGATATAGCTAATATCGATTGGTAAATTATACAATCCGTTTGCAGTACCAATAATGTGCCCGCTTTCGCTTACGTCAGTCACGTAAGAATGTTTAGCGCCGTCAAGAGTACCTAGTTCTGTTAATTCATAGGTTGCACTTAATGCAGATGTACTCAATGTCGCTAAAATACTGGCAGCGAGTAATTTATATTTCATTTTAATCCTTACTACTGATTCTGTAATTCTTCAAGTTCTTCCCAGCGCTCAAACGCGGCTTCAAGGTCAGACTCAAGTTTTGCTAAATGGTTCAATGCATTAGTGGTTACGTCGCTATCTTGTTTGAAAAAGTCAGGATCGCTCACTACAGCTTGCTGCGCTTCTACAGCGGCTTCAAGTTGTTCCATTTTATTGGGTAGTTGCTCTAATTCAAGTTTTAATTTGTAAGAAAGCTTAGTGGTTTTATTTTCAGGCTTTGCCGCGGCTACAGGCGCAGGTTTAACGTCTTTTTTTGGTGCTTGTTGCTGTTTTTCCTGCTCAGCTAAATAGCTTAAATAAGCTTGGTAATCGGTGTAACCCCCTACCATATCAGTTATTTTGCCATCACCTTCAAACGCCCATACACTACTACACGTATTATCAATAAATTCACGGTCATGGCTTACTATAAGCACAGTACCCTGATACTGATTAATAATTTCTTCGAGTAACTCTAATGTTTCAATATCCAAGTCATTGGTTGGCTCATCGAGTACTAAAATATTTGAGGGTTTTAGAAATAGTTTTGCAAGTAAAAGCCTGTTTTTCTCACCACCAGAGAGTGCTTTTACAGGTGTACGCGCACGTGCCGGTGGAAACAAAAAGTCTTGCAGGTAACCAAGTACATGACGAGAACGCCCGCCCATCATTACCTCTTGTTTACCCTCGGCAACGTTATCTTGAACAGTGGCCTCTTCATCAAGCTTTTGCCTATATTGGTCAAAGTAAGCAAATTCTAAATTAACGCCTTGTTTAACATGGCCGCTATCGGCTTCTAAATCACCAAACAGCAGTTTAAGTAAGGTAGTTTTACCAATACCATTTGGGCCTACTAAGCCAATGCGGTCACCGCGCATAACAAGGGTAGAAAAATCATTAGCAATCACTTTATCTTTAAATGCATGACTAAGGTGTTTTGCCTCAAACACTAGCTTGCCTGATCTATCTGCCGTTTCAATATTAAAATCGGTTTTACCTACTTGCTCTACACGGGCTTTGCGCTCAACACGTAACTGTTTAAGTTCACGTACACGGCCTTCGTTGCGGGTACGACGGGCTTTAACCCCTTGGCGTATCCAGGCCTCTTCCTCTGCTAAACGCTTATCAAAAAGTGCATTTTGTGATTCTTCTACTTTTAAGTCATGCGCTTTTTGTTCAAGGTAGGTCGCGTAATCACCAGGATAAGAGATAAGTTTACCGCGATCTAAATCTAAAATACGCGTTGCAACAGCACGGATAAACGCACGGTCATGCGATATAAATACAATACCGCCTTTAAATTCTTTTAAAAACTGTTCTAGCCATTTAACACTGTCTACGTCTAAATGGTTTGTTGGTTCATCAAGTAACAATAAGTCAGGCTCACTCACAAGAGCACGTGCTAAAGCAACTTTACGCAACCAACCACCTGAGAGCGACTCTAATTTAGCATCTGGGCTAAGCTCTAAACGCGTTAGTACTAATTGAATACGCGAATCAAAACGCCAACCGTCACACGCTTCTAAATCGTTAGATAAACGCTCAAGCTTATTTAGCAGTTTGTCGGTACAATCGGTTTGTAACTGTGTGCTTACATGATGATAATCAATCAGCAAATTAGCAATATCAGGCATACCCTGAGCTACATAGTCGAATACTGAGCCATTTGCTCCTTTAGGAGGATCTTGCTCTAAGCGAGATATTTTGATCCCGCCAAGCTGGTTAATTTCACCATCATCTAAAATAACTTGGCCATCTAGTACTTTTAAAAGTGTAGATTTACCCGCCCCATTTCGCCCTACAATACAGACGCGCTCACCGCTTTCTATCACTGCATCAGCATCATCAAGTAATGGGTGCGTACCATAAGCTAACTGCGCTTTTTGTATTCTAATCAAATCCATAAATACTGCTCTTTTATTCTTGCGCTAAAAATTCATGCACTGTTTGTGCATCAAACGGCCAATACAAATGGTGGCCGCTTTTGCTCTCAAATACGGGAATACTTAACTGAAAACGCGCTATTAGCTGCTCATCAGTGAGTATATCAATTAATTTAAGCTTACTATTTTTATCCAAAACCGATAATAAAACCTGCTCGGCTTGCTCACATAAATGACAGCCATCGGTGTGGTATAAAACATAATTAGCCATGGGTAATTAACCAACTGTTGTGTATTTTTTTATTACGTTTGAAATCAGGTGATAACGTTTTTTCTGAAATATTTTCAGCTTTTAAGCCTAAGCCCATTAAACCTACTTCATCCATTACAAAACCACGTTTGTTATTAGAAAAAATTAATGTACCCGACGGACTCAAGATTTTTTTAACCCAAGTAAGTAATTTTATATGATCGGTCTGCACATCAAACGCGTCTTTCATTCGTTTAGAATTAGAAAACGTAGGGGGGTCTAAAAAGATTAAATCGTATTGGCCTTGTGCGTATTCTAGCCATTTTAAACAATCAGCTTGCTCAAAACGGTAGCGAGTATTGCTAATATCATTTAGCGCAAAGTTATCTTGGCCCCACTTAAGGTAGGTTTTTGATAAATCAACGGTGGTAATTGCTTTTGCCCCCCCTAATGCCGCGTGCACAGAGGCTGTACCTGTGTAGGCAAATAAGTTTAAAAAGCGTTTGTCTTTTGCATTTTGCTGAATATAACGACGTGCTAAACGATGATCTAAAAACAGCCCTGTATCGAGGTAATCAAACAGGTTTACTTTAAGCTTAGCGCCAAATTCTTCCACCACCATAGTACGGTTTTGTTTAGCCATTGGGGTGTACTGCTCTTCCCCTTTTTGTTTTTTACGCACTTTAACGGCTATGTTTTCAGGCGCTATGTTTAGCTGCTGTGCAGTTAAGCTGATCACATCTTGAAGACGCTTTTCTGATGTTTTTTCGTCAATTTCTTTAGGTGCTGCGTATTCAAAAATAACAGCAGAGTCGCCGTAAATATCAACCGCTACATTGTATTCAGGAATATCAGCATCGTATACGCGATAAGCTTGTACTTCGTTTTGTTTAAGCCAATTTTTTAGGCCTTGTTTGTTCTTTTTCAAACGATTAGCAAACGACATTGAGCCTTCAAAATTAAGAGCTGGTTTGTCATCGCTTGTCAGGCTTACCTGTTTATCATCTAACTGATATAAATTTAGCTCTACATCTAATGGGCCGTTTTTAAATTTATAACGCTTTTGTTTGACCAGTTTTAACAGCTTAAATAGGCTTTCATCCATGCCTAGTAACGCAAGCTTCCAATGATTAAAGTGCTTTTTAAAACTCACGCCCATGCTGCGGTGTAAATTTACCAGCTCAGCCATAGAGCCAATACGTTCGCCGTACGGTAAGTTAGAAATAACCACCCCGGGTAATTTAGCAACAGAGGTAAGCTTAGTTGCATCACTTTGCTTAAATTTTATAACATTACCCAGCTCCGCACGCTCGGCATTGGCAATGGCTTTATCAAGAACTTGCGCATCGTAATCGTGGCCAATTAACCACAATTTAGGATCGGTAATTTGCTCAATTAATTCTTCACGCAGTTGCTTAAATTTGGCCGCTCTAAAACTAGGTAAACGCTCAAAAGCAAACCCTTCTCTAAATAAACCAGGTGCTTCGTTACGCGCCATGCCCGCCGCTTCTATTAAAATAGTGCCGGCACCACAACATGGGTCAAATAAAGGTTGATTTACATTTTCAAGCCAACCACTGCGTTTAATAATCGCGGCCGCTAAGTGCTCTTTAATAGGCGCTTTACCTTGGCCTTGGCGATAACCGCGCTCAGATAAACGAGGACCCGAGTAATCAATGTACAATGCCACACCATGGCGGTTTAAACGCGCCACAACACGCACATTGGCATCTTGCTTATCTACATTTGGGCGCTGTTCGTATAAATCGTTAAAGTAGTCAACAATTGCATCTTTAATTACCAAGCCTGAAAACTGGGTATTTTTTAAAGAGTCGTTGGTACCATTAAAATCAACGGCAAATGTTTGGGTAGGGCCAAACCATTCTTGCCATGGCTGAAAACGAGCAAATTTATACAGGCTATCTTTATCATTAACGCCTTCTTTTTCTTCAATAAGCATCAGCACACGTGTTGCATAACGAGTTGATAGACAAACCTTTTGCGCCAATGTTGAATCTGCCTCAAAGCGAACAGAACCCACAGTTTGTTTAGACACGACGGCGCCTAATTCTGTTAGTTCATCAACAAGTAAATTTTCGATTCCGATAGAAGTAAGTGCGATAAATTGCAAAGTAATAACCCTTAATAGCTAATTGCGCAGGATTATAACATAGGTTGACTGACAAACACTTGATAAACGCAGCTCGATTTGTAAATTTGCTAAGCTGATTTAGTGTGATATTGCTCAAGTAATAGAGGGTGAACACGATTGTTTAAAACGCGGATAACTTCAAACTGTTCAAGAGACAAGTTATCATCAAGTTTGAATGTTTCGTTAAGGTTTAGGCAAATTGAAGCATCAGGGCAATGTTCAACAATTAAAAACTCACCGGTTTGCGCTTTTGAGGTAAGTTTAACGATGGCTTCTGTACTTGGCTGGCTGCCAGTGTACTCTTCAAAAAACCAACTTTTAGCCAGTACCGGTTTTAAATGAAATTTTACAGCGGTTGCATTGAGCGCAATTTGGCAAATTTGTGCAGGCTTATACAGCTCAAAACCATCTAAGTAGTTATATACCTGTTCATAAAAAGCAGCATCTTCTAAGCTAAAACGCGGGTTTTCAAATACACAGTCGGTGAGTTGTCTTAATTTATACGGTGTGCATAGTTGCATATCGTCATTTAAATCAAGTAGTAAGCGGTTTTTATTTGCACATGCAATCCACTGCCATTGTTTTGTTGCTTGTAACATTTGCCTCCTCCTTGTTTAAAAATTTATTTTTAATTAAGACATTAATATTAGATTATAACGGCTTTTGACCATTTTTAAAACATTTGTTTAGAACATTTATTGAACGATCAAAAGCTTACATAACTGATCCTTATAAGGAATCAACGATCGATTTTACCAATTGTGGCCCTTTGTAGATGAACCCAGTATAAACCTGCACTAAATTTGCGCCTGCATTTAGCTTTTCTTGAGCTGATTGCGCATCATCAATACCGCCTACACCAATAATTGGTAATTTACCTTGTGTTAAACGTTTAAGTTCGCTAACAACGTGTGTAGAGCGCTCTCTTACAGGGCTGCCAGATAAACCACCCGCCTCATCGGCGTATTGCTGACCCATTACTGCACTACGTTCAAGCGTAGTATTTGTTGCAATTACGCCATCAATTTGATTAGTTAATAGTGACTCGCTAACCTGCTCAATTTGGATTTGATCAAGATCTGGCGCTATTTTAACCAGCATAGGTACTTGCTTATTATGCTTGGCAATTAAATCGAGCTGTTCATTCTTTAAACTTTGCAGTAAATCATCTAACGCGGCACCATATTGTAAATCGCGCAGCCCTGGTGTATTTGGAGATGAAATATTGACCGTAATATACGAAGCATGCTCGAACACTTTACGCATACAATGAATGTAGTCGTCTTTACCTTGCTCATTTGGGGTATCTTTATTTTTACCAATATTAATACCTAAAATACCGGTGTACTTGGCATTTTTTACGTTATTAACTAAATTATCGACCCCTTTATTATTAAAGCCCATTCGGTTAATAATGGCATTTGATTGCGGTAATCTAAAAATGCGCGGCTTATCATTACCTGCTTGCGGGCGCGGGGTAACCGTGCCAACTTCTACAAAACCAAAGCCCATTTGGCTAAAGGCATCAATACACTCAGCGTTTTTATCTAAACCTGCAGCCAAACCCACAGGGTTTTTAAACTCAAGGCCTAAAAAATTAACTGGTTTGTTTTGTAGTTGTTGTGACCAAGCTGTGTTTAAAGGGGTGTGTGCAAAACGGCGTAAATTATTAAGCGCAAACTCATGTGCCCATTCAGCATCTCGGGTGAACATAAAACGGCGGGCTAAATCGTAAAACATGAATTGTTCCTCTTTAAATTACAGACAAAAAAATACCTCAGACTAGGCTGAGGTATTGTATAACAATTTTAACAATTAACTGATTATTTACTGAATAAATAACCAATTAAAGCTAAATTATTTTCCTGATGTATCACAGTTATGGCTTAACAACATTAATTCGCGCAGTGCAACTGAGAACTTAGCAAAGTCGTGACTTTGCGAGGTTTTAAATTCAGCTAACATTTGCTTCCAACGCTGTAGCAGCAGATCTTGGCTTGCCATCCACTGATCGATTTGATTATCAACATCGTTTTCGTCACCTTCAAAGCTGTTTAGCACAACATGAGAAAGCGTACGTTGTTGCCAATCAAGCTCTTCACGGTACGACGCACGGGCAAGTGCTTGCCAATGGTTAGAAACAGGCTGGTTAGTAATTTGATCTAAGAACCAGTGTAAGCCCATACGCGAGCCAAGTTTAAAGTAGGTATTAGATACCATCGCCACACTGCGGCCTGAATTATGCGCTATTTCAGCAATATCCATTACAGAGAACAGGCTAGAAAGGTCAATAATACGCTTAGCAATTTGCTTAGGTACACCTTTTTCAACTAGCTCATTTGCTTTGCCAGTCAAACATTCGTGTTCTTTGTCTTGCATGTACGTATTTAAGTTTTCGCTTAAATCTTTAAACGTTGGCGCAAAGAACTCGATAGCTTGTTCAATTGTTTGTGCTTTATTACGATGACGTAAGAACCAGCGTGTTGCACGGCGAACAGTACGACGTAATTGGTAAAGCATTTCGGTTTGAACTGCTGCTGGGATTTTATTATCTAGCGCGCTGATTGATGACCAGGTTTCACGCATTTCAAAAATCTCACTCGCAATTGAGTAGCACATTGCGATTTCAGCTTCGTTAGCACCGGTCTCTTCGTTCATGCGTACCATGAAGTTTAAGCCCATGTCATTAACGATATTGTTCGCCAGTTTTGTTGCAATGATTTCTTTGCGCAGTGGGTGATTATCCATCGCGTCGTTAAATTTTTCACGCAGTGGACGCGGGAAAGACTTAACTAGTAGCTGACGGTAGTACGGGTTTTCAGTAATTTCATCTGTTACTAACGACTCTTTAAGCACCATTTTAGCGTACGAAACTAATACTGAAAGCTCTGGACGTGTTAGGTCTTTACCTGCTGCAGCGCGCTCTGCCAACTCTTCATCAGTTGGTAAAAACTCGATTGCACGGTTTAGCTTGCCTTCTTTTTCAAGGGCATGAATAAAGCGGATCTTCTCTTTAAGTGTTGATGCACCTTTAGACTGTGTAATCGACAATGTATGTGTTTGACGGTAACAATCTTTAAGTACAAGCTCAGACACTTCGTCGGTCATAGAGTAAAGTAACTCATCACGTTGTTTACGTGTTAAATCCCCTTCTGAAACTAAGCCGTTAAGTAAAATTTTAATATTTACTTCGTTATCTGAACACGCAACACCGCCTACGTTATCAATAAAGTCGGTATTTACACGCCCGCCTTTGGCTGCAAACTCGATACGCCCTAATTGGGTTGCACCTAAGTTACCGCCCTCACCTAAAATTTTAGCGCCAAGGTCTTTACCGTTTATGCGCAGCGCATCGTTTGCACGATCCCCTACATCAGCGTCTGTTTCGTGGCTGTTTTTAATATAAGTACCAATACCACCGTTCCACAGTAAATCAAATTCCATCATTAATGAGGCTTTGATTAACTCGTTCGGTGTCATGCTTGCTTTTTTAGTGCCAAGCATTTTTTTCATTTCTGGGCTTAAAGAAATCGATTTAGCTGCGCGCGAGAAAATCCCACCACCCGCTGAAATCAGATCTTTATTGTAATCTTCCCATGATGAACGAGGCAGGTTAAACAAGCGCTCACGCTCTGGGTAAGAGGTCGCTGCATCTGGTGTAGGGTCTACAAATATGTGCATATGGTTAAACGCGACTTGTAAGCGAATGTGCTTAGACAATAACATGCCGTTACCAAATACGTCGCCGGCCATATCACCAATAGCAACCACAGTGAAGTCGGTAGTTTGACAGTCAATATCCATTTCACGGAAATGACGTTTAACAGACTCCCATGCACCTTTTGCTGTTATGCCCATTTTCTTATGGTCATAGCCTACTGAACCACCTGATGCAAACGCATCACCTAGCCAGAAGTTGTATTCGTTAGCAATACCGTTAGCAATATCAGAGAAGGTAGCTGTACCTTTATCTGCTGCAACTACTAAGTATGGGTCGTCTTCATCGTGACGCGTTACATTAGCTGGCGGTACAATTTCACCACGCTCAATGTTATCGGTAATGTCTAATAAACCACGAATGAAAATCTTGTAACACTCTTGACCTTCTTTAATAAAGGCTTCGCGTTCACTCGGTAGCTGCTTACATACAAAACCACCTTTAGAACCTACCGGAACAATTACGGTGTTTTTAACTTGTTGTGCTTTTACTAAGCCCAGTACCTCAGTACGGAAATCTTCACGACGGTCTGACCAACGAAGGCCACCACGAGCAACTTTACCACCGCGTAAATGCACACCTTCTACACGCGGAGAGTATACAAAAATCTCAAATGCTGGCAGAGGAAGCGGCATATCAGGAATTAAGCTAGGCTGTACTTTAAACGACACGTAAGATTTAAACTGACCTGTTTCATCTTTTTGGAAGTAGTTAGTACGCAGTGTTGCGACAATCATATCTACGTATAAACGTATAATACGGTCATCATCAAGGTTCGCTACGTTTTCAAGCTCTAAGTAAATTTGTGCACTTAATTTTTCAAGTGTTTTAGGACTTGCAGGGCTTTTTACTGAGAATTTTTTAGCAAATAAGTTAACTATTTGCGCAGCAATATGCGGGTAATTTGCAAACGTGCTCTCAATGTAGGTCTGTGAGAAGGTAACCCCAATTTGGCGCATATATTTTGCATAGGCACGTAATATAGAGGCTTCACGACCTGTTAAACCACCCATTAATACTAAGCGGTTAAAGCCGTCGTTTTCAAGGCGGTTACCCCATACATTAGTTAATGCAGCGCGAAAACGAGCAGAAATCTTATCAAAGTCGGCCATTCCTTTGCTGTCAATCAGCATAGAGAAGTCCATGATCCAATTGATACGACCATCACTTGTTTTAACAGAATATGGCGTTTCACCTACAACGCGTAAACCAAAATTTTCTAGCATTGGCATAACATCAGATAAGTGAATTGGCTCATCTTTATGGAACAAGCTTAGGCGTACAATATTGCTGTTAGCTTCTTCTTGCGGACGGTAGAACAACATTTCTAGCTTGTTCTCGTCGTTTAACAATTCTAGTTTTTCAATATCGACAACCGCAGCACTTGGTAGTACTTCATCTTTGTAAGAGCGTGCAAACGCGTTGCAATATTTACGATTTAGCTCATTACCGCGGGCTTCCCCTGCTGACTCTAACAGCGCAGATTGTAATTTATCTTCCCATGTACGAGCAGCTTCTACTAGGTTGTTTTCGATGTCTTTCACGTTATATTCGATATTGTTATCGGTCACACGAACGGTGTAATGTGTACGCGCCAGTGTTGACTCAGAGAAATAGGTAGTAAATTCGACTTTTTCGTCAGAATTAAAGGCGTTAGCTAAAATGTCTTGTGTTTCTCGGCGCAGCGCTGTGTTATATCGCTCACGCGGAACGTACACCATACAAGAGAAGAAACGTCCGTAGGCGTCCTTACGAACAAACAAGCGACACATGTCACGCTCTTGAATTTGTAAAACACCCATTGCTACTTCGAGTAACTCGCTCTCGCGAGCTTGAACTAATTCATCACGTGGGTACGTTTCTAAAATATTAAGTACCGCTTTGTATGCATGGGTGCCTTTAGCAAAGTCACACATATCCATGATGCGGTTAATTTTAGTTTTTAGAACAGGCACATCTGCTGCGCTGTTGTTGTAAAAGCTTGATGAAAATAGGCCGATAAAACGGTCTTCACCAACCACATTGCCTTCATCATCAAAGCGTTTAATACCAACGTAATCTATGTAGGCTGGGCGATGAACGCGCGATACAGAGTTCGTTTTTGTTAATACTAATAAATTACTGCTGAGGGCTTCTTGGCGAGCAAATTCAGGTAATTCAGATAATAAACGTGTGTGCTCATCGGTTGAATTTTTCATCAGGCCAAGGCTTGTGTCCATTTTACCTTTTAACTGGTAATCACCTTGTACAGGGGTAAGCTCGTACTCGCGATAACCCATTAAAGTAAAGTTATCTTTAGCCAGCCAATCTAAAAACTCTACGGCTTCAGATACTTCGTTCTTATTTTTATTGTGCTTACGTTTTGGTACTTCTTTTGTAACAGAGACTAATTTTTCGCGAATTGGCTGCCAATCATCTACCGCAATAGAAACATCAACCAATACTGATTCGAGCTCTTTTTTGAAAGAAGCAATAACAGATGCATCGGTTTGGCGGTCAATCTCAATAAAGAACACTGTTTTAGTAGAGGTTGATTCTTGCTCTGCTTTTAAATTTGATAAACCAGAAATTTTAGCGTTATCGTCACGCTGAATTTTTAGTGGGCAGTGAAGTAATAAGTGAGAAGCTATATTTTCACGGGTCATAGCCATACGAACAGAATCTACTAAAAATGGCATATCTTTAGCAATAATTTCTACAATTGTATGTGATGACTGCCAGCCATCTTTTGCTACTTCAGGGTTGAAAACGCGAATTACTGCGTCGTCCGTGGTGTTTTTTTCTAGTGCATTCCAAAGGCTGAGTGCAGCACCGTATAGGTCACTATCATTGCGATTTGCCAAATCCTCTTTAGACATATTGCTGTACAAGGCTTTGGCGAATTTCTCAACGAGTAACACATTATCAGCGTGAACTTTTTTCTGGATAAGCTTACAGACATTATCTAGGATAACCGAGGCTTGGCCTTCATTTCGTGTCATTGTATGTTCCTTAATCTATTACTGCTTTTAGTTAAGCAGAATATTTGTACAGCCATTTATTAGCGTGGAGTCAGTTAAATTCTAACCCTTTTAGCGCTAATAAACAGCCTTTTCGATGAAAACATTTTAAGCATTTCAGCTATTTGGTCATCTATTCACAAAATATAGATATAAATGACCATTACAGGTCATTTAGGAGCACAATTATTCACTTTATTTTTTCTGGTCGGTCCACAGCAGACTACCAATTGCGGGTAATAGCAGTACCGCACCTAACATATTTACTAAAAACATGAAGGTAAGCAGTATTCCCATATCTACTTGAAACTTAAGATCAGAGAATATCCACGTACTAACACCTATCGCAAGGGTAATACCGGTAAACAATACAGCACTGCCACGCTCAACAAGGGCATTACGGTACGCCACGCTCAGCGGTACGTTTTGCTTAAGTTGGCCCATCATCGAAGAAAGTATATAAATACCGTAATCCACACCAATACCTACACCTAAGGCTATAACAGGTAAAGTAGATACCGTTAAGCCAATTTCTAATTGCACCATCAGTGCCTGTGCAAGAGTTGATACAATATACAGAGGTAATACCACTGCAATTGTCGCTTTTACGCTCTTAAAGCTTAACAAACACAAAATAATAACTGCGCCGTAAACGTAAAGCATCATCGGAATTTGCGCCGCAGAAACAGACTCGTTTGTTGCCGCCATCACCCCTACAGGCCCAGACGCTAACTTAAAGGCTAACTTGTCTGTGCCTTCTTCTTTTGCAAATTGCTTAACACGTTGAATAACGGTATCGATTGTATTTGCTTTGTGATCATCTAAAAATATAATCACCGGCATGACTGAGCAATCACCATTGAGTAACCCTGTGCTTGTTTCTACACGGGCTGTTGATTGCACTAAGCTGGCTGAGTTACGCGGCAAGCTTTGCCATTTTAAGTTACCTTCGTTGTAACCTGCGTTAACCGACTGCGCCACAGAGCTTAAACTAACCGCCGATTGTACGCCTGGCACGTTTTCTACCTTGTACTGAAAACGGCTAATGCGCGCCATCACATCGTGCTCTGTACACGCCGCTGGGTAAGCCTCAACAATCACTTTTAAAATATCCGACGAAATGGTGTATTTGTCCGATATTAAAAAAGTATCTTGATTGTAGCGAGCATCTTGATGCAGCGAAGGCGCACCTGCATGTAAATCACCAATTCGCATTTTATCTGCTTGCCAGTAACCTAAAGCAAATAACACCAGCGTAAAACCAATAATCATTTTTGCGGTTTTAGGGTCTGTGGCTTTTACTAATAAATCGCGTATCGCATCTAGCATATTTGGCTTTTGCGCATCGCCTGATTGTATATGCACAGTGTTGGCAAAATTCATATACGAGGCCCACACAGGCAATAAAATTAAATTAGTAAATATAATAACCGCAACACCTAAACTTGCTGTGATTGCAAGTTCACGAATAATACCTATATCAATAGTCAGCAGGGTTAAAAAGCCCACCGTGTCTGAAAGCAGCGCAATACCACCAGGTACAAGTAATGCTCTAAAGCTTGATTGACAACAAATGCGGGGACTTTTGCCCTCACCTACTTTTTTACCAATGGCGTTGATCATCTGCACGCCGTGGCTTACACCAATCGCAAATACTAAAAACGGCACCAATATAGACATAGGATCGAGTCCAAAGCCTAAACTCGACAATAAACCCATTTGCCAGATTACGGCAATAATTGAACACGCTATAGGTAAAATGGTGAGCTTTAAACTGCCACAAAATAGCCATACCATAATAAAGGTAAAACCAATGGCAATAGCAAAAAATAGCACAACGCCTTTTGCCCCCTGAGCGATATCGCCGGCCATTTTGGCAAATCCAATAATATGAATACTGACTTTATCTGTACTTAAAGGCTCTCTTACTTGCGTTTCTAGCTTATCTGCAAATGCGAGTGTATCAAGCTTTTGCTGAGTTTGCGGGTCGGTTTCTAGTAGCTGCGCGGTCACCATGGCACAGGAGTAATCGCTGGCAATCATTCGCCCTACTACTTTTGCTTTTTCAATATTTTCTTTAACTACCGCTAAACCTTTTTGGTCGGCTTTAAAGTTTGCAGGAATAATTGGGCCGCCAGCAAAACCATCTTCAACCACTTCGACAAAACGCGCACTGGGCGCAAAAATAGAGTTAACTAATGGGCGGTTTACACCAGGAATAAAATACAGTTGATCGTGTACTGCTTTTAATTGGGTGAAAAATTCGGGGTTAAAAATGTTACCACTGTCATCACACACCGAAATTAAAATGCTATTTGCGCCACCAAATTGTTTTTCGTGTTTGGTGTACACTTTCATGTATTCGTGATTTAGCGGAATATTTTTGTTAAACGAGGCGTCTAGTTCAATGTGAGTGGCTTTATAGCCTAAAAAACATGTGATTAGCGCAAAAGCGATCAACATGATAGTACGGTGTCTAAACACCGCCTTTTCTAAAAAATCTAAAAACGTATGCATTAAGGGTTCAACTCCTTCACTTTAATGCCATCTTCTGTTGCCATGACCAATTTATTATTAATTATTACGCCATCAAGAATAGCTTTACCATCGGGGCGTTGTTCATGTGTAAGTAAGCCGTCTTTTAAATGAAAGATCACACCACTATTTGCCAGCAGTAACCAATGCTCATTATTATAATTTATAATATTATTAACCGTGGCCGTTTTAACATTTTCAAAATGCTGCCATTGTTGTTCATTTTTATTTTTAGCAAATACATTTCCTCTGAGCCCTGCCACAATTTCTTGCTGCGGATCTGATGCTACCGCAAAAAAAGAACCTGGGTAAATTTCATCAAGGCGTTGCCATGTTTGGCCATTATCACTGCTTTTGGCCATTAACCCCATTTCACCGACTAACATCAAACCACTGTCTGTTTTTTCAATACGGTTAAAATGTGGCAGTATAGATGCTGTTTCAGCCTCGTAGCCTTGAGGGTCATTTTCTTTTAAATCATTCAAATACTCTCTATCTTCACTAAACAGTAAAGAGTCTAAAAAGCGTTTACGCCAGTGCTTGCCGCCATCACTGGTTTGATAAAACATGCCATAAGCGCCCACAGCAAAACCATTTGAGTCATCTTCAAAGTAAATATCTAAACACGGCTTATCAAGCTCTGGTTTTGCTTGTTGTAATTGCCAATTTAAACCTCCATCGGTGGTATTAATTATGGTGGCATCGTGCCCGCACGCCCACCCGTGGGTTTCATTAGAAAAATCGACAGCCGTTAGCAATACCTGTGTAGGGACGCTTTGCGCTTGCTGCCATTGCTCAGCGTTTTTGCTTGTTATTACCGTACCGTGCTTACCTACAGCCACTAAACCTGCACCTGTATTGGTAATATCAGTTAGTAGGGTTTTATTTGCGTTGATTGCGCTAATAGCATACTGAGGTGCATCTTGTGCAATACTCGCACCGCTTATGATCAGGCTGGCATATACCAAATACTTCATAAATTTTAATCGCCTTGAACTGAAGAATTGTTTGTCTGTTTGTTGAGGAAAATCCTGCGTGTCGTGTAGACAAACGCGATGAGAAAGAAAAAAGCAGCTAACGGGCTGTTAGCTGCATATTACGTTGTTATCTACCTTCACGGCGTAATGCGCTTGAAGTAAATTCGTTATCGTTAAACGACTCTGAAAAGTCGTACATTTTTTCTTGGTTATCTAAACCAATAGCTAAGTAACGGCGCGAATTTAAATCATGATACACTTCTAAAGTACTCCACTGCGTAGGTACTTCGTAGTAGTTTAAGCCATATGCCATTGCTACACGATAAAGCTGGTCGCGATTATCATAAATATCGGTCACTTGTACTTGCCAGCTATCTTCATCAATATAAAACACGCGTTTTTTATAAATATGGCGTGTATCATCTTTTAAGTTAGCTTCAACAACCCATACACGGTGCTTTTCATAACGCGTATGCTCTGGGTTAATGTGGCCTGGTTTTAAAATATCGTCGTACTCTAGTTTATCACTGTGTAACTTGTAGCTATTGTACGGAATATATAGCTCTTGCTTACCTTTTAACGTCCAGTTGTAACGGTTAGGTGAGCCATTAAACATATCAAAATCATCGGTAGTACGTAAGCTATCTGCGGCTGTACCTGGTGCGTCATATGCAACATTTGGTGCACGACGAACACGACGCTGACCCGAGTTATATGTCCACGCTTGGCGAGGTGTTAAAATTTGATCCATGGTTTCGTGTACAAGTAGCGCTGTACCGGCAAGGCGTGCTGGCTCTGTCACCTTTTGCTTAAATTTAAACAAAATGTTTGAGTCTTGAAGCTCTGCAGGGGTCGCTTTAGGATCTGAATATTTAACCAATAGTTGTTCATCAAAGCCTACATAGTTATACGAACCCGATGCGGTGGGTGCAGCTTGTCCACCAAAACGCTCTATTGATTGTCCACGATAGCGTAATAAGTGATTCCAAATAGCTTCTAAGCCAGATTTAGGAATAGGAAATGGAATACCAATTGCGGTATTTTTTATTCCGTTGCCACCTTCAATAAGCTCAGCCGTTGCAGCAAACTCTTTTGTTGCATCGTATACAAACTGTGGGTAAGACGCAGAGCGGCGCGTTTCATAAACAGGCATTTTAAACGTATCTGGGTATGCTTCAAATAAAGCAATTTGACCAGGGCTTAAGTTAGCTTTGTACTTATCAAGGTTTGTTTTATCAATGGTAAACAACACTTTGTCCGCAGAATACGGGTCTAAATGGTGCATGCCTGGCTCATAACCTTCTGGTGCAGATGTAATACCGCCATTCCACGCTGGAATTGACCCATCAGCATTGGCTGCTTTTTCTGCGCCAAATGGCGTTAAGTCTTGTCCTAAACGTGCAACTTCTTCAGCGCTCATTTTTGCCATTGCCGCTGAACTTAAAAACATGCTACACAAAGCGGTAGCGATGAGGGTAGGTTTTTTAATCATACTAATATTACCCCTAAATTGAATATTTTAAATTGAAAGAAACGTAGTCACGATCTGAGAAAGTATTGATATCGCCACCACCCCAAAATGAGTTGTAGCTCACATCAAGTGACCATGCATTTTGGTAATTAAAGTTCATCGTTACGCCCAACGATTTACGGTCTTCAATAAACAAGAACATAGGATCAGGTGTGTTACCGTTTACATCATGAGAAAATACAAATCGTGGAGAGAAGTTAATACCATTGTAAAGGTTAAAGTAATCACCTTTAGCTATTAAGCGGTAACCCCAAGATGAGGCCGTTGCAAACGACTTTTCTTCTGGCCCATTAGAAAGGCCTAGTTGTAATGTTGTGTAGTCAGTAGTGCCTGGGCCTGTGATCACACCGCTTCGACCTGTACCCGACACATTTAAACGCATTTCGTCATAATCAGGCATATCATGAATTTTCACAGCACCTACTTCACCTACTACAGCCCAGCTATCAGCACCTAATGACGGGCCAAATAAATGTGTTGCAGTAAACTGAATTTGTGATGTGTCGCGTTCAATGTAACCTTGCGCAACTTCACCTGCCGCTACAGAGCTAATCGCATCACCAAAACTCATTTGCGAAATACCCGCAAAGTCTGGGCGAATACCGGCAAGCGCCAATTGTTCAGGCATGGCGGTATAAAGTAGCTCTACATCGTCTATTTGTAATGGTTCGTCTTTACGAAATGCAAACTCACCAGCAAACGCGGTTTCACCAATTGTGGTGTTAAAGCTTAAACCGTAAAGTTTAATATCTTCTGGGTAATCATTTTCTGCTTTTGAAAACGCAACTAAATCTGCCACGTTGTCATCTGTAATTTCTGTTGTTGCAATCATCGCTAAATCTTGTGCGATGGCAGCTTGAGAAAAGTTAGATACACGACCAGAAATTAGCGGACGTCGACTATGGTAATTAACGTGGTATAACGCCACTTCTGTGTCGTTCCACTCTGGTAAAAATACACCTAAACGTAAACCATATTGGCCGCCGTCATCTGGCTCTGTTTTACCGTTATCGCCTTTACCTTTAAGCGCAACTTTAGTTGGATGAGCTAAATACATGTTTGCAAGCAGGGCTTGGCCTTCAGCACTTGTTGGGTCAATACCCTGTGCAGCGGCTACCTGAGCAAAATTAGTATAAAGGTTATTAAGGCTGTCGGTTAAAAAGGCCATATCAATGTCAGGGTTTGAAGTAAAACCTAACTGTACATTTTGCTGATAGCCGTTTTCTGCTGCAAAGTCATTGGTAGAAAAATAAGTACCCGCAGCCGGTAGGCGTGTTTCATGCCATTGGTACTGATAAAAACCTTCTAAAGTAATATTTTCAGTGATCCCTAATGACGCCCAAAGCATACCTACAGGAATAAATGCTTCTTTAAGCTCAGCACCAGGCGCTTTTAAGCGGTCAATATCGACCGGGTTTACGTTAATACCATGAGAGATAAGTGTACTCTCACCCCAGTTAACTACTTGTTGACCAAGGCGAATTGACAGCGGGTTATTGCCATCGTTTAAGTCAAAATTTGCCCAAACGTAGGCATCTAATAAACGGATGTCGGCACAGCTTTGCTCTTTTGTGTCGTCATCATCACATGGATCTACGCCTTGTCCTGAGGTTGGGTTAACGTAGGCTCTATCACCATCCATTAACTCAAAATCGTAAAAGTACATAAAACGTGTGAATAAACCGTAGTTATCTTTGCTAATTGAAAGGTCGTGTGTTCCTTTCAATAATTTTGAAAACGAATCACCGCTATCAAAATTAAGATTACCTGCATCGCCATTATTAGAGTAAGAGCCTGGTTGAGCCCAAACATCTTGAGAAGAATAAATTGTATCTAATGAAGGATTATACCCAGTCCAATCAAATGCAGGATTATTGCTTTTACCAATAATGTCGAAATCTCTGTCTTCAACACGGACGCTTTGACCATAGGAAAAAGTTGAGTCGAAGGTGACATCAAAGCCCCCTACCTCAAAATTTGCTGCATTCGCTGCTGCAGATAAACCTAAGCTTGCGGCTGCTAAACCTATAGCTATTTTGTTTTTAACAAAAAGCGATCTTCTTATCATTGTGTATCCCCCCTGTCGTGGGTAATTATGTGTGATCAAGTTATTGTTTTTAGTGTAATCTTAACGATAGAAGCGATTATAAAAAATTACAAATGGTCGCGTTCAATCAATTATTATATTTTTTGAGCTGACGTTTACGTATTGGTAAGACGTCATACCAGATAATTTATACACGTAAATTAACAATAGAACAAATTGAAATTAACAAAAAGATAATATTTTTATGTATCTATAACATAAAAACAGCAGGTTAGGCGATACGTTCGAGGCGAATAAATTTATTCTCGGGGGTAAGTAAAAGTCTAAAACGCCCTCTTATTCCAATAGATGAAATGTAAGGGCGCAAGTGCGAGGCGGCAAAACGTATTGTTTTACCGTTATCCTCAACTACTTGTACTGAGCTAAAACGACCATGGTAGTAGTCCATGCATTTGTTATAGCTCAGGTGTAAAGAGAAGTAATACTCAATCATTTAATTAAGCGCTTTTTCAACCTTTTCAAATAAATCAGCACTTAATCCTTCAAGGTTTGCTAAGCGTTGCAACTGTGCTTTCATTGCTTGAGCACGGGTTGTGTCAAAGCGTTTCCACGACATGAAAGGCGTTAACATTCTAGAGGCATTTTGCGGATTTATCGCGTTTAGCTTAATAAGTAAATCACCTAATAATGCGTAACCTTCACCATCTTTTCGGTGAAATTGTGCGGTATTAAAATGACTAAAGCTACCCACTAATGCGCGTACACGATTTGGGTTTGAAAAATCAAAGCTAGGATGCGCGTACAACGCTTTTATATTCTCAATAGCACCATCACCAGATTGCATAGCCTGTAGTGCAAACCATTTGTCCATAACTAAAACATCATGACGCCACTGGCTATCAAAGTGATCTAACAACGTTGTTCTTAATGGGTGTGATGCTTTTACTACCGCACTTAATGAGGCTAAAACATTGGTCATATTCGGTGAATCTGCCGATTCTCTAATAAAGCGGTCAACTTGCTCAGAAGGTATTTTAGCTAAGTAATGTAAACAAACACCTTTAAGCGCTCTTATAGCCACTGCATCTGCATTTATACTGCCATCATCTACTAACGAGCTGTAACAATGTAAAAGCTCATCAGATAATTGCTCGGCAATCTGTTGCTCAAACAACCTTGTGATCGTAATGATTTCGTCAACAGGAATTATGTCAAACTCAGCGGCAAAGGTGTCAAAGCTTGGCAGTTTTATAAGCTCTGCTACCAGTGCTAAATCACCACTTTGTGCGCTTATTAACACACGTAGTGCATTAATAACGTTTTCACTTAATGTTGCGTGTTCAGGTGCATTAACTGCTTGCTTAACTGCATTAATAAATAATTGCTGCTGCGCATCCCACCGCGAAAAATCGCTGCACGCAAAACGCATAATATGCAGTAAATCAGGTTCTGAATTTTGCTGGCTTAAAATACAGGGCGCTGAAAAATCTTCAAGTAACACAGCCACTGGGCGAGCAGGTATTTGATCAAAGTAAAACGTTTGCGTTGGCGCAGTTACGTTAAGCACGTGGTCGCGTTTTTCACCTTGATAAGTAAGTGCAATACTTTGCCCATTTTCATCTAATAATTCGATGGCAAATGGAATGTGAAGGCTCTTATTATCTGGCTGATTTAGCGGAGCAGATTGCTCAATTGTTAAAGTATAAAGTTGCTTATCGTGATCATATTGCTGTGTTGCATTTAATCGTGGTGTGCCTGATTGGCTATACCAACGCTTAAATTGCGTTAAATCTATGCCTGAAGCATCACTCATTGCAGCAACAAAATCATCACAGGTAACCGCTTGACCATCATGGCGTTCAAAGTAAAGCTGCATCCCTTTTTGAAAGTTAACCTCACCTAACAGGGTGTGCATCATTCGGATAACTTCAGCCCCTTTATCGTAAACCGTTACGGTATAAAAGTTATTCATTTCGATAACTTTTTCAGGGCGAATTGGGTGCGCCATTGGCCCCGCATCTTCACTAAACTGATGTGTGCGCATTACTTTAACGGCATCAATGCGGTTAAGTGCGCGTGAGCCTAAATCGCTACTAAATTCTTGGTCTCTAAATACTGTGAGCCCTTCTTTTAATGATAGCTGAAACCAGTCTCTACAGGTAACACGGTTACCCGTCCAGTTATGAAAATACTCATGACCAACAATCGACTCTATCGTGTGATAATCTTTATCGGTGGCAGTTTCTTGGTTAGCCAATACGCATTTACTATTAAATACATTTAGCCCTTTGTTTTCCATTGCTCCCATATTGAAAAAATCTACGGCAACAATCATGTAAATATCTAAGTCGTATTCTAGGTTAAAGCGTGTCTCATCCCAATGCATGGCTTTTTTTAATGAGTTAATTGCATGTGGTGTTTTAGATAAATTGCCTTTATCAACAAATAACGCAAGCTCAATTTCGCGACCACTTTTTGTTGTGTAAGTGTCTTTTAGTACATCAAAATCACCCGCTACTAAGGCAAATAAGTAACTTGGCTTTTTAAATGGGTCTTGCCATTTAGCAAAATGGCGGCCATCAGCTGTTTCACCACTGTCAATTTGGTTACCATTTGACAGTAAATGCTTAAAGCTTTTATCAGCAATAATCGTCACATCGTACGTGCTTAGCACGTCAGGGCGGTCTAAAAAGTAGGTTATTTTTCTAAAGCCTTGCGCTTCACATTGCGTGCAATACGCACCACCAGATAAATACAAGCCTTCTAAAGAGGTATTTGTATCAGGAGAAATTTCGGTAACAATTTTAAGCTGGCATGTGTGAGGTAAATCATTAATGATTAGGTGCTCACCTTCAATCTTATAATTAGTATAAGCAACATTATCTATTTGCAGCTCCACTAATTGTAAGTCTATGCCATCTAACACAAGCGCTGAGTTTTGATTTGTTGTTCTTTTAAGCGTTAGTAGCGCCGTCACTTTTGTATTTAGTGGTTGTAAGTCAAAAGTGAGTTCAGTGTGCTCTATAGAAAAATTAGGCGCAGTGTAGTCTTTTAAGTATTGCGCTTTTGGCTTTGCTGAAACAGTCATAGTTACTCCAACTAAAGCTCCTTAAAAAAGGAGCTATTTAGATTTAAGCAGGTTGCTTGGGTTCAATGCGTAAAATTTTAATGCCTACGTACGCATAAATAATAGCTAAGAAAGGGTTAATTAAATTAAAGAAAGCATACAAGGCATAGTCAAATGGGTTTATTAATAAAACGCTTTGCATGTACGCACCACAGGTATTCCACGGAATTAACGGGCTTGTTATTGTGCCGCCATCTTCTAAAGTACGCGATAAATTAACGGGCTTTAAGCCACGCTTTTTATATTCTTCTTTAAACATACGACCTGGCACTACAATAGCAATGTATTGATCAGCCGCTATTAAGTTTGTGCCCACACAAGTAGCAATGGTTGATGTAATAAGCGAGCCTGTGCTTTTTGCAATTTTTAAAATGCTCTTAACAAAAATATCTAATAAACCGGTTTTTTCCATAATGGCACCAAACATAAGAGCCGTCATGATCAGCCATGTTGTAGTTAACATACCTGCCATTCCGCCACCACTGAGTAGTGAATCCATTTTGTCATCACCTGTATCGATGCTAAAACCATCGAAAAAAGTCGTCCAAATAATTTTAAAATAACCAACCAACTCACCCTGAGAAAGGTCGATTTGTGTCGCAATTAAATCAGACTGAAACAACATTGCCCACACAGCACCAATTACAGCGCCAATTGAAATTGCCGGAAACGCTGGCATTTTTTTAATAGCTAAAACTAGCAGCACAATTAATGGAATTAACATTTCAAAGCCAATATTAAAGTTTTGCTCTAAAATCGCTGTTATTTCGTCAATCCTGCCGGCTTCATTCGAGGCAGTTGCATTAAAGCCCATAAATATAAAAATGATTAATGCAATGACAAAGCTAGGAACAGTAGTCCATAACATGTGGTGAATATGTTCAAATAAATCAGCTCCTACAACAGCCGGTGCTAAGTTAGTAGTTTCAGAAAGCGGACTGAGTTTGTCACCAAAGTAAGCACCCGAAATAACCGCCCCTGCCGTCACAGTTTGATCAAGCCCTAACCCGGTGGCCACCCCTAAAAGCGCCACACCTATGGTGGCAGCTGTGGTCCAAGAGCTACCTATACTCATTGCAACAATGCCACAAATTAAGCAGCTTGCGGCGTAAAACCAGCTTGGGTTAATAACCTGTAAGCCATAATAAATGAGCGTTGGCACGGTGCCCGACAACAGCCAAGTACCAATTAAGGCACCCACCATTAATAAAATTAAAATAGCCCCCAATGATAAGGTAATACCTTCAATCATGGCTTCTTCAAGCTTTTTCCACGTGTAGCCATTTTTTAGCCCTATTAGTGCCGCAGCAAAGGTGGCAAATAATAACGCTATTTGGTTAGGACCTGATGACGAATTATCGCCAAATAAATATACCGCTGCGCCTAAAAGGCAAATTAAAACAGAGATAGGAACAAGTGCATCAAAAAACGAGGCGGGTTTAATCGGTTTTTCTAAAGGCTTCAAAATAGTGACTCCTGCACACCACATATCGTGGCGTGGTTATTTATTATTTTTAGCGTATCAATGCTTTTTTTAAGCCACAGTAATGTAACTCAATTTAGTAATTCGCGATTATAGCAATTTAGCGAAATTTAGGTAACAAAAAAGGCGCAAAAAGCGCCTTTTAAACGGGGTAAACACGTGTTTATTTTTTAGCGATACGGCCAAAGTTAATGTAATCTTGAGTGATCAGTGCTGCCTCTTCTAAGAAAGGGTCAAGCTCTTCAATTACCTCAGGTACATCATCTAGGTTTTCTATTGGCTCTTTACCTAAACGCTTTAAACGCTCATTAGTGCGCGCTAGAGTACGTGCTTCATTTTCATCTTTTTCTTTAATACGGTCTGCTTCAACTAAAGAAATAGTTTTGCGGTCTTTCTCTTCATTGTAACGGGCAATATCATCAAATACGTAACCAAACTCTGGCTCTGACTTAATACGTACTTCGTGCTGTTTTTCAAGATAAGTGATTACAGGCGTTAAATTACCCTGCCTATTATACTTAGCTCGTACTATGCTATCCCACGGCAATGCATTATCTTGCTTGCTCTCGCCCCACTCTGCTGGGTCTATCGCAGAAGGAAATGAAATATCAGGAATAACCCCTTTATGTTGAGTACTGCCGCCGTTTATACGGTAAAACTTAGCAATAGTGTATTGTACGCTACCTAAGTCGTTGTCGTATAAATCGTACGCACGACCTAAGCCTTTGTGCTGCTGAACCGTTCCCTTACCAAAGGTTTGCTCGCCTATAATTACTGCGCGGCCATAGTCTTGCATTGCGGCGGCAAAAATTTCAGAGGCTGAAGCACTGTAACGGTCAACTAAAACAGTTAATGGGCCGTCGTAGTAGGTAATTCCGTCACGGTCTTTTTGCTCTTCGATACGGTTATTTAATGTATGAATTTGTACAACCGGACCTTGGTCAAAAAACAAGCCTGATAGCTGTGTAGCTTCATATAATGATCCACCGCCATTTTGGCGCAAATCAATAATAATACCGTCTACGTTTTCTTCTTTAAGTTTAGCTAATTCAACTTTAACGTCTTTTGAAAGATTGTTGTAAAAGCCTGGGATCTCAATAACACCAATTTTTGAAGTTAAATTTGAATAACTGGCTTCAAATACTTCAGATTTAGCTGCCCTATCTTCTAAGCGAATTTTATCACGGGTGATTTCAACTACTTTAGGCGTGCCATGTGCATCAGAGCCTTTAAGATACTGTAAACGTACCTTAGTGCCTTTAGGGCCTTTGATTAAATCAACTACATCATCTAAACGCCAGCCAATAACATCAACAAACTCTTTCTGATCTTGGGCAACACCAATAATTTTATCGTCAGCTTTAAGCTGCTCTGTTTTATCGGCAGGACCACCTGGAACTAAGCTACGAATAACGGTGTAATCTTCATCTGGGCTTAAAACGGCGCCAATGCCTTCAAGCTCTAAGTCCATATCCATTTTAAATTGTTCTGCGCGGCGCGGCGATAAGTACGACGTATGCGCTTCAATGCTTCGCGCTAGCGAGTTCATTACAATTTGAAATGCATCTTCTGAATTTGTTTGAACTAAACGTTTTTGTGCATTTTTATAACGCTTGGTAAGGACCTCTTTGATCCCTTCCCAATCTTTGCCTGTCATTTTTAAACGCAAGGCATCGTATTTAACGCGTTCACGCCAAATTTCATCAAGCTCAGCTTGCGATGCAGGCCATGCTGAATCTTCACGGTCAAAAAAGTATTCATCGTCTTTATCAAACGTCATTTTTTTATCTAGTAGTGATAAAGAATAATCATAACGTTCAAAACGGCGCTTTAAGCTTAAGTTAAAGATATCAAACGTAAAGCCAAGCTTACCGGTGGTAATCGCATTATCAAAATCGTTGCGGTATTTTTCAAACGCAGCAATGTCGCTTGCTAAAAACACACTTTTATTAAAATCAAGGGATTCGATATAACGATCGTACACTTTGCTAGAAAGCGCATCGTTAAATCGAACCGGTGTATAGTGTGAACGAGCAAATAAGTTAGCCACTCGTTTGCTGGCAGTGCCATGTTGACTTTCTTGTTTAAGTACAGGCAAGTCTTCAAGTTTTGCCGCTTCTACTGAAGCGAATAAAGAACCCGAAAACAGGGCAGCAACTAACGGAATGAGCGTAAACTTTTTACTCATACACAACTCCTTAATTTATTTACAACTTAAATAATGTATAAGCTGTCAGCTTTGGTTTTAACTTGCATGCCTGTTACTAATTCAACATGAACTTCGTCTTTGTTTACTTCAGTAATTACCGCATTTACAAGTGCTTGGCCAAGTTTAACCTTAACCTTGTTATTAACCTTGACCTCACTTGCAGGTAAAGGTTCAACTTTTCCTGAACGTTTAGCAGGGGCTGCTTTAGCTGGTTTGTTAGCTTGTGCATTGTTTTTGCTAGCGTGGGCTGGTTTTTTCTTGAAAGATTTAGAATCTGAATCTTGCCGTGGACGCTGTTGTTTTTTGCGTTTTGCCATTTTAGCACGGCTTTCTTCTAGTGCTTTTTGAGCGTGGTCAATGTGCTCTTGCTCAACTTTTTCACCTTGATTGCCATCAAGATCAATACGAAACTCTGACTTAGTCACAGCTTCTAAATAACGCCAGTTAGACGTGTATTTTCTAAGCGCTTGACGTACTTGAGTCTTACTTACTTTTTCAGACCCTTCGATACGCTCGGCAATATCTTTAAAAATACCGACTTTAAGCGGTTTAATACCGTCTTTTTGTTTAAAACATTGTGGAAATTCTTGATAAAGAAATTCCAGCACTTCATTAATATCTTTTAGCTTGTTTGTGGTTTCCATTTTAGAACCTATTTTTCACATCTTTTCATCAAGGGACGAGTCAACGTAGTGTATTACCCAGTCGATTAACTCTTCGAAGTCGGCTTCAAGTACAGCCAAATCACCTCGAAGGTGTTCCCAAATACCATTTATTATTTCATCGATTGATTCACAATCTAAATCATCTGGAAGTTTATCCCAGGCTATGTGAATCAAATCATTGAGCGTTTCCGCTACATGTTCTTCTTCCCCTTCCCAATCGCCTACATCTTGTACTGCGAATAGGTAGTCTTGAACATTTAGCAAGTCTTTCATTATAAGCTTGCCTCTAAGCATTTAACTAATGCTTCAAGACCTGCTTGGTCATCAGTATCAAATCGACCAATAGTTGGGCTATCGATATCAAGAACAGCAACTATTTTATCATTTTTCATGATAGGTACAACAATCTCAGAGTTAGACGCTGCATCACAGGCTATATGGCCATCAAACGCATGCACATCTTCAATTAGTTGAGTTTCTAACGTTGCTGCAGCCGTACCACACACCCCTTTACCAACAGGGATACGAATACACGCTGGATTACCTTGAAAAGGCCCAAGCACTAATTCACTTGGCGAATCCATAAAGTAAAAGCCCGCCCAATTTACATCTTCTAATGAGGTAAATAATAGCGCACTTACGTTAGCCATATTAGCAATGACATTAGATTCACCAGCAATTAGTGATTCAGTTTGCTTAACTAATGACTGGTAAAAATCGTGCTTTTGCATACCAAACTACTTCTTATTAAACAGACAGTAGCTAAAGGTACTCTTTGTCGTGAAAAATTGAAACCTTTTACAGGCAAAAAAACAGAAATAGCGCCGTTTTTCAGCACGCTTGATTAATATTTCTGCAATTATTTTTTTGATGTTTTACGCAGGCCAAATAAAAATAGTCCTGCGGCAAAAGCGGCCATTACACTATTAATTAAAAATATCTCGCCTGTTGTAGCACTGAGTAAATAACTAAATATTGCGCCACCGAGCAGCCCAAGAGTCAGTACACCTGAATAATTCACTTTTGCATACTTAAACATAAGCAAATAACCCGGTACGACAAAAGCGGCCATAGTCAGTCCAACAATATGTGCGTTCGCGATTGCACTCATCAGTAGTTGTAAGAAAATGGTAGCCGCATCGCCATTCATAGTGAGCCCATAATAAAGGCCAAGTAAACTACCAACAATCACAGGGGATAATAAAGAAAGCGCGACACTTTTGGCTAGTTGATGTTTCATATAAGTTCCTAAATACACACTACAAACATTATCTTAAGCATGCACCAAGTTCTTAAGGTTAGAAACAGAGACTATGGTCGTAATTTATGATGGGAAAACAAGCACTCTTTAAACTGCTGTAACTAGGCATTTTAATTTTATAAAAATATACCTTAGCGTTTATAGCAAAGGTATTTAACCCCCTTTGAAAGGTGTGATAATTTGAAGATTTAATTTATGTTGGGCTGTTTAGTGAATGGTTTAATAAATGGTTTTGCTAACAAAAAACAAACACGCATTGTGCTGCCAGCCCACACTTACTTTGCGCTGCTTAGTCGCCTATAAGACTAAGTTCACTACCTTATAGGCGCTATCGTCAATAAAACCTAACCTTTAGATTGCAATATTAAATACGTCGTAGGTATACAGCACAGCAAAGCTGCAAAAGTGATGATGTATCGTTAATTGTGCCAAAAGGTTGGAATACAAATAAAACAAACAACGTTATCAATGAGAATCATTGCACGATAAACAATAAGTTTTCTTGAAGGTAAATTAGCCTTGAGCCACAACATACTATTTTAATTACCAATTTTAAAATCTAAAAAATAAAAGTAGTACATCGATATGTTAATAGCGGTTAATAGCAAACCGAAATGGGCAAATAAGCGAGGAAGCCTAAGGTGGCCTGATAATAAAGCGTAAAAACAAAAAAGCCCGCTAAAAGCGGGCTTTAATATAATGGTGGAGAGATAGGGATTTGAACCCTAGATGGGCTACAAACCCATGCCGGTTTTCAAGACCGGTGCATTCGACCACTCTGCCATCTCTCCGAAAGTGCTATAAATTACAAGTAAGAGTGTACTCATAATTATTGTAATAAGGTGGTGGAGAGATAGGGATTTGAACCCTAGATAGGCTACAAACCTATGTTCGACCACTCTGCCATCTCTCCGCACGGCCTGCATAATAGGGAAACCCATTGGCTTTGTGAAGCTTTTTTTTAAAATAATTGTTTAAGTGCTTAAAAAACAATTAATTTGTTTAAAGATGAAACAAATAATTTCTTTTTGATGCTTTAATGAACTTTAATTAAAAAATAACACTCTATTGATCTACAAAGGTTTGCCCAAACATATAAGAGTTGGTAATCTAATTTTAGTTAAATTATCGAAACAAACATGTTTCACTTAAAGGAGCTCTACAATGGCATTTAATCATTCGTACAATACCGCTAAACCGGTAATGTCGACCATTGAAACAAACAAGGTACTTAAAAACACCTATTTCTTACTGGCCATGACATTAGCATTTAGTGCTGTTACGGCGGGTATTTCAATGGCATTACAATTACCTTACTTTATGGGAATTGTGTTCACACTGGTTTCGTTTGGTTTATTATTTGTTGTAAACAAAAAAGCAGACTCAGCCTCAGGCGTGTTTTGGGTGTTTGCTTTTACAGGCTGTATGGGCGCAGGCCTTGGCCCACTACTTAACTATTATGCAGCTATGCCTAATGGCCCTATGCTTATTATGCAGGCGCTTGGTTCTACTGCATTAATATTTTTTGGTCTATCGGCTTATGCATTAAACACTAAAAAAGACTTCTCATTTATGGGTGGTTTTTTAACAGTAGGCTTACTAGTGGTTATTGTTGCAAGCATAGTTAACATCTTCATTGGCAGCTCGCTAATGTTTATGGTGCTTAACGCTGCTGTTGTGTTAATTATGTCTGGCTTAATCTTATTTGATACAAGCCGTATTATTAATGGCGGCGAAACTAACTACATTCGCGCGACGGTCGCTCTATACTTAAACGTATATAACCTATTTACCTCTTTACTGCACCTTCTTGGCGCAAGTGATGACTAATTAAATAGTTCTGTTAAAATAGCCCCTTTATTGGGGCTTTTTTATTGGAATTGTTTTGGCGCGATTTGTTCTTTCTTTACATACTCCTCCTTCAGATCATGACTCAACGCAACGTATTATAAAGTTTGCGAATGCATGTTTAGCACAAGGCCACACCATAGATGCGATATTTTTGTATCAAAATGGGATTTATCACGCATCAGCTCACTTTGAGCTAGCCTCTGACGAACTGCAAATTCCTACGCAATGGCAACAACTTGCAGATAAAAACGTTAACTTAATGCTATGTATTACCGCAGCAGAAAAACGCGGCTTAAACACAAGCCAAACAGGTGTTTTTACTGTAGCCGGGCTTGCAGAATTTGCCATGCTAGCGAGTGATGCAGATAAATGGATACAGTTTAAATGAAAAACGTTTTAGTAATGAGCCAATCCAGCCCCTTTGATGAGCTTAATACCCGCGATGCCCTAGACATGGCACTAATATTTGCCGCAGTTGATCAAAATATTAGCTGGCTATTTAGCGGCCCTGCAGTGCTTGCTTTAAAACATAATCAATCAACACAGCAACTTGGTGTAAAAGATTTTTTTAAAAACATCAAAACGCTTGAAATCTATGAAGTAGAAAACATATATGTATGTGAAAAATCGTTACTCGATTATAACTTAAGCAAATCTCAATTAATTATTGATTCAACCAGCCTCAATTACACTGAGCAACAGCAGCTGATCGGCCAGCAAGACTTTGTGGTGAACCTATGAGTACATTACATATTTTTTCAAAGCCACTGGCTTATTACGACTCTACTCAGCTTGAAAACTTAATTAAAGGCACCGATAAAGTACTCCTTGTTGGTGATGCCTGTTATGCCGCTAAGCAGTATTTTCAATTAAACGATTCGCTATTGTTGCTTTTAGAGGATGCGCAGGCACGCGCAGTTAAACTAAGCCCAGCCCAAACACTTATTAATTACGATGAGTTTGTTGCCCTTACTCTATCTACTAACCAATCTATTACCTGGTAATCCATGCTTGAATTTAATAATCAACAAATCGACACTGATAAACAAGGCTACTTGCTAGATTACACCTTGTGGACAAAAGAGTTAGCCCCCATTATCGCCGAGCAAGAAAACATTATCTTGAGTGAACAACACTGGGAAGTGATTAATTTTGTGCGCAATTTTTACTTAGAATATAACACCAGCCCAGCAATAAGAATGCTTGTTAAAGCTATGGCTAAAGCGCTTGGCGAGGACAAAGGCAATAGTATTTATTTGTATAAATTATTTCCCAAGGGGCCTGCAAAACAAGCCACAAAAATTGCCGGCTTACCCAAGCCCGCTAGGTGTATTTAATGGCGAACAAACCAATGCATAATCGCGCAAGTAAAAGTACCACTAAACGCACTACGGGTAGAACTTACTCACGCAGCGCGCTCACTAAAAAAAGCACAACTTCGCGTGAAATTAAACCCGCTATAGCGCCTAAAGATAGAAAAATTGTTTTATTTAACAAGCCTTACGATGTGCTTTGCCAATTTACAGACGATGCCAATAGAAAAACCTTGGCTGAATTTATTCCCATTAAAGATGTATACGCTGCAGGCAGACTCGACCGAGACAGTGAAGGCTTGTTACTTTTAACAAACTGCGGAAAGCTTCAAAATACCCTTACCGCACCGAATAAAAAAACCAATAAAACCTATTGGGTGCAAGTTGAAGGCGAGCCTAGTGAAGAGGCCATTAATGCCCTGTGTAAAGGTGTTGAACTAAAAGATGGGATGACCTTACCCGCAAACGTAAAAATTATTGACGAGCCAAAACTTTGGCCTCGCGTACCGCCGGTAAGAGAGCGAAAGTCGATTCCTACAACGTGGTTAAGTATTACAATTAATGAAGGGCGTAATAGGCAAGTTCGCCGTATGACCGCCCACGTTGGGCACCCTACATTAAGGCTTATTCGCTACAGTATTGGCAATTACACGCTAGATGGCATAAACAGCGCACAGTACAGTGTTATAAAAGGTAAGGTAAATGCATAAACCCCATGTAACGGTGGCTGCTGTAGTAAAAAAAGGAGAGCGTTTTTTACTGGTAAAAGAGCGAGATAAATTTACTTCTAATATTTGTTATAACCAACCTGCTGGCCATTTAGAAGTAAACGAAACACTGGCTCAAGCAGCCAGCAGAGAGCTTTTTGAAGAAACAGGTTTGTCCCTAACGCCCACGGGCTTAATCGGTGTTTATAACTTACATGCGGCTAATGGGGTGCATTACTTACGCTTTTGTTTTATGTTTGATGGCACTCAAGTCACCACTGAGCCCTGCCCAAAAGATGCAGATATAATTAGTGCCAACTGGCACAGTTTAGAAGACATAAAAGCACTGCCTCTAAGAAGCCATTTAGTTTTAAAATGTATTGAAGACAGCCTAAACCGCCCTATTCAACACGTAGACTTTATTTACGAGGATAATTAAACATCTACGCTTTATATAATTCTCAAAGCTATATAAATAGTCCAAGGCTATAAATTAACTTAATGCTAAACAATTTCGTCCTTGCCTTTTTGAATAATAAAGTGCGCTGTCGGCGGCCTTAATAAACTCTTTTTGATCGCAACTATCCTCCTTATTAATTGCGTGAATACCCATGCTAAGGGTTAAGTAGCCGGTAAAGCTGTCTTCATGAGGGATGTGCAGCTCTTCAATTGCCTTTTGAATATGCTCAGCAATAAATAAGGCCCCTTGTTTATCGGTTTGAGGCAGCAATACAACAAATTCTTCTCCGCCATAACGCGCCACAAAGTCCTCGGTGCGGCTTACCGTACACGCTATTGCTTGCGCCACGTTATACAAACATAAATCACCTTCAACATGCCCGTAGCGGTCGTTAAAGAGTTTAAAGTGATCAATATCGATTAATATAATCGCCAAATCGTCACCACACTCAACGGCTTTTTCAAACTCTTTACTTAGCTTTTCATCAAAACGACGTCTATTTGCTATTTGTGTTAGCGAATCTAAAAATGCCATGTCGCGTAAAATATTTTGATCTTCTAAACGCTTGGTCGCATCATTAAATACAGCAATATATTCATCACCCAAATTGATTCCAGATACTTCCATGGTAATTGTATTACCGTTTTTACAAGTAACATGGTAATCATGCGCGGGGATGTCTTGCCCTGTTTCATTGCCAATTTCTAACGCCGATTGCCACGTTTTTTTCACGGACTCTCGATAGTGAGGATCTGAGTATGCATTAACCCACCACTGCTCTAAGTTAGGTAAGTCATCAACGGTATAACCAAATACATCTATAAAGCGCTGATTAACTCTAATAATATCACCGGTTTTAGCACACACATTAGAGATAGGCATAGGCAAAATAGTAAATAAATGGGCGTAGTGGCTCATCTCGTGGCGCTTCATAGGATGATGCATTTTTTTAGAAAGGAAACTGTATGGCGCATCTTCTTTTTCATTAGAAAGCGAATTATCCATACTTAATGCAAAATACCATTCATCCCACCAGCGTTTCATAATCTCAAACAAGGCAGTTTCTGACTCGTCAACTAATTCAAAAGAACTTGAGACAGCATTGAAAATCTCATCAATAGGACTGTTTTGCTTGGCATCTGAGGGTAAAGTGTGCTCAAAAACTTCATGAAAAAGCGTATACGTATCACGTTTTAAGTCGCTTGTAGGCATTATGAGCAACTCATTTAGTTCATCGCGTGAGTTTGCAGCATAATATTGTATTAACGTTGAAAGCTTTTTTACCTGGAAGGCGTAATTCATATATTCATTCCGTTGAAAATATTTTTATAATAAAAAGTGAGTCTAATAAGCTAAATCTTACTGGCAGCTGAATTTACAAGCAAGAACAAGGTAATAAAAGCATTATTATCATTTAATAGAGTAAGAATGGCACCGAAAAATCTTTTTACAATGACTTATTTAAATTTTTCATCATTTTTTATGTTAAATGCGATTCAGTCTTATTTGCTATTTATTATATGAATAAAATAACTACAAAATCGTGTGTTTGCGCCACTCCTCCCTTTAAGCAAAAACAAAATGCGTGCTATAATCGCGGCCTTTCCAAGTTAACAGCAATCTGTATAAGCGAAATTATTCATGAGCGAAAATAGTCACATTAAAGTCATCGTTGGTATGTCCGGCGGTGTTGATTCTTCTGTATCTGCATATTTATTACAACAACAGGGCTACCAAGTAGAAGGCCTGTTTATGAAAAACTGGGAAGAAGACGACAATGACGAATACTGTGCAGCCGCTGAAGATTTAAAAGATGCACAAGCAGTGTGTGACAAATTAGGCATCGAGCTTCATACCGTTAACTTTGCAGCCGAATACTGGGATAACGTTTTTGAGTACTTTTTAGAAGAGTACAAAGCGGGCCGTACGCCAAACCCAGATATTATGTGTAACAAAGAAATTAAATTTAAAGCTTTTTTAGAATTTGCAGCACAAGCACTTGGCGCCGATTATATTGCAACAGGCCATTATGTTCGTCGTGAACTACGAGACGACAAATACGTTATGTGCCGAGGCTTAGACGATAACAAAGATCAAAGCTATTTCTTATATACCTTAAGCCATGAACACATAGGCCAAACGCTTTTCCCAGTAGGCGATATAGCTAAACCAGACGTACGCCGTATTGCAGAAGAGCAAGACTTAATCACCCACGATAAAAAAGACAGCACCGGTATTTGTTTTATTGGGGAGCGTAAATTTAAAGACTTTTTACAAAAGTTTTTACCTGCTCAACCTGGTGTGATTGAAGATACTGACGGCAACAACGTAGGTGAGCACGAAGGGCTTATGTATCATACACTTGGCCAGCGTAAAGGCTTGTTAATTGGTGGCATGAAAGAAGGCTCTGGCGAGCCATGGTACGTTGTAGATAAAGACGTTGAGCGCAATGTGCTCGTTGTCGGACAAGGTAAAGACCACCCTCAGCTCTACAGTAATGGCTTAAACGCCAATCAATTACATTGGGTAGACCGTGTTGGTCCTCAAGGTACAACGCGCTGCACCGTTAAAACCCGTTACCGCCAAGAAGATATTAATTGTACTCTTCTCGTTGGGGAAGATGGTATGGCACGTGTATTGTTTGATGAACCACAAAAAGCCGTTACACCAGGTCAATCAGCTGTTTTTTATGCCGATGATGTGTGTTTAGGTGGCGGTATTATAGATTCGGTGATTAAGTAATGAATCAACACCAAGTCATGGCGCTTGCCGCCATGTGCCAAGTGGCTAAACAAGTACAAAAAATTGCGCAATACGGCAGCGCAAACGATTCAGACTTAGACGTGCTATTTACAAGTATTGTACAAACATCACCCGCATCGCCGGTTGATGTTTATCAAGGTACGCATAACTTGCGCGACGGCTATAAAACATTAATGGCGCAGCTTACTGCTGGCGCTCAAAAAGATGTTGAAATAGTTAAGTACGTAGGTGGTTTAATGCAGCTTGAACGTATTTTAAATAACCAGCCAAAAAGCTTAGCTGAACTTGGCCGTCGTATCGACGACATTCATCGTCGCTTAGATCACTTTGCCATAACCGATGACACCGTAGTTGCCGGTTTAGCAGATATATACTCGTCGGTGCTGAGCCCCCTTGGGCACCGAATTCAGGTTTATGGTAAACCCGAGTTATTAAAACAGCAGCAAACGCAAAATAAAATTCGTGCCCTTTTATTAGCAGGAATTCGCAGTGCTGTATTATGGCGACAAATGGGCGGTAAACGCCGTCACTTTTTCTTTGCAAAAAGAAAAATTCTCGCTACTGCAAAAACAAACATTTAATTATCGTTCAAAACTAAAATTTAGGAGTTATTATGGAGCTTTCAGCGTTAACCGCTATCTCTCCAGTGGATGGTCGCTACGGCAGCAAAACCACTGAACTACGCAGTATTTTCAGCGAATTTGGCTTAATCAAATACCGCGTAACCGTTGAAGTGCGTTGGTTGCAAGCCTTAGCTGCAGCAAGCGATATTAAAGAAGTACCTGCATTTAGCGAACAAGCCAATGCACTTTTAAATGCCATTGTTGATAACTTCAGCGAAGCAGACGCACAGCGTGTTAAAGACATTGAACGCACCACTAACCACGATGTTAAAGCGGTAGAATATTTACTAAAAGAAAAAGTAGCCGATAACAGCGAAATTAACGCTATTAACGAGTTCATCCATTTTGCCTGTACATCAGAAGATATTAATAACCTATCTCATGGTTTAATGCTAAGCGAAGCTCGTGATAATGTGCTCCTTCCATACTGCGACCAACTACTTAACGCTATAAAAGAAAAAGCCATTGAGTACAAAGCAGTACCTATGATGACGCGTACCCACGGCCAACCAGCTACGCCTTCAACAATGGGTAAAGAGTTTGCTAACGTATACATGCGTTTAAAACGCCAACGCGACCAAATCGCACAGGTAGAAATGCTAGGTAAAATTAACGGTGCTGTAGGTAACTACAATGCTCATCTGAGTGCTTACCCAGATTACGATTGGCATACCCACGCAAGCAACTTTGTAACTAGCCTTGGTTTAACCTTTAACCCGTTCACTACACAAATAGAGCCGCATGACTACATTGCCGAGCTATTTGATGCTATTGCTCGCTTTAACACTATTTTACTTGATTTTGATCGTGACGTTTGGGGTTACATTGCCCTTAACCACTTTAAGCAAAAAACCATTGCTGGCGAAATCGGTTCTTCAACAATGCCGCATAAAGTAAACCCTATCGACTTTGAAAACTCAGAAGGTAACCTAGGTTTAGCAAATGCTATATTTGCTCACCTTGCACAAAAACTGCCTGTTTCTCGTTGGCAGCGTGACCTTACCGACTCAACCGTTTTACGTAACTTAGGTGTGGGTATGGGCTACACGCTTATTGCGTATCAATCTACACTTAAAGGCGTAAGCAAGCTTGAAGTAAATGAGCAACGTTTACTTGATGAGCTTGATCAAAACTGGGAATTACTTGCTGAGCCAATTCAAACGGTTATGCGTAAATACGGTATTGAAAAACCATACGAAAAACTTAAAGATTTAACGCGTGGTAAACGTGTAAATCAAGAGATTATGGCCGACTTTATCGATGGTTTAGACCTGCCAGAGCACGCTAAAGTAGAAATGAAAAAACTAACACCAGCCAACTACATTGGCCGCGCTGTTGAGTTTATTGACGATTTAGTTTAAATACTAAATTGCGCATATAAAAAGCGAAAGGATAATCCCTTTCGCTTTTTTTGTACTAAAAATTATAGGCCAACTCTATGTACCAATTAAAAATAAACAACCTCTGTGAGCAAGAATTTTTAAACCAATACTGGCAAAAAAAACCGCTATTAATTAAACAAGGCTTTACAGCCTTTCAAGACCCAATAGAGGCAGAAGAGCTTGCCGGTCTTGCTATGGAAGAAAGTATAGAGTCGCGAATTGTTACCAACCACAATAACGATTGGCAAGCATACCAAGGCCCATTTGAAGACTTTGAAAAATTAACTGAGCAACACGCTACTTTATTGGTACAAGCGGTTGATCATTGGCATAGCGATGCAGCACAACTGCTTCAACCATTTAGGTTTATACCTAACTGGCGAATAGATGATTTAATGATCAGCTACTCAACCCCTAAAGGTGGCGTTGGTCCGCACCTAGATCAGTACGATGTATTTATTATTCAAGGCCAGGGTAAGCGTCATTGGCGTGTTGGCCTGCCTGATCCAACACTTAAACAATTTGCGCAAAATAAAAAACTACTACAAGTTGAGCAATTTGAAGCCGTTATAGATTGTATTTTAGAGCCCGGCGATATTTTATATATACCACCTGGGTGCCCTCACGAAGGTTATGCAATAGAAAACGCCCTTAACTACTCGGTTGGATTTAGAGCACCTAATCAACAAGACTTATTTTCTAGTTTTGCCGATCATGTTATTGATACCGACAGCGGCCAAAAACGCTATACCGATCACACTTTAGCCCTTAGGGACTCTAAAGGTGAGCTTTTACAGAGCGAAACCGATAAAGTTAAAACCCTTATGCAAGCGCTACTTAATAACGATGAGCTATTTAAGCATTGGCTTGGTAATACCTTAAGCCAAGCCAAGCACGAAATGGACTTAGCACCGCTTGAAGAGCCTATAACCTGCGAGCAAATGAGTGATTTTATAGCAAACAATGCAGAAGAATTTGAGCGTTTAGGCGGCGTACGTGCTATCTATCAGCAGCTAGAAGACACCCTATTATTAAGTATTAATGGCGAAAACTACCCGTTACCACTTTGCGACTTAAATGCCGTTAAACTATTAACAGATCATGATTATGTTAATACCGATGATTTAAACACAGCGCAGCCCAGCCTAGTTTTTATTCAAACCTTTACTACACTAGTTAATGAGGGGTTGTGGTTTAATTAGAGGTGCGCTATGGGCTATCAAATTAATAAGGTCGAGTGGGATAGGCAAAAAGACCAGCTACAACAAATACGTGAAAAAGTATTTGTGTATGAGTTACACATACCCAAACGAATAGAATTTGATAGCCAAGACAAACTAGCACACCATGTGCTAGTTACTCACAACAGTAACGCCCCCGTAGCCACAGGTAGGCTGTGTACAGATGGTTTAATAGGCCGAATAGCCGTTTTACCCGCACACCGTAATCGCCAGGTTTATACTTCATTACTTACTTTTATTGTTAATCTTGCCGCTAACGATGGGCACCAAGTTATTAGTATTAATTGTATTTTAAACGAAGTTGAACGCTTTAAACGAAACGGCTTTATACAACAAGGCGGTGTTTTTATGGAAGCAGGTATACCTAGGCAGCGAATGCAATGCCAAGTGTCTGAGTTTGTCACTAAACCATTTACATTAGTACATTAAAAAAGGGCCATTAATAGCCCTTTTTTACGTTTATACAAGCGATACCTTATTTTGGTTCATTAGCCCAAAGTTGCTCGTTTTCATGCATTTCGTATAAGCCGTGAGCACGGTTTATAAGTAAGTTAGCAAAGTCGACCTGGGTTTTATCACGCGCGCCAACACTCATTATTTGATCTGCTTTTAACTGCCATTGTAATGAAAAATAACGCATAGCATCGCGCGCATCTTTTGCTGCACTTACTTCTGCATGATCAGTGGGTAAGCGCCCTGTTATTACCCAGTAACTCTTGCCGTTTTGCGCTTTAAATTTCCACATAGCACACAATGGCGCTAAAAAGCGGCTATCTTTGTCTATTACTGATTTAGGCATAATGCCTTTTTCTGCTAAGTATTTTTGGGCGTTTTGAAAACACTCGCGTTGCCAAGCAACCCGTTGTTGCTCTATTTGTGCTTGCTCTTGCGCTGTTAATGGTTTTTTTTCTTCTTGCTGCATTTTATTAACCTTTACTGCTTTTTTTTCTACACTCTAAGTGCATAACAAATAAGGTGCAAGCATAAAACACCTGCTTTGCACCTTAAATACACCATTTGATTTGTTTTTAATCACAATTGCACTTAAGCAATAATAAATCGCTGTTATTTTATATTGTGATCAAACGAGCCTACATCACCTGGGAACACCACTGGCGATTCAATCCCGTCTTTGCTTATCGCTGCAACACCAAAATAGTAATTATCTATAACAACGTTTTTAAGTGTAGCTTTACTTACATTGCCCACATCTTGACTAAATTGCCATTGTGGCTCACTGGTATAGCGCCAATAAATACGATAACCGGCTATATTATCATCATCTGAACTTTGCCACGACAGCGTAGTATCGGCCTTAACTGCGCCTTCAATTTTTACCTGCTTAGGGGGAGCTGGCGCCCAAGCCATTGAAGCCATTGTTACTGCGTTCAGTGATGTAAGCTTTGCTGTGTAGTCAAAATCAACGCCATCTATGGTATCGCCATAAACCACCCCATTTTCTGTACGTAAATCTTGATGTTGTCGGTCGTAATGCTCATTAGTTTCCATAATTCTGACTGCTGCAAAACCTGCATCGTTAAACGGTCTATGGTGCCCGCCCCGGCCAAATCTATCTAACCTGTAAACTAACATCGTATCTAAATTTGGAATATACCTATCGGCAATTGTATCTATATAGCGCGCTAAATTACGGCTCGCCGAATCGACTTCGCCACCTGTAAAACGGCGCGTTCTTGCTTGTTGTTTCGTTTCTACTACACGCGTGCCTTCTGAGAAAATACGCGCCGTTGTATTGTCGGTAACGCCATTAATACCGGTAATATTGCCAATCATGTCGTTATTTAAAACGCCATGTACTTGCCAATTGTGCTCTTGTGCATACGCTGTGAGTATTTTACCGCCAAATAAACCCTGCTCTTCGCCAGACAACGCTGCATATACAACTGAGCCATTAAATTTATGCTTGCTTAGTACACGTGCAGCTTCAATAACCCCTGCCACGCCTGAAGCGTTATCATTAGCACCCGGTGAATCACTGGTAAAGTCCATTACATCGCTCACCCGCGAATCAATATCGCCCGACATAATAACCATTCGGTTTGGCTCAGTACTACCACGCTGAATGGCCACTATATTTACCACTTCAACAGGATTAGGAATTCGTTTTTCACCTGATATAGTGTCTTTAACTTCAATAACTTCTAGGCAACCACCACATTGCGCTGATATTTTTTCAAACTCTTTTTTGATCCAACGCCGTGCAGCACCTATGCCCCGTGTATCTGACTTAATTTCAGAAAGCGTATGGCGGGTACCAAAATCCACCAGCGTTTGTATGTCGCTCCCAATACGCTTAGCTGATACCTGCGCTGCAATATCATGTAGCTTTTGTTGTTCTTCATATTTTATGCTGGCATGAGCGTGTGCTGATAATCCTGCCGTACAAGCAAAGGCTAACGTACTCAATTTAATAAGTTTAGTTGTAATAGAAAAAGGGGTTTTGCGCATTATAAGCTCCTTATTTTTTACCTTACCATTACTCAACAACCTATTTAGTGCAACTATTTTGAGTTAAAGCTTTATACAAGTAAGCTCAACTGTAAAATTTAGCCACACATAAGTACTCCCCTCTTTTAAGTAACCAAGCGTATTACAAACCTTGTTACATAAATACGCTATATACATAGCGTGTTTTCGTGGCAAACTAATGGGGTGTTTTATTTGTATTTGTAACCTATGCGCCAGCTTAAAGCCGACACTGTCTCTGCTAATTTAATTGCCACTAGTAACAACCAATATGGGCCTATTTGTGTTTATCAAAATACGGCCTATCGCTGGTTAACACTTGCCCAAAATGCACAAAGCGATATCACTATTCAAGGGGTGATGAGCCTTAATAAGAATGAGCAATTACTGATTGCGGTTAATCAATGTATGCTGTTATTTTTACTTAAAACAGCTGAGCCACTACGGGTTTTAAATTTAGGCTTAGGTACTGCGGGCATTGAGCGAGCCATTCATTATTTACATAACAAAACGGCTTATATAAATAACTTAGCTGTGTTTGACAGTGTAGAAATAAACCCCGCGATGATAAGCGTTGCTAAGCACCATTTTAACTTGCCCGCTAATCATACAGTGCACTTACAAAATGCAGAGCTGTTTGTTGCAACGTGCACGCGCACATACAATGTCATTACAATTGATATTTTTAGTGGCGATGTACATCAAGACTTTTTATCTAACAGCGTATTTTGGCAAAACATACGTTGCTGCAGCGGGCTAAATGCGCAAATTATTATAAATTTAAACCCTAAAACAGGAAAAGAGCTCCAAGCTTTACTCGTCCTGTTTAGGCAACATTTTAGCTGTATTGCCCTTATAGAGTTTAACGAATACAAAAATATTGTCGTGATGCTTTCTCAGCAAAGCTTAGTGCACATTAATAAAGAAGAAATAGCCCATTCGCCATTATTTAAAACGTGGGCGCCCACCCTTCACAGCGACATAAACAGCATTTATCACATAGAGTAATTTAGCGACCTGGTTCGTGTTTTTCATAGCACGGCAAATGTGTTTCCAATTGCTCCCAATTGGCTTTAGAGGTAACAAAATTATGCGATATTACCTGTTCAGTAATATCGTCATCTATCAACCCTAGGCGTATTCGCAAGCGAGATTTATCCTCTGCATTAGCACTGTAAATAGGTGAGCCACATGTTTTACAAAAAAAGCGCGCACGCCCAGGTTTGAAATTAAATTCAGTTAAATTATCTTCACCTTTGGTAAGTGTAAATTCGTGAGTGTTTACAAAACCATTCGTGGCAAAAGCAGTTCCGCTGTTTTTTCTGCATAGTGAGCAGTGACAATGAATAATTTGAGAAATAGCCCCTTTAATTTCAACACTTACCGCTTTACATAAGCACGTTCCAGTATACATATAATCCCTTTTATTATTTTTAATTGCGTGTTGTTAGGTATTTTACGCGTTTAAAATATAAACGTCAGTAGAATAGATAAAACACAATATTGGTTGACTAATTTACATCAAATTGGTTATATAAATTTTAAGTTTGAAAAATTAAAAGTCATATATTGGTTTACCAATTTATATACTTATACTTACATTAGTAAAAGAGGGATTATGCGCGTTAAATACAGCTTACTGTTAGTGGCCTGCTCAGGATTATTAGCCTGTAGCCAAAACAATCAAAATGCCCCCTCTGCAAAATGGCTATTAGTAGATAACTTTGAACAGCCGCTAAAAGGCTGGACAAAGGTTGACACAGACAATCAAACTCAACCTTATGTCGCTAACCCACAAGTAACTAAAATAGAAGCTGAAGACACAGCCAAAGGGATTAACCATTTTTTAATTAAAAAGCCTGCCGAAAATGGTATTGTCGGCAATCGCAAGGCCCTCAGCTATAAAAAGCTTCCAAAAACAGTGCCCGTTGGCGAAACCTACACTTTTTTTACCCGTATTAACGTCGCCTCTTTTCCAAATAACCATGCTTTTGGATTAAGTAACTTAGAGCCAGAGCAAATAAACGTTCATGGCTACGACGCCTTTGAAGCCACTTTACGAGTCACCGATAAAACCGAATCAAATGGGTTAGTTAATACCGGGGCGCTAATGGTCAAAACTGATAAGGGCTATAGTAATATCCAAAACTATGCACAAGCGCAATCGGCTAAACCACTTGATACAAACAGTTGGTACAACATTTGGTACGTTGTTAATAATGCATCGGTAAAAATGCAAGGCCAGCAATATAATGTATATGTACAAGGCGGCGAATTTAAAAACCAAACCTTAGTGTATAAAAATGCCACCTTTAGAATGAAACGCGAACGCCCACTTAGCTATTTTTTAGCTAACTGTAATACGGGCCCACATAAAAAGCCCTACGGAAATGGCGGTTTACGCTATGACGACATTTACATGATTAAAGGCGTAAACCTCACAAACCCTATTCGATAAAAGTAGCAGTGTAAATTAGTCGCTAAAAATCTACAGCGCGCCACTTAAATGGTATGATCCTTTTCTATTATTTGTCATTTAAGTTTATAAAATGTATCGATTATTCGAAAAAATGACCAACGCATTTCCTGAGCAAAAGCCAATGCAGCCGCCCTCTACCTTATTTGCGTTTTGTCGTCATTACACTAAAGGTATGGAGCTGTCGTTAGTTTTAATGTCTGTTAGTGCTGCCCTGCTTGCCATTTTAGAAGTATCGTTATTTAGCTATATGGGCCAACTGGTTGATTGGTTGGGCACCTACACACCGCAAACCCTATTTCAAGAGCAAAAAGCCGAACTTATAAAAATGGCGATAGTGCTTTTAGTGATATTGCCTATAGTGGTGTTTTTTCACTCGGCTATTTTGCACCAAGCATTACTGGGTAATTACCCTATGTCGATTCGTTGGTCGGCGCATAGATACTTACTACGCCAAAGTGTTAGCTTTTATCAAAACGAGTTTGCAGGGCGTATTGCCACAAAAGTAATGCAAACATCACTGGCCGTACGAGAAGCCGTAATGAAACTGCTCGATGTACTAATGTATATTGTGGTTTATTTTGGCGCTATGGTGTTTTTAGTTGCAGAAGCTGACTGGCGTTTAATGCTACCGCTTTTAGTGTGGGTAATTATTTATGCCGCTATTCAAATGTACTTTGTGCCAAAACTTAAAAAAATTGCCAGCTCGCAGGCCGATGCGCGCTCTGAAATGACCGGCCGTATAGTTGACAGCTATACAAATATATCGACCATTAAGCTTTTTTCTTACACACAACGTGAAGAGCAATACGCTAAACAAAGTATGGATGTATTTTTACAGCCTGTTTATAAGCAAATGCGCTTAGTAACCAGCCTTAACTTTGCCATTAATAGCCTAAATTACTTATTAGTATTTAGTGTGGCCGCACTATCCCTTTATTTATGGTCGTTAAGTGCAATTAGCGCAGGCGCCATTGCTGTTGCGGTTAGTTTATCGCTTAGATTAAATGGCATGGCGCAGTGGATCATGTGGGAAATAAGCAGCTTGTTTGAAAACATTGGTACCGCAACCGATGGCATGAAAACCTTATCTACGCCCATTAAAGTAGATGACAAACCCGATGCAAAAACGCTTGCCGTTTCTAAGGGCGATATAGCGTTTTCAAATGTTCACTTTAACTACGGCAAAGCCGCTAACGAAACCAATCGCGGACCGGTAATGAACGGCCTAAACCTACATATCAAACCCGGTGAAAAAATTGGCTTAGTGGGTCGCTCTGGCGCTGGTAAATCAACATTAGTTAATTTACTCCTGCGCTTTTACGATACCGATTCGGGGACGATTAAAATTGATGGCCAAAACATTACCGATGTAAGCCAAGAAAGCCTTCGCCGCTATATAGCCATGGTTACGCAAGACACTTCCCTGCTTCACCGCTCTGTAAAAGATAATATTTTATACGGCCGGCCCGATGCCTCAGAAGCCGAAATGCTCAGCGCTGCCAAGCAAGCTAAAGCACTCGAGTTTATAAGCGATTTAGAAGATAGCAAAGGCAATAAAGGGTTTGATGCTCAAGTAGGCGAGCGCGGTGTAACCCTCTCTGGTGGGCAACGCCAGCGTATCGCTATAGCGCGGGTATTACTGAAAAATGCACCTATTTTAATACTCGATGAAGCCACCAGCGCGCTCGACTCAGAAGTAGAAGCCGCAATACAAGCAAGCCTAGATGATTTAATGACAGGTAAAACTGTAATTGCCATTGCTCACAGGCTATCGACCATTGCACAAATGGACAGACTTATTGTACTTGATGAAGGACGCGTTGTAGAGCAAGGCAGCCACGAAGCGCTCATTGCACTAAATGGTATTTATGCTGGCCTTTGGGCGCATCAAACCGGTGGGTTTATTGGTGTAGATTAAACTAAAAAGCAAAAGGGCTAATTACAGCCCTTTCGCTTTTTTATACTAACGGTTTAATAGCCTTTAACCGCATGATATTAAGCCATTAATCTTAAACCAATTAAAATTAGCATGACAATATTGGCTATAAAACTGATTAAAAAGAAGTACGTGCGTGGGCTTGGGTTTTTCTCTGTGGCTATAACGTAATACAGCGCCATATGAATTAATCGCGCTATTACATACACCCAAACGCACATGGCAAATATAGGGCTTTGGTAATTTATAACAAATGCAAACAACACAGTACCAATAAACAACGCGCTGTTTTCTAGTGTGTTATGAAAAGTACGGTGGGCTCTAAATATAAAACTGTCGTGCGATAAATCATCGCTAATTTTACCCGGTACAGCATTAGGTTGTTTAGCTTTGCTAAAGGTAGCTACCGACCACTGTACCACTAACATTATTAAATAAACGTAAAACGCCATATAGGCAGAAAGCGCAACTTCAGTCATTTTTATGTCCTTAAAATTGTTTTAACTCAGTAGTTACAACAAGTTTTAAGCCTAAAATAAGTTCATTATAATTAATGACTTGTAATTTATAAGTTCAATAATAATGTAAAAGCTGCAAAGCTATTTATAAATGTTACCCACTTATTAACTCCTTAACGTTAGGGTAATTGATACCACTGCGTGATCGGTTGTTAAATCGTCTCGTTCGTATTCTGGGTTTATTAAATGCCTGTCGTATGTATGATAATCACTCACTTCATAAAAGCTATCATCGTAACTTGGGTCAAATTCACACGAGAGTAAAATATAATCAAGTACCGTACTACTCGTTCCATAGTAATGGGTAGGGCTGCGATTTAATAACGGCGCCGAGGGGCCATTACTTTGTTGAGCATCTGCATGGCTGCCAGCGTTTTGCTGTGTGTTGTGCGCCGTAAATTGGCTCATTTTTAGTGTTTTAAATAACTGCCATGCGTCATTTAAGCAATATTTAGCAAGGTATGTTTTAACATCAAACGCTGGGGCAAATCGCAATGTATTCGTTAGTAAATGGCTCAACACGCCATCGGCTAGGTCGTTATTAAAATCGCCCATTAACACCATAGGCTGTTGTGTAGCTTCGCGTCGGGCAATCATTTCTATCATTAGTAAAGTGGCTTCACTTCCGCGCTGAATGGTTGAGCCCCACGAGCCGGCCACATTTGCTTTGAGAGTGTCTATTATGTTTTTTTCGCTTGAGAGCGGCTCGGTTTTGGCTGAGCTAGTAGTACTTTCATCACTTTCAATCATGGCTCGTTTTGACTTAAAATGCACTACATAACAGTCGGTATTACCTACATGGGGTAATTTAATGGTGGCTCTTAACACCTTACGGCTAAACGTAAAATTACTATTAAGGCCAAGCATTTCAACAAGCTCGGTATTGTGCTTAACCGCAGCCACATCAACAATCTCAAATTTAGACGCTATTGCCACGACCGGGCGTTTAAAAATAAAATCATCAATCACCTCTGGTGTATCAACCACAGCAAAATATGTATAGCCTTTCTGCGCCATTAACGCCTTTAGCGATTCAATACTAAATACTTCTTGAAAACCTACTACATCAGGCGCGTACTCATTTAAATAATCTACAATCCAACGCTGTTTGCGCGCCCATTGCTCTGCGGTATAAATTTTTTCAAAATCGTAATACGCATTAGGCGGCTCAAGGTAGTTAAATAAATTAAACGTGGCTATTTTAAATTGCGTGTCTTTGACTACAGGCGCGTTTAAATCAGCGGCAGGTTCAGTCTCAAGCGTAATGTGATGTAAAGTCGATTCAAAATTACTGATAACAATAGCCTAGCGAATAAAAGTGCGTTAATTATACCCTAAAGGGTTTAAAGTTCTAAACCGTGAATTATTCTCAACATGCAAATAAAGCCCTTTATTTACGCTATACTGCCCTCCTCGTTATTAGCGCACACATAGGTATTATGAACTACTCAAATTTTGGTACTAAATTTACACAACCCAACGGAATAACGCAGCTTATGGAAGATTTAGGCAGCGCTAACGCAAGCAATAATCCAAATATTGTTATGCTAGGTGGCGGTAACCCTGCACACGTACCACAGGTTAATGCTGTATTTTTAGATGAATTACAAAAGCTAGTAGCCAGTAATAAAGTATCGCAAGTATTTGGTTTGTACGACGGGCCAACTGGCAATGACGAATTTAGAGCGGCTCTTGCTAAACAGCTCAATAGCGAGTTTGACTGGGGCTTAACACCACAAAACATAGCACTGGGTAACGGCAGCCAAGCTAACTTTTTTGTATTGTTTAATATGCTTGCGGGCAAAATGAGCGATGGCACTAATAAGCGTATATTGTTTCCGCTTGCGCCTGAATACGTAGGTTACGCCGACCAAGGTTTATCTGATGATATGTTTGTGGCAATAAAGCCCGACATCGAAATTTTAAATACACCCAGTGGCTCTAAGCAGTTTAAATATGTCATTGATTTTGACGCGGTAGAAAACGTATTAGCCAACGATACCAGTATTAGTGCACTGTGCGTATCGCGCCCTACCAACCCAACTGGTAATGTCATTACCGATGAGGAAGTACGCCACCTAGATGCCCTTGCACACAAGTACAATATTCCCCTAATTATTGATAACGCCTACGGCGACCCTTTCCCGGGCTGTATTTACACCGATGCAAACCTTACGTGGAACTCAAACATTATATTGTGTATGTCGCTTTCAAAATTGGGCTTGCCAGGCCTGCGCACTGGTATTGTGGTTGCCAATAACGAAATAATTAAAGCCATTGGCCGTGTTAACGGCTCTATGGTGTTATCGCCTAACGCTATTGGCCCAAGCTTAGTAACCCGCTTAATTAACGAAGGCGAATTACTGCCTTTGTGTAAAAATACGGTATTGCCTTTTTATAAAAATAAAGCAGAGATAGCCATAAACCTGTTTGATGAAATTTTTGCAGACTTACCTGTCTATTTACATAAACTCGAAGGCGCGTTTTTTATGTGGCTATGGTTTAAAGACTCAAAAATAACCAGCGAAATGCTTTATCAAAAACTAAAAGAGCAAGATGTATATATAATTCCTGGGCATAACTTTTTTATTGGCATTGAAGATAGCTGGGAGCACAAACACCAGTGCGTACGCATTAACTACGCTAACGATGAAGCTACTCTCAGAAAAGGCTTAGAGGCTATTAAGGCGCTTATTATGTAGCGCTTATTGTGTAGCGCTTTAATTAACGTTTTACATCGTATTTTAACGTGGTGGTTAACGCTTAGCATTAGCCACTGATTTTTTTATTTAATGTACTGTTTAGGGGCTAACGCCTTGGTTAACAAGGCAAACAACAAGCCACCAAAAGCACCTGCTAGTAATTGCAAATAAAATCCCCATCCACGTGCGCCCGCTATAATATGAATATTCATAATCGACTCAATGGCCACTAACACCACGGCAAAAGCAGTGATACCCGATGCCACAAATAACACCATGCTGTATTTTTCAAACTTTTTAACAAGTAACACAACAGCAAAAAAAGCGATAGCTAAAGCAATGGCAATAATAGCGCCATAGGTAGGTAATAGCCCTAACCAATCATCTAGCGTTAAATTAATACGGTCGCTTAAGCTGAGCATCACGCCCACATCAACTAATTGATTGACAACGTATTGGCTATGAAACAAGCTAGCAAGCGTAAAGGTAAATAACCAAGAAACTAAAAATATAGGGAGTAAACGTGTTAAAAATGGCATGGTTATCTCAACTTAAAATAAAGCTTTTTTCTTACAGTAGCAAAGGCTTGCAATGTAAACAACGACTCTCTCAATTAGCGCTATGGCTGTTTGTAGGGCTTTTTGCGTCTACCGCCAGTGCAGCTACATTACCTAAAGAGCAGTACAGTACCCACACAGTTGCTACAAAATTAAATTCGCCGTGGAGCATGGTTAAACTGCCAAACGGGTCATGGCTAATTACAGAGCGCGACGGCCACGTTGTTATTGTAAAAAACAATCAGCAAACTAGAGTAAATTTAAACCTTGAAGGTTTATACGTTGCAGGCCAAGGCGGCTTACTCGATATAGTGCTCTCGCCTAATTTTAACACCAGCAAAGAAGTTATATTTACCTACGCACAAGGCACAGCTGAGGCTAATCGCCTAGTAATTGCAAAAGCTACCTTTAATGGCATCGGCTTTTCAACGCCTGTTATTATTTACACAGTACCGACTGATAAAAATACCCCACAACACTACGCTGGCCGCGCCCTCTTTTTACCCGACAACACTCTACTGTTTTCAACTGGTGATGGCTTTGATTTTAGAGAGCAAGCACAAGTTGTAACCAGCCAACTCGGCAAACTATTACGCATAAACCTAGATGGCACTATTCCAAAAGATAACCCATTTATTAATCACAAAAACCCCAATGCACACGCTGTTTACTCGCTCGGTCACCGAAACCCACAGGGCTTAGTGTATGATTACGATACCGAGCAAATTATTAGCCACGAGCACGGCCCCGCAGGCGGCGATGAGCTAAATTACTTATCGCCAGCTACCAACTACGGCTGGCCGGTGATCACCTACGGTGACGATTACTCGCAAGCGCGCATATCTCCTTTTAGAGATTACCCCGGCATGCAAAAGCCAAGCGTAGATTGGACGCCATCAATTGCCCCGTCAGGCATGGCGTATTACGGCTCTAAACACGCCGCATTCCCTTCACTTGCACAACATGTGCTCATCACGACGCTTGTAGATAAAAAGCTCTACAGCGTTAATCTGGCTAATGGCGAATTCACCCAGTCACACATATTTCCAGAAGCAACAGGCCGATTAAGGGATGTGTATGTCACCACTGAGGGTAATGTAGCGATATTAATGGATGGGAAATATGCTGAGCTGATGTTGGTAAAGCCAGAGTAGTTCACAAAGGGGATTAGAGGCGCTTCGCTATAATAGCGGCTTAAGGGGGCCGCTTTAATCACTCACAATCAGACAATGGTTCACTAATTGTCAGTGTATTAGTACCAAAATCTAATATAGCTTGGTATTTTCTAAAAAATGGAGAGCCTAATAACCCATGTATTGTATCGCCACCACCAGCGGCCTGAACAGGGTCTAGGTTGAGTGATACAAACTCTGTACTTTCATACAATTGGCCTGCCAATTCAAATTTTAAAACGTCTATTAAGCCCATTTCGTGTTTGGCTGTACCTAAACCTGCGGCATTTTCCTCGCTTAGTTCTTCTTGTATTCCAAGCTTGTTAATACATGCTCTATCTAAAACAGATGCACCCGCCGCTGTATCTAAAATTAAATTTACTTTATGTCCGTTTATTTTAGCTTGTATTATTTGATGACCTGTTTCTGTTACATCAAATTTCAAACTTGTGGTTTTGACTAATTCCATGAATGTTCCTTATTCTATATTTAGGTTGATTAATAGACACTATATTACAAACACTTATGAAAACAACCCACCTTATAAATAAGTAAACAAGTGGCGTTTCACTAACGCCTATATCGTAATTAAATATGCTGCAAATAACTCCCCCCAAACGCACAAAACTTATGTTAACAAAGCAAAATTAATTCACAAAGAGGATAACAGGCGCTGCGCTTTTAGAGGGAAATAGCGGCTTGAATTAAGCCACTTTGAGGAATTTAAGTTCTGATGTCTGAAGTCAAGATTTGACCCCTTTTGGTTCTAATGGGTGGCCCCTTTATCTGACCCCTTTATCTGACCCCTTTATCTAGACCCCTTTATCGAGCACTAATACTGCCATCAACTGCGTGACAGGTTGCATAGCCTTGTTATGCCTATTCACCTCTTAGTATGCCTTTTTACCGCAATTATTATTTGCCATATTAAGCTAGCGAAAACTAGATAGAAAAATAAACTTACAAACTCCATACCTTCATTTAAAAACCTTTTAAATGGAAGAATGTTGGAAGCAATCTTATTTAATGCCTGCATAACAAAAGAGATATATGCATTAGCTGGCGGGTATATTTTATATAATGTGTTGCTTTCATACCCAAGAACTAACAAGGAATATATGAAAGATGCAAGGATTGCCCAATATAAAGGTTTCAAGAAACTTTCACCAAAATTTGAGACTATAGAGTTAACGTGAAATATAAACTTTTCTTGGCTCAATGGCTTATTTGACAACTCTTCTTTGTACTTCTTCATTTCAAAAACAAAGAATTTATTTGCCTCAATATGATTTCCGATACTATCGAATGAATCTTTAATTATTCTATATGTTTCTCTGTTAGTTGAACTGAAATCGATTGATACATCCAAAAAGTTTGGAGATTCTTTGAGGTTTGTATTTTTAAGATCCAAGCCAGATCTAAACTTCGTGTTCCTGAAGTTGGTAAAGTTTAAAAAAGTTACATAAGTGAATTTCGACAAGAACTTTTTATCAGAGACACCATTCGATCCAAACTCGCATCTCTCAAATCCCACGAAATCATCAAAGATACTTTTAAATATTGAAAATTCAACAAACTTTGTTCTATATGCATCAAAGAGTCCTTTGAAGTTTGAATTGTTTATTTCGAATTCTGAAACAATATTTTCTTTAAACTCAAATTTTTCATTAATTTCTGTATCTAGAATTAATACCTTACTTAAAACTGTATTATTTAGTGAAAACTTCTCTTCAACTATACAGTCTATTAATTCCAGTATATGACAGCTTAAGTTAGCCCTTTTCGTATTATTAAAGATTTTTGAATTTAAAGTCGACTTTGTAAATGTTAGCTTTTTTGCGAATTGACAATCATTGAAAAGATTGATGGATAGTGTCGCAGTCCCATTGTCATCAGTGTAGGAACTGACATCGTCATGAAATGTGCACATTTGGTATAAAACATCATTCACGTTAGGAAGTAAATTTGATTTTGTAATGTTCCACCACTGGTAAAATTCACAATCCTGATAAAATAGCTCGCTCTTATTAATTTCTAAACTATGAGCTGTAAATTTACAGAAATTAAAATGTATTTTGCCTAATTTATTTAATACTTTTAAATAATCGAAACTATCTCTACTATCCCTACATGGAAAATAAACATTTGAAAATACAACAGTCTGCTCTTTCATTGCCTTCTTGAAGATTGAACTCTCGGTATCTTCTCTTAGATACGCCTCAATTTTTTCTTTTGATAGAAAACCTAAATCATCAGATGATTTATATTTAATGATAAAATCACTGATATAATTTATAACTTCATTATAAAAATCGAACAATATTCCATTGTTGTTAAAATCTTCTGAATAATCACCCTTTTTACAATGCAAAACACATTCATCGTGTTCAGGGAATATCTTCAAGGTGCATTCGTTTGAATTACATTTTGTAGTCAATTTAATATTCCATTTCTACTTCAAGGCATAACGCCCCACTAACGGGCATAAAATGGTTGGCTATAATAGCGACGAAGGAGCAAAAGCCAACTGTTTTTTGTCCCTGTTTAATGGCTTGTTAAGGTACTAATTACTCTACTACCTGACCTTTAATAACTTTAACTGCATTATCTGACTCATAAAGTGATACGGGAATTTTCTGTCCTGTATTTGTCGCCATATATGGTTCTGAAGCAGCCATTAATATAGGGAATACGCGCCTAAGATCACCACTTGATCCAGTACTACTAATAGTAGTTTTCCATATTTGAACTTCTTTTTTTGAATCCTTAAATGCAGTGTAATCGTAACCAGTAATTAATGCGTATCTAAAAAACGTAGTTCGAGTACCTGTATGAGTCGTAGATCCTGTAACACCGTATGTGGGAGTATAAGTTGTTGTGGCATTAACTGAAGTTCTATTTCCATATGTTGTTGCTGTGCCATATGTATTAGCGGAAGAAACGCCTGTTTGTCCCCATGTTGGTAAAGAATAGGAGTACTGATGAGTTTGTGGATCACCTATACCATAAGATAAAACTATTGCTACATCAGCTTCATCTCGTGAGCTAGCAGCAATATAACCTTTACCGTTAAGTACGCGCTTGAGGTAGTTTTCATACTCTTGAAACTGCAAGTCGTTTCGGGAAACACCTTCGTTACCAGGAATTAATAAATATGTTTTTTTAGTTGACGCAACAGATGCAGCTAGTGAATCAACGGATACATAAAAAGTTGGCTGCCCTGTAGCTGCACAACCAGCTAACAAAGTGATAAAAATAATTACGATGAGATTGTGCATAAACTTTCCTTAGTGCTTTAACAACTTTGTATCCGACATTTGTCGCTTTACAAACCGACAAATGTCCAAATATTACGAAGCATATAACTTAACCAACGAATAGACTCATGTAAACAACTAGTTAGCTAAAATCTAAATATACTAGACGCAGAAAACACCAAAATGGTAGAGATTAGTAATATTGGACAAACCAGTAATGAGCTATAAAAATAGGTGTGAGCGATATTATTAAAAAAGATAACTTAAATTTTTGTTTTAAGTTTTTACCTCAACTTAAGACAAAAAAGCCGCTGTTCGTTTAAAACAGCGGCTTTTCTACTTATAGCTTATAGCTAAAAACTAATAGCTAACCCTAAACTTTCCCAATCACTTCAAGTCCACCCATGTACGGGCGTAATACTTCTGGTACAACTACTGAACCATCGGCTTGTTGGTAGTTTTCTAGTATGGCTACGAGTGTACGGCCAACGGCTAAACCTGAGCCATTTAGTGTATGTAGTAACTCTGGCTTTTTAGCACCTTCACGGCGAAAACGTGCTTGCATACGGCGCGCTTGGAAATCGACCATATTTGAACAAGACGAAATTTCGCGGTAGGTATCTTGTGCCGGTAACCATACTTCTAAGTCGTATGTTTTAGCAGCGCCAAAGCCCATGTCGCCCATACATAAAATTACTTTACGGTATGGTAGTTCTAGCGCTTGTAAAATTTGCTCTGCGTGGCCTGTTAGCTCTTCAAGCGCTTGCATTGAATCTTCTGGTTTTACTAGTTGAACTAGTTCAACTTTATCAAACTGATGCTGGCGAATTAAGCCGCGTGTATCACGACCGTAGCTGCCCGCTTCACTTCTAAAACACGGCGTGTGCGCAGTTAAGCGAATCGGTAAATCGCTTTCTTCGTAAATCTCATCGCGTGCGCTATTAGTAAGCGGTACTTCTGCTGTTGGGATTAAGCTAAAGCCAGCTTGTTGTTCACCGTCGTCGTTTACTAGGCCTAATGTATGGAATAAATCGCCTGCAAACTTAGGTAATTGGCTTGTACCGTAAAGGCTTGCGCTATTTACTAAGTACGGTACATACATTTCTGTATAGCCGTTTTTATCTGTGTGGGTATCTAGCATGTATTGCGTAAGTGCACGGTGCATACGCGCTACTTGGCCGCGCATTACTGTAAAACGTGCGCCACTAATTTTAACGCCCATTTCAAAGTCTAGGCCGTTTAGGTCTTGGCCAACGTCTACGTGATCTTTTACTTCAAAGTCGTACTTTTTAGGCGTGCCCCAGGTAAGTATTTCAACGTTGTCGTCTTCATCAGCGCCTTCTGGTACTGATTCGTCTGGCAAGTTTGGTATTGCTAAAGCAATGTCGTTAATGGCGTTGAGTACTTCATCTTGCGCTTTTTTAGTTGCGTCTAATTCGCTTCCTAAATTTGCCACTGCGTCTAGTAGTGGTTGTGCGTCTTCGCCTTTTGCTTTTGCTTGGCCAATGGCTTTAGCACTGGCGTTACGTTGACTTTGAAGCTCTTGCGTTTTTACTTGTAATGTTTTGCGTTGTTCTTCAAGTTCTGTCACTTTTGCAACATCAAGCTCGTAGCCACGAGCCGCTAAGCGTGCTGCAGTTTGCTCAACGTCTTGTCGTAAATATTTAGAATCTAACATGTTAGTTTTTTAACCTTTTTGCATTACCAGCTGAAGGCCCAGCCAAGCCATAAAAATACAGATCATCACATTTAAGATGATATTGAGGGCCATTTTAATAAAGTGACCTTGTTGTAATAACAACAACGAGTCCATTGAGAATGTTGAAAAGGTGGTTAACGCACCTAAAAAGCCAATACCAATAAGGGTTTTAGCGGGGCTTGTGGCGATAATTTCTTTCTCTATCAAACCGTACAAAATGCCCATTAACAATGAACCCAGAATATTAACCGTCAACGTGCCAAAAGGGAATCCCCTACCAAGGAGTTTTAGCATGGTTTCGCTAATAAAAAAACGTAAACAGGCTCCTGAGGCGCCGCCAAGGGCGATCATCATATAAAGTTTAATCATTTTCGTATCGTTTAAGTGGGCTTTGCGCGTCGCGATCTTTTAAGTAATCAAGCTTTTGCTTAATTTTTTGCTCAAGGCCGCGATCGCTCGGTAAATAATAGTGTTTGTCTTGAATTTCTGGCGGTAAATATTTTTCACCGGCGGCAAAGGCGCCCTCTTCGTTATGTGCGTAGCGATACTCGGCGCCATAGCCTAAATCTTTCATTAGGTTTGTGGGCGCGTTTCGTAAGTGCTCTGGCACTGGGTAGCTTGGCTCGTTTTTGGCATCAGCTTTTGCTTGGTTAAATGCCATATAAACCGCATTACTTTTGGGTGCGCTGGCTAAGTATAAAGTGGCTTGTGCAATGGCGCGTTCGCCCTCGCTTGGGCCTACACGCTGAAATATATCCCATGCGTTTAACGCCACTTCCATTGCCCGTGGGTCGGCGTTACCTATGTCTTCTGTGGCAATGGCAAGTAAACGCCTTGCTACATAAAGTGGGTCGCCGCCACCGGCTAAAATACGGCAATACCAATACAGCGCGCCATCGGGTGAGCTGCCTCGTACTGATTTATGAAAAGCCGAGATTAAATCGTAAAATTCATCGCCGCCTTTATCGTATTTAGCTAAATGGGTTGGCAGTACTTGGCTTAATACGTGCTCGTCTACGTTGTATGTGCCGTTTTGCTCACTCGTTAAATCAACCGCTTGCTCAAGCAAGTTTAATACTTTGCGGGCATCGCCGCCGCTTGCTTGGCAAAGCGCCTGTTTGGCGTTATCGGCAATAACAATGTTTTTTTGGTTTAGTTGCTCATCTTGCTTAAGTGCGCGCTCTATCACTGTGTATAGGTCGCTCTCTTGTAACGACTTTAAAACATACACGCGTGCGCGTGATAAAATCGCATTATTAAGTGCAAATGAGGGGTTTTCGGTTGTCGCGCCTACAAATATAAAAGTGCCGTCTTCTATATGTGGTAAAAATGCATCTTGCTGCGATTTATTAAAACGGTGTACTTCATCCACAAACATTAAGGTGCGCTGCCCGCTGCTTTGTAGGTTATCTTGCGCTTGCGTTACGCTGTCGCGAATATCTTTTACGCCTGCGGTCACAGCCGACATTTGTATAAGTTCGGCATCGGCGTGGTTTGCAATAATTTGCGCAAGGGTGGTTTTACCTACCCCAGGCGGCCCCCACAAAATTAAGCTGTGGCAACGCCCTGCAACAATGGCTTGGTGCAAGGGTTTGTCGCTACTTAGTAAATGCTGCTGACCTATGTATTCGTCAAGCGTTGTTGGGCGCATACGCGCCGCAAGTGGGCGTACATCGGGCCCAAAGTTAAAGCCTAAATTATTCACCGTTACTCTGATCGTCTATTTCTACACCCTCTGGTGGGGTAAATTCAAAGGTGCTTGTATCAAGCGCGGTATTTACTTGTGCATTGTTAAAACTAAACGATGAAAGCTGACCAGAATTATCCGTCACAACTAACTTAGCAAGGCCTTGCTCGTTACCTGCAAAGGTAATATCAAGTTGCTCTACTTGGCTTTCTACGCCTTTATTTGGCGTTACACTAAAGCCAGAGTCTGTAGCTTGTACGCTGTATTTTTCCCACTGTGCGGGATCTTTTGAAGTAAGCAGTACAAACGGTGTTGAATCTATAAGGCTATGGGTATCCATAATAGTTACTTGCTCAGCAAAGCTGTCGAAGTAATAGGTTTTGTCACCATTTGATACAAATAAGGTATCGTCTGGGTTTGTTTGCTGCCAGCGGATCATCATAGGTTGTTTAAGGGCAATTGTACCCTCGCCTTGCATAACCGCTTGGCCTTGCGGATCGGTTACGTTTTGAGAAAACTGCGCTTTAAAACTTTTAAGGGTTGCGAGTTTGTCTTGCAGTGCTTGGCTGTCATCAGCAAAGCTAGGCGTGGCAATTAAACTGCCAAGCACTAATAATAAACTGTTTAATTTTTTCATTAATTTGCTCCATTAGGTACTAATACATCGCGAGCGCCGTTATGGCCTGGTGAACTCACGATACCCGATGTTTCCATTTGTTCTACTAGTCGTGCTGCGCGGTTATAGCCAACACGTAATTTACGTTGTACTGATGATACCGATACTTTGCCGGTTTCGATTACAAACGCAACGGCTTCGTCGTATAAAGGGTCTGACTCTTCATCTGCATTTTCACTGGTTTCACCTGGTAATAAAACATCTTCTGTTGCATCACCATTTAAAATTTCATCAATGTAATTAGGTTTACCGCGTGCTTTCCAATCGTTTACTACCGCATGTACTTCATGGTCGTCTACAAATGCGCCATGTACACGCTCTGGTACGCTTGTGCCTGGCGGTAAGTAAAGCATATCACCCATACCTAATAGATTTTCGGCGCCTTGTTGATCCAATATGGTACGCGAGTCTATTTTGCTCGACACCTGAAACGCCATACGCGTAGGTATATTGGCTTTAATTAAGCCGGTAATTACATCTACCGATGGGCGCTGTGTTGCAAGTACTAAATGTATACCTGCGGCACGCGCTTTTTGCGCAATACGGGCAATAAGCTCTTCAACTTTTTTACCTACAATCATCATCATGTCGGCAAATTCGTCTATTACTACCACTATGCTCGGTAGTTTATCTAACTCGTCTGGGCCTTCTTTCATGCCGTCGGTGTCTTTAAATAATGGGTCAAGAATCGGGTAGCCCGCTTCTTTGGCCTCAAGTACTTTTTGGTTGTAACCTTTTAAGTTACGTACACCCAACGCCGACATTAATTTATAACGGCGTTCCATTTCGCCTACACACCAACGCAGCGCGTTAGCGGCTTCTTTCATGTCGGTAACAACTTCACACAATAGGTGCGGAATACCTTCGTAAACCGAAAGCTCAAGCATTTTCGGGTCAATCATGATCATACGAACATCATCAGGGCCCGATTTGTACAGTAAGCTTAATATCATTACATTAACGCCCACTGACTTACCTGAACCTGTGGTACCCGCTACCAGTAAATGGGGCATTTTACCTAAATCGGCACACACAGGTTGCCCAGCAATATCTTTACCTAACACCATGGTTAGTGGCGATGGATTTTGCTCAAATTTAGGGGCGTTAATTACCTCAGATAAACGTACAATTTCGCGGTACTTATTAGGCAGCTCTATCCCTATGTAAGTTTTACCTGGGATCACCTCAACCACACGTACGCTAATTGCCGATAACGAACGGGCTAAATCTTTTGATAAACCAGTAATTTTAGACACCTTTATACCCGGCGCTAAATCAAGCTCAAAACGTGTTACAACTGGGCCTGGGTATACGCCAACCACTTTTGCTTGTACGTTAAAGTCGAGTAATTTTGTTTCAACAAGGCGCGACACGCTTTCAAGCTCTTCTTCCGATATCGGGTTTTTTGCTTTATCCGGTCTGTCGAGTAAATCAAGCGACGGTAATGGCCCTGGCGGTGGCTCTTTATCAAGTAGCTCTTCAAACTTTTCTTTTGCTGTTGGCGGTGGCTGATATGCAGGTTTTGGCTTAGGCATAGGCCTTGCTGGCGATATCACCGTGGTAACCGGTTTTTCAGGCTCAACAACTTGGCTTTGATCAAGCGCATTAAGTGCAGCCGCTGTATCCATTGGCTCATCGTCTATGGCGCTAAAGCCAATTTCTTGGTCGAGTATATCGTCTAGCTCATCAAATGGGCTGTAGTCATCACTAATTTGCGGCTCGCTAAAGGTAGGCTGCTCTTTAGTAATGGCTTTTTGTTTAGCCGGTTTTTTACTTTTTGCAGGCTCTTGTTCAAATTCTGGTGATTGCTCGAGTGTGGTATCGCTTTTTTCATAATCGTCAGGCTCATCATTAAATTGCGCATCGGCTTGCACCGGATTTGCCGCAATACGCTCTCGTTGCATCCAACCTTGGGCGTAATTAGCAATGTAACGGTAGCCTCTAACCACTAAATCGCCGAGGTAGTCTACAAATTCAACCCACGACACACCGGTTAATAAAGTAAGCCCAGCAAAAAAGAAGCACAATAATAGTATAGAGGTACCGGTAAAGTTAAATGCCGGCATCATGGCCGATGCAATCACATCGCCCACTACCCCACCGGATGAAAAGTTATAAATATCATCAAAGTTAATGCTGCTGATTGCCGTTGCTGATGTAATAAATAAAGCAAAGCCAATAACACGCAAGGCAAGTGTGGTGTAGTCGAGCTGTAAAATACGATGAGGTTGTTTAAATAATAAATAGCCAAACAGCTGAATAGCAGCCGGCACTAAATAAGCAAGCCAACCAAATGACAGTAATAATATATCGGCTACCCAAGCACCGGCAGTGCCTGTAATATTTTTTACGTTTCTAAATTCACCCGTTTGCGACCACGCAGGGTCAGCGGGATCAAAGCTGATTAAAGCACATAAAATGAATATTGCCGCAAAGGTACTGATGATCAGCCCTGTTTCTAATAGTCTTTGCACACCGTTTAGGCGCATAACTTCCTATCCCTCTTTATTGTTCTATTGGCACTTGCTTGCAATCAAATACCTTAGCAGGAAATGCAATTTGATGCACTTTATCTTAATGTGTATGGCCTGATTATGAACAAGTTTTTATAAATTAGAGTGTGTTTATCTTTTGCGGTTAAATTTACGCAATGTAAGGGCGAATTATTACGCCGTCTTCACCTTTTACTTCTTCCATTACTACATAGGTGCGGCTTTCACTCACGTTTGGCAGCTTTAAAAGAATGTCGCCTAGTACACCGCGGTATTCTGACATATCGTTTACGCGTGTTTTTAATAAAAAATCAAAATTACCCGATACCAAGTGACACTCTATTATCTCTTCGTGCTGTTTAACCGCCGCACTAAACTCATCAAATACGTCGGGCGATGTTTTGGTAATGGTTACCTCAACATACACAGATAAGCCTTGGCCAAGCTTTGCTGGATCAACCACCGCTTTATAGCCAAGTATATAACCTTCACGTTCTAACTTTTTTACGCGCTCTAGACAGGGCGTGGCGCTCAGGCCGACTCGTCGGGCCAGTTCTACATTAGAAAGGCGTCCATCGTGCTGTAATTCCATTAAAATTTTACGGTCAATTCTATCTAATAACTGATGCATACACCCAACTAGTTTAATATTCTGTTTATTTTTATTATTTAGATAATAACACTACCTAGCCTTTTAAAAAAGGTGAGACACACTGCCTTATGATGAATATAATAGTGAAAAATGTTAATCCGTTCTTAATAAGGCAAATTTTATGATTATTGGTGTACCTAAAGAAATTAAAAACCATGAATACCGTGTAGGTATGGTTCCTGCGAGTGTTCGTGAATTAGTAAATCACGGCCACCAAGTGATTGTTGAAACAGATGCAGGTATGGGCATTGGTTTTACTAACGAAGATTACACACAAGCTGGCGCTGAAATTTTAGCCACTGCAGCTGATGTTTTTGCAAAAGCAGACATGATCGTAAAAGTAAAAGAGCCACAAGCTGTTGAGCGTGCAATGCTACGCGAAGACCAAATTTTATTTACTTACCTTCACCTTGCACCTGATCTTCCACAAACTGAAGACCTTGTTAAAAGCAAAGCGATTTGTATTGCTTACGAAACAGTGACTGATGCACGTGGCGGCTTACCGCTTCTTGCACCAATGAGTGAAGTAGCAGGTCGTATGTCTATTCAGGCCGGTGCACAAGCGCTTGAAAAGTCTAACCACGGCCGTGGCATGTTACTAGGTGGCGTACCGGGCGTTGAAGCAGCTAAAGTAGTTGTTATTGGCGGCGGCATGGTGGGTCGTAGCGCAGCGCAAATGGCTGTTGGCATGGGCGCAGACGTTGTAGTACTTGACCGCAACATCGATGTACTTCGTGCACTAGACGCGCAATTTGGTAACAAAGTTAAAGCGATTTACTCAACAGCTGACGCACTAGAAAAACACGTACTAGAAGCTGACTTAGTAATTGGTGGCGTACTAATTCCAGGTGCTGCAGCACCTAAACTAGTAACAGCCGATCACATTAAAGCAATGAAGCCAGGCTCTGCAATTGTTGATGTTGCTATTGACCAAGGTGGTTGTATTGCAACTTCTAAAGCAACAACACACGCTGATCCTACATACATTGTTGATGAAGTTGTTCACTACTGTGTTGCTAACATGCCAGGTGCAGTACCGCGTACTTCTACCTTTGCACTTAACAATGCAACATTGCCGTTTATTATTAACCTTGCAAACAAAGGTTACAAAAAGGCACTACTAGATGACGCGCACTTCTTAAAAGGCTTAAACGTAATTAAAGGCCAAGTAACTTACAAAGAAGTAGCTGAAGCGTTCAACATGGAATATGTTGACCCTCGTACTGCAGTAGAAAACGCGTAATTTTGCGTTTAGTCGTTAGGTGTTATTGAATAAAATAGTTACCTAACTACAAACAATAAAAAAGCAGCTAATTAGCTGCTTTTTTTGTATCTAAATTTTGACTATATAAATTAATTTATATAAAACGCTTAATTATAAAATCTACTTTTACGCGCTTAGCCTGACCAAGCAGCTTTTTAACCGGTTGCGGGTAATTTTCTACTGTTTCTAAATCATTTGGCCCAGTTAAACGGCGGCAGTGTTTTAAAATTTCCTGCTTTTCGTTATCTATGGCTTGCATAATACTTTGCTGTGGGTCTTCAATTAAAATACCGTTTTCGATATCAAGGCCCCACGCTCGCGGATTAAGGTTATGCCCGCTTAATAAGTGACGTTGTCGGTCGGCGCAAATACCTTTTAAGTGAAACGAGTTACTCTCGTGCTTCCATAAATACACGTTTAAATTGCCGTTATCTATATGGCGCTTTTGCGATTTTACAAATTTATGCAAAATAGTTTCGTATAAATACGGGAGTGCACCAATTTTACTAAACGGCTCACTTGGCGGCAGATAAAAATCGTTTGCGGTTTTATCACCTACTACAATGGTTACTTGCTTACCTTGTTTTAATAATCGACGTAGTGAGCGCATAAGCGGCGCCGGAAAATTAAAATACGGTGTGTAAAGTACAAGCTCTTGCTCTGTGGTATCAAACAAGTTTTTAATTAATCGGTTAAGGCTATTATTACGACGCCCTAAACCTAAAAACAAACGCACACCGAGTGGGTCGGTATTGGCCGTAGTTGGGTTTGCATAACTGGCCGACTTTAGCTCGCGCATTAATTGCTTTTGTTCAAATTTAAAGTCTATTAAGCGCTTAAGCGGGCGTGTATCAATACGTGGCACGGCTTGCGAGCCAATTAGCTTAGACTCAATAAAATCAACCACAGAGTCACACAGTGCTGCTTGGTCAACTAAAAAGTAACGGTCGAGCCTGTAGCGTTCGTTGTATTGTAAGTACACGTTATTTAAGCTGGCGCCGCTGTATAATAAAGTATCATCTACAACAAAACCTTTAAGGTGTAACACACCAAACAACTCTTTGGCTTTAACTGGCACACCGTAAACTTGTACGTTTGATTTAAATTTTTCTAAATAGTCACAATATAAACTTGCGTTACCGTCTGATTTTTTTGCACCAATAAGACCACGTTGAGCACGATGAAAATCAACCAACACTTTTATTTCAAGGTTGGGGTTTGCCAACGACACACGATGCAGCGCTTCCAGTATTTCGCGCCCTGCTTCGTCATCTTGTAAGTAAAGTGCCGTAATGTAGATTCTTTTTTTTGCATTGCTAATTAAACGTAGCAATTGCGTACGGTACTCTTGTGCGTTGGTTAAGACGTTAACGTCTTTTGAAGTCAACCCAAATGCGGGTTTTTCCTGCCAAAATAACATAGTTGCCTATTCACTAAGGTCACATAATCTATCAGTGACAAATAAAATTAGGTAAAACATATCAAAAAAATACTAACGGGTCATGAATTAACGAAGCTTTGTTGCTCATCTGTTTGTTTTTTAGCCTTTACACGGGCTTTTTTATCGTTCCAGGCAAAGTCAGTACATAATATTGCACAGCTTTTAATTTTGTCAGAAAAAAATATTCACATAATTTGTTTACTTGTGCCTTGTTTTTCTTAGAATCGAAGCCATTAAGTTCAGTATTAAACGTTTAGGAAAAGATCATGACTGAAGCAAAACACTCTAAGTTACTAATTTTAGGCTCTGGCCCTGCGGGTTACACTGCCGCAGTATACGCCGCACGCGCAAATTTAAACCCCGTTTTAATTACCGGCATTCAACAAGGTGGCCAATTAACGACCACAACTGAAGTTGAAAACTGGCCAGGCGATGCGCACGGTTTAACAGGCCCTGCATTAATGGACCGTATGAAAGAGCACGCTGAGCGCTTTGAAACGGAAATTGTGTTTGACCACATTAATAAAGTAGATGTGTCTAAGCGCCCTTTCACGCTTACTGGCGACCAAGGTACTTACACATGTGATGCATTAATTATTGCCACTGGAGCATCGGCTAAATACTTAGGCTTAGAGTCTGAAACTAATTTTCAAGGTCGTGGTGTATCTGCATGTGCTACATGTGATGGTTTTTTCTATAAAGGGCGTAAAGTTGCAGTTGTAGGTGGTGGTAACACTGCTGTAGAAGAAGCGCTTTACTTATCTAACATTGCGGATGAAGTACACGTTATTCACCGTCGTGATAGCTTCCGCAGTGAAAAAATTCTTGCTGATCGCCTTAACGAAAAAGCGCAAAATGGTAACGTAGTAATGCACTACAACCGTACGCTAGACGAAGTACTTGGCGATGAGATGGGTGTAACTGGTGTACGCATTAAAGATACACAATCTGATGCTACCGAAGAGCTTGATTTAGCGGGTGTGTTTATTGCTATCGGCCATAAGCCGAACACTGACATGTTTGAAGGCCAACTAGAAATGAAAGACGGCTATTTAGTGGTTGAGTCTGGTCTTAACGGTAACGCTACACAAACAAGCGTACCTGGCGTATTTGCCGCAGGTGATGTCTCTGATCATATTTACCGTCAAGCAATTACGTCTGCAGGTACAGGCTGTATGGCAGCCCTAGATGCAGAGCGTTTCTTAGATAACCTATAAACGATACAAAATTAATAAAGGCTGTTAGTTCAGCCTTTTTTTATGCCTAAAATATAGTTACACTTTTATGATAATTAATAAGTTAAGCCCTCTATGAGAAACCAGCTATACCAACTAAGTGAAACCGATATAGCATTTCCAAACCCCGAATATGCACTTACCTCCCCCGATGGACTGCTTGCCATAGGCGGCGATTTATCTGTAAAGCGCTTAAGTAATGCCTATAAAATGGGTATTTTCCCGTGGTTTAGCGAAGGTGAGCCCATTATGTGGTGGTCGCCAAGTGAACGCGGCATTGTAGAGCTAAATGACTTTCATATAAGTAAAAGCTTGCGTAAACATTTAAAAAAATACCCTGTTAAAGTAACTATTAACAATGCCTTTGCTGAGGTGATAGAAGCGTGCTGTGAGCAACGTATAGACACCGAAGGCACATGGATAACAAACGATATGTTAAGCGCTTATATTGCTGCACATGACGCTAATATTGCGCATAGTGTTGAGGTATGGCAAGACGGCGAACTTGCCGGTGGGCTGTATGGCATTATGCAAAATGGCGTTTTTTGTGGCGAATCGATGTTTCATCATCAAACTAATTGCTCAAAACTGGCCATGTGGGCGTTAGTTAATTGGTTAAAACGCCATAACGCACATTTTATTGACTGCCAACTAGAAAACCCATATTTAACCTCTTTAGGCGCAAAAGTGATCCCTCGCTCAGAATTTTTGACTAAACTTAAACGAGCAAATGCTTACACCCCCAACTCAACCATGTGGCAACCACAGGAGTTAACAGCAATTTATGAGTGAACATATTCCTGCACGCGTTGGCCTTAGCCAAGAGTTTGCTTGTAGCTATTTACCTGACAGGCAAGAGCAATTATTGGTAATACTTGACCCAACCTGTTACAGCACGCATAAATTTGAGATGCTTTTATCGCTCGGTTTTAGGCGCAGTGGTAACCAAATTTATCGACCGCACTGCCCTTCGTGTAGCGCCTGTAGCTCGGTGCGCGTGTTAGCCCAAGAGTTTACCCCTTCAAAGTCACAAAAAAGAAAACTAAATAAAGTAAAAGCAATCTTTGAAGTTAAATACACACACGCTAAGCGCGAAGAATATTACCCACTTTATAGTAAATACATTTCAATGCGCCACAGCGATGGCACTATGTTTCCGCCTAATTTAGAACAGTTTCAAAGCTTTTTATTTTGTAGCTGGTTAGAAATAACGTTTATTGAGCTTTGGCACCAAGACACTTTAGTTGCAGTGGCCGTAACAGATTGCATGGATAACGCTGTCTCGGCTATTTATACGTTTTTCGATCCCGACTTTGAGCACTACAGTTTAGGGACTGTGATGATTTTACAGCAGCTCGAATTTGCCAAACAGCAAAATAAAGAATTTGTGTATTTGGGCTACCAAATCGATGAATGCACCAAAATGAAATACAAAACTCAGTTTTTACCCGCGCAAAAACACGTTAATGACCAGTGGTTGGCTATTTAATTTGCAAAAATGCCCGCTGCGCCTTTACTTATTGGCGTATTTTGGGCAAAATCTGCAGCGTTTAACTATTAAAGAGGTGTTACGCTAAACATGGCGAAAGAAGACGTAATCGAAATGCAAGGGACAGTCCTTGATACTTTACCAAATACAATGTTCCGAGTTGAGCTAGAAAATGGTCACGTAGTTGTGGCTCATATTTCAGGTAAAATGCGCAAAAACTATATCCGTATTTTAACCGGCGATAAAGTAACGGTAGAAATGACTCCTTACGATTTATCGAAAGGACGTATCGTATTCCGTGCTCGCTAAGTGCGTAAACGAGATTTAGTTTTTGGCTAGTGAATAACTAGCTTAAAGCGTTTATTAAATGTAATTGATGGTACTGACTAGCAATTACATTTAATAAACAAAAAACCCAGCTTTTGCTGGGTTTTTTGTTGCCTATAAAAAAGCACAAAAAAGCCCACGCATATCGCGCAGGCTAGTTTTTATACCCATTCGCTTAATTTGCGGATTGGTATGATAAGTGAATACACTTATTTAAGCGGGTGTTAAATTACTTTCATAGTCAAAGTTAATTTTCTTATCTTTAACTGATACTTTAACTGTACCGCCATCAACCAGTTCACCAAAGAGTATTTCGTTAGCCAATGGCTTTTTAAGCTCATCTTGAATAACACGTGCCATTGGACGTGCACCCATTGCTTTATCGTAGCCTTTATCTGCTAACCACTCTCGGGCCTTAGAGGTCAGCTCAAGGTTAACTGACTTCTTATCTAATTGTGCTTGCAGCTCAACTACAAATTTATCGACCACTTGCAAGATAACGTCTTTTTCAAGGTGGTTAAACCAAATAATATTATCTAAGCGGTTTCTAAATTCAGGTGAAAATACCTTGTTAATTTCACTCATTGCATCGTGTGTATGATCTTGCTCGGTAAAGCCAATCGATTTACGTGTGGTTTCTTGCACGCCGGCATTGGTTGTCATAACCACCACTACGTTTCTAAAGTCAGCTTTACGACCATTGTTATCGGTTAACGTACCGTGATCCATTACTTGCAGTAGTATGTTGTAAATATCTGGATGGGCTTTTTCAATTTCATCCAATAATACAACAGCATGCGGGTTTTTAATAACGGCTTCGGTAAGTAAACCACCTTGTTCAAAACCAACATACCCAGGAGGCGCACCAATTAAACGGCTTACTGCATGGCGCTCAACATACTCTGACATATCAAAGCGAATAAACTCAACACCCATACATTTAGCAAGCTGTTTAGTAACCTCGGTTTTACCTACACCCGTTGGCCCCGCAAATAAGAACGAGCCCACTGGCTTATCTTCGTTTGCAAGCCCAGAGCGAGATAAACGAATCGCAGATGTTAGCGCGTCGATAGACTGATCTTGCCCAAACACTAACATTTTAAGATTACGATCAAGATTTTTAAGCGTTTCTTTATCAGTCGAAGACACGCTTTGAGCTGGGATACGCGCCATTTTAGCAATAATCGATTCAATATCTGATACACCAATGGTTTTTTTGCGTTTAGAGCTTGGCTGCAAACGTTGGTTGGCACCGGCTTCATCTATTACATCAATGGCTTTATCAGGTAAATGACGCTCATTAATGTATTTAGCACTTAGCTCAGCAGCTGCTTTTAATGCTTTTTGCGTGTAACGAATACCATGGTGTTCTTCGTAACGCTCTTTTAAACCATTTAAAATTTTAGTGGTATCGGCCACACTTGGTTCAAGTACATCAATTTTTTGGAAACGACGCACTAACGCACGGTCTTTTTCAAAAATATTTTTATACTCATTGTAAGTGGTTGAGCCCATACAACGTAACTGCCCGCTTGAAAGCAGCGGTTTAAGTAAGTTAGAGGCATCCATAACACCACCCGATGCAGCGCCTGCACCAATAATAGTGTGTATTTCATCAATAAATAAAATTGAGTTAGGTTTTGCTTGTAACTCTTTTAATAAGCTCTTAAAGCGTTTTTCAAAGTCGCCGCGGTACTTAGTACCGGCAAGCAATGCGCCCATATCAAGCGAATATACAACAGCATCGGCAATTACTTCAGGCACTTGTTCATTAACAATGCGGTATGCAAGGCCCTCTGCAATGGCTGTTTTACCTACCCCAGCTTCACCAACAAGCAGTGGGTTATTCTTTTTACGACGACATAAAACCTGTACGGTGCGCTCTACTTCGCTGTCGCGCCCTACTAATGGGTCAATGTTACCGTCTTTGGCTTGGGCATTTAAATTAGTGGTAAAGCTATCTAACTTACTTGCCTCTTCGTTTTGAACCTCTTGTACTTCTTCATGAATATCGTCAGTGTCATCTCCTAACTCATCATCCGTTTTAGAAATACCATGAGAAATAAAATTCACTATATCTAAGCGAGAAATATCGCTTTTCTTAAGTAAATAAACCGCTTGGCTTTCTTGTTCAGAAAAAATGGCAACGAGCACGTTAACGCCTGTGACTTCGTTTTTACCAGATGATTGAACATGAAAAACCGCACGTTGAAGCACGCGTTGAAAGCCCAGTGTTGGTTGGGTTTCGCGTTCTTCTTCTAAATCGGGAATAACCGGTGTGGTTTCGTCTATGAATTCTAATAGTTCGGTTTTTAAACCAGAAATATCAACACCGCAGGCGTTTAGCGCTTCGCCTGCTGAAGGGTTATCTAAAAGCGCAAGTAAAAGGTGTTCTACCGTCATAAACTCATGGCGGCGTGTACGCGCTTCACGAAACGCGGCATTTAACGTTAGTTCTAAGTCTTTGTTTAGCATTGGCAACCCCTTACTGAGATAATTATTTTATACCACAACAATGAGATGATTGATCACCTAATTGGTATTTATTCCTGCTCACAACTACAAAGCAGTGGATGCTCGTTATCCCGTGCATAACGGTTAACTTGTTCCGCTTTGGTATGGGCTACATCGGCGCTAAATACACCGCATATCCCTTTACCTTTTTCGTGAACTTGTAGCATCACATCAGTTGCTCTATCGCTATCCATATTGAAAAACGTCATTAGAACTTCTATTACAAAGTCCATTGGCGTGTAGTCGTCGTTATTTAAAACAACTTTGTATTTTCGCGGTGGCTGCAGCTTTTGCTTTTCACTATCGCGAACTGTGTCGATGACACCTGAATCTTTCATACCACTCATAATTAAATATAGTCTTGTCTTTAGAACTCAAGCAAACTTGAATAAAAAATAAATTAAATGTTAAAAAAATACCACAAAACACTTGACTGACTGGCCAAATAAACTACAGTCAGAAGTAGATTGATTAATCCTTAGTCAGTCTAGCAAATTATACGGTTTAGAATAACTAAATTAGTCAACTTATAGAAGGATGTAGAAGTATGGCTTGTGGTAAAGTCAAATGGTTCAACAACGCCAAAGGTTTTGGTTTCATCGTAGAAGACGGCTGCGAGAATGATATTTTCGCTCATTACTCAACGATTGTAATGGACGGTTATAAGACACTTAAAGCTGGTCAGGATGTAACATTCGAGCTAGAACAAGGCCCTAAGGGCTTACACGCTAAAAACATTGCGCCTAACGGCGACATTTTAGAGTGATCAAAAATTTGTTCGACTAAAGCGAGCGACCTAATTTAGATCCTCGCTTAATTCCCCACTTACCATTCAACTCTCTTCTTATTACTAAATTGCTCCTGTACACGCTAAATTCAACCCTTTTCCTTGATTTTATTTTATATACCCCAATGTTCTAACAGTTACCTGCTAATTAAGGCTGTTCAAAAGCGCAAGCGCTAGCCCTTTTTAAACAAGCTTGTTACACTCTTGTTGCTAAATTACGCGGTTACATTTTAGCTTATGCTTTTACGCGGCTAAAATACGTGTACTTTGCAACCTATAAAAATCAGTTAGTCAGGTGTGACTATTCTGCCTTTTGGCATATTAAGAGTACCGACACCTAACAAACTGCTTGTTAACGCAACCATGCGCTAATGAGTTTCTTTGCATTGTTGAATACGGCCACTGCGGCCTACTATCTAGGAATGATGATGACATCAAAAATTATCTACACTAAAACGGACGAAGCTCCGGCGCTAGCAACCTACTCGTTGCTACCAATTATCCAAGCCTATACAAATGCGGCAGGTGTTGAAGTTGAAACTCGCGATATCTCATTAGCAGGTCGTGTAATTGCAAACTTCGCTGATTACCTTACTGAAGAGCAACGCATCGGCGATGCGCTTGCAGAGCTTGGCGAACTTGCAAAAACACCAGAAGCAAACATCATCAAATTACCAAATATCAGTGCGTCTGTACCGCAATTACGCGCTGTCATTAAAGAGCTTCAAGAAAAAGGCTACGCACTCCCAGAGTACCCGGCTGAGCCTAAAAATGATGAAGAAGCTAAAATTAAAGCCACTTACGACAAAATTAAAGGCAGTGCTGTAAACCCAGTATTGCGTGAAGGTAATTCAGATCGTCGTGCACCAGGTTCTGTTAAAGAGTATGCACGCAATAACCCTCATTCAATGGGTGCGTGGAGCAAAGACTCACAATCATACGTTGCAAGCATGAGCGAAGGTGACTTCTTTGGTTCTGAGCAATCTGTAACTGTTGATGCAGCAACTGATGTACGTATTGAGCACGTAGCGACTAATGGCGATGTGACTGTACTTAAACAAAGCACGCCGCTAATTGCTGGCGAAGTAATTGATGCATCGCGCATTAGCGCAGCTAAACTACAAGCGTTTTTAGCAGCAGAAATTGATGCAGCTAAAGAAAAAGGCGTATTATTTTCGCTTCACATGAAAGCGACAATGATGAAAGTATCTGACCCAATTATTTTTGGTCACGCGGTAAAAGTTTTCTACAAAGACGTATTTGCTAAACACGGCGAGCTTTTTGAAGAGCTAGGTGTTGATGTAAATAACGGTTTAGGCGACGTTTATTCTAAAATTCAAACATTAGATGATGCTAAGCGCGAAGAAATTGAAGCAGACATTCAAGCGGTTTACGCTGAGCGTCCTGCTATTGCAATGGTTGATTCTGACCGTGGTATTACTAACTTACACGTTCCAAGCGATGTGATCATTGATGCGTCTATGCCTGCTGCCATTCGTTCAAGCGGTCAAATGTGGAACAACGACGGTAAACTACAAGACACTAGCTTTGTGATCCCAGATCGTAGCTACTCAAGCGTTTACCAAGCTACAATTGATTTTTGTAAAGAAAACGGCGCGTTCGATCCTACCACTATGGGTAGCGTACCAAACGTAGGCCTAATGGCTCAAAAAGCAGAAGAATACGGTTCTCACGACAAAACGTTTGAAGCAAAAGCGGATGGTTCTATTCGTGTTGTTGATGCAAATGGCACAACATTACTTGAGCACACTGTTGAGCAAGGCGATATTTGGAGAATGTGTCAGGTTAAAGACGCACCAATCCAAGATTGGGTTAAGCTTGCTGTAAACCGCGCACGTGCGACGGGCGTACCTGCTATTTTCTGGTTAGATGAAAACCGTGCTCACGATGCAGAGCTTATTAAAAAGGTAAACAAATACTTACCAGATCACGATACTGATGGCCTAGACATTCAAATTTTAGCACCGCTTGAAGCAACTTTATTCTCATTAGCGCGTATTAAAGAAGGTAAAGACACTATCTCTGTAACGGGTAACGTATTACGTGACTACCTAACAGATTTATTCCCAATTTTAGAGCTGGGTACCAGTGCTAAAATGCTTTCTATTGTGCCACTAATGAACGGTGGTGGCTTATTTGAAACTGGCGCAGGTGGTTCAGCACCTAAGCATGTTCAACAGTTCGAAAAAGAAAACCACTTACGTTGGGATTCGTTAGGCGAGTTTTTAGCACTAGCGGCTTCGCTTGAGCACCTAAGCGTGAATACAGGCAACAAAAAAGCACAAGTACTTGCTGACACACTAGATAAAGCAACAGGTACGTTCTTAGCTGAAAACAAGTCGCCTTCACGTAAAGTAAAAGAAATTGATAACCGTGGTTCTCACTTCTTCTTATCTTTATTCTGGGCACAAGAGCTGGCTAAGCAAGACGAAGACAGCGAGCTTAAAGCGCAATTTACACAAATTGCGAGCGATTTAGAAACGCAAAAAGAGCAAATCGTAAGCGAGCTTAACGATGCACAAGGTCCTTCAATGGATATTGGTGGTTACTTCCAACCAAATGATGATGCAGCGTTTAAAGCAATGCGCCCAAGTGCAACGTTTAACGAAATTTTATCTAAATTAGTATAATTTTAGATTAAATAAAAAAACCGCTTAAGTTTAAAGTAAGCGGTTTTTTTGTGTCTTTATTTTATATAAAAAGGCCGCTACTTTAACTTTAAAGTAGCGGCCTTTAATAATTAACCTGAATTTTGGATAATTAAAGCTATATTAATTATTTTGTATAAGCTCGCGGCATAGATGACTCAGTGGTATAGCGCTCACGCAGTTTATCTTGGCGCGACTGCGTAGATATTTCTTCGCCGTTAATAATCATTTTACTAACGTGCGAGCTTAGCTCAAACGGGTCGTTGCTCCACATCACTACATCAGCGGCTTTACCAACTTCAATGCTGCCGGCATTAATATTAAACACACTCGCCACATTAGATGTAACGGCCTCTAATGCACCTTGTTGGCTCATTCCATAGGATACGGCATTGCCTGCATCAAATCGAAGTTGATAAATATTATGACTGGCATCGCCGCCCACTGTTAAAATAACTTTTACCCCAGCTTTTTCAAGCGCGGCTGCGTTATCTAAACTGGCATGTAAAGAGTCAAAGCTTGAAGGTAAGCTATCCATAGCACTCATAATTACTGGTACTTGCGCTTTAGCAATCTGCTCTTTAACAACAACAGCATCTTGTGCACCATTGAGCACTAAATTAATACCAAATTGCTCTTTAACTTTAAGTAGCTCAATAATATCAGCCGCACGAGATACACCCACTACAAGTGGCATATCGCCGCTAAGTACTTTAACCATTACTTTATCTTCAGTACTTGGGGTGCTGTCGTCGTCTTTTTTAGGCTTTTTAGCTGCTTTTGTTTGGTGCTCTTCAAGCTTATTAATTAGCGTTTGCAATGTAAATGCGCGCGAGCCCTTACTGCGCTCACCTAAATAAACCACTAATGCAGCTTGTTTTTGTATGTCGCCTTGTAAATCACCGCTTAAATCAACCACACTTGCTAAGCCCGAAAAAATACTATCGCCACCGTGCGGGGTAATTACATCGCGGGTTACACCACCTTTACGTGCATACGGGATAAGGCTTGAGTGAGCGTTATAAGCAAGGCTTACATCAAAATCAATACCTGCTTTTTCTTCGCCAGCATCGCGTGAGCCTGCAACTGCACTTACTTCCACTAAGCCAAGTTGATTAATGCTAGCAATAAAACCTGGGGTTACAATCTTCCCATTTGCATCAATAACTTTATCTGCTTGTACTTGCTGTGGATTAATAGCAGTAATTTTACCGTTATCCATAACAATGCTGGCGTTTTCTAAAACGCCTTGCTCGGTTGCCGTATGCAGCGTGGCATTAATAATAGCAAGCGATTGTGCATTGGCTGCACCTGAGGCTAATAGTCCTGCAGCAACCAGAGATAGCGAAAACGAACGTGATAAATTTTTCATTCTGGGCTCCTTATTGTTGGCCTAACATAAAATCACTTTGTGCTTGAAATGCGCTATCGTTTCTATCGTAAACTTTTGCGCCATCAATAAATACTTGTTCAGCTTTTGCGTAAACGCTAAATGGGTTTTGGTTCCAAATAACCACATCGCCTTGCTTACCTGCTTCAAGCGAACCAGTTTTATCTTCAATACCTAATGATTTAGCCGCGTTTGACGTGATCCACTTAATCGCGTGCTGCTCCGAAATATCAAACCCATTTTCGTTTGCACGGTACATTACTTTACCCGCTTCTTGGTTTAAGCGCTGAATAGTGGTGTCTGAGTCAGAATGCACAATGGCGCACGAATTTTTTACCGCATCAACAATAGCTACGTTTTCTTGAACCATGTCGTAGGCTTCCATTTTAAAGCCCCACCAATCTGGCCAAAGTGCAGCACACGAGCCATTTTCAGCCAATAAATCTGCAATTTTATAAGCTTCTACACCGTGATGGAACGTACCTGCGTGATAGCCAAATTCTTTTGAAAGGTCGATCATCATCGCCATTTCTTCAGCTTTATAACAGTGGTTATGAATTAACACTTCACCTTCAATGACCGCGCGAAGAGTATCGTGCTTAATGTCGCGAACTGGTGCTTCTGGGTTTAAACCTGCTTCGTAATCGGCGTCGTACTTATCCCATGCACGTTTGTACTCTTGTGCTTCTGCCCATGCCATACGGTAACCGGCCATGTTACCCATACGGGTTGAAGGCAAAGTACCTTGGCGACCATATACGCGTTTTGGGTTTTCACCACAGGCCATTTTTAAACCATTAGGCGCATCAGGGAATTTCATTGCTTGCATGGTATGCGCAGGAATGTTTTTAAGTGTTACGCCACGGCCACCAAATAAGTTAGCTGAGCCAGGTAAAATTTGTAGTGAAGTAATACCGCCTTCGCGCGCGCGGTTAAAGCCAGGATCTTGAGGCCATACAGAATGCTCTACCCACACCTCAGCAGTATTTGGGCTGGTCATTTCGTTTCCATCTTGATGAGACTCAACCGATGGGCTTGGGTAAGCACCTAAGTGAGAATGTACGTCAATAATACCTGGGGTAACCCATTTGCCCTGTGCATCAATGGTTGCATCTGCATTGGCAGATAAGTCTTTACCTACTTGTTGTACTTTACCATCAACAAGTAACACATCGGCGTCATCTAAGCGCTCGCCAGTGCCAGTAAGTACTGTTGCATTGATAATTAATGTGCTTTTACTTGCAAGCGGTGTGTAGGTACTTGGGTATGGGTTTTTATTAATGGTGATTTTTGCATCTTGTGGGCCGTTTTCTTGGCAGCCAACAAGGGCAGCAGCTAAACCAACTGCTAACAATGAGGGAGCAAATTTTTGCATGTTGTTAGGTTCTCCTGTTTTTTTGCTACTTTAGCTAAAGCGGCGTAATAAAGCTAAAAAAACAGGTAAAAAAGCGATTAAATGAGTTAAACGGCTGTAATTATTTTTTTATATAATTGTTATACAGCTTTTCAAGTGCGCCTTCGGTTGTAAGCGATGGGTCTTTGTTTATAAAGTGTTTTACGGTGCGAGTTACAAAGTCTGAGTTTTGCTTATGTTGCTTAGCAAAATCCTTAATTAATGTATTGCCATCGCTTGCTGCTGTTACTTTATCATGGCGATGACGATACTGGCTAAGTGCTCTATTAAAGTCGCCGTTATAATCCTCTACCAATATTTTATAAAAGTCACTTTTTTGAACTTTAAGTACGTTAATACAGTAATTTAATGCCTCTTTAAAGTCGGTAAAAACGGTGCCTTCTACATCAAACTCTTTGGTTTTTTCGCGTACGGTCACGCGGGCTTCTTCGGTGGCATATGTAAAGCCTGTAAACGCTAAACGCTCAGATGCCTCTTTACCTAATTTCATACCCGCTTGAATGCTGTGCGCAAATTCGTCACTCATTTCGCTTAATTCGTTTTCTTCCCACATGTTATAAACACGCAGCGCCTTAGCGTACTTATTAGAGAGCTTTTTTTTAAGTTTTGTAAAACGCTCATCTATCGTCATTAGCCTTTCATTATGTAATAAGGCATGGCACTCATAACACGCTGCAATAGAGACAAAGTCGGCCTCTTCGCCTAAATCAATAATGCTCTGTAGCATATGTAACGGCGGGCAATGATCGCGCTCTGTGGCTTCGCATCCACAATAAAAACATTGGTTAAAATGCTTGTGTTCGCAGGCATACGCTTGCTGGTAATAGCTGGCTAACGTTTTGCTCACTGGTTCTCCTAAAAATTAAGCGCGTAAATAATGGGGGCGATAATAGCAGGCTGAGAAAATATGTCAGTAGCTATAAAATAATTTTGCCTAAGTGTGTCAAAAAACACATTTATTAGGGCTTAAATTCAGTCACCTAGCTTAAGTGTGTATTTTTAAACATACCTGCTTACACCTTGTTGCGTTTGGTTAACAGCTTTTTAGTTTGAATCGCTCAATAATAAAGCTGAACCACAAACAATGAGGACTAATTATGAACACGTTAAAAGCTACTTTATGCACAACTATGGTACTAGGCGCAACTTTACTAATTGCAAAACCAGCATTAGCCACCCAATTTGTCGCGGCCGATTCATCGCCAGGCACACAGGCTTGTATGGCTGTTGCAGCAAATAAATCGTACGTAGTACGTAAAGCGTCACGCGATTTAAATATAAGCAAAGCGGTAATGAGCAAAAAGCTGCACTGTAATAACTTATCAATGGGCGATTTTGTTACTTTGTATAACCTTGATAAAAGCGCAAATTATTTAAATATTGATACCAGTACTCGCACATCAATTAAAGACTTAGCTAAATCGTACAACCCAGAAAAAGTAATCATCACAGGGCCAAAATAGTATGGCGTTAACACAAAATTAAGCCTGCTTTATAAGCAGGCTTAATTTATTAAATAATGGCCGCAATTAATCCAAATAAACCGCCAAACACACCGCCCCATACTACTAGCCAACCTAAATGCTCACGTATCATAGTTTGCATAATGTCTTTAACCATTTTAGGGGTGAGTTCATTTAAGCGCTCATCAACTAATTTAAGTACCGTAGCATGTAAGCTTTGTGCGCTATTCCCTTGCGATAACGTATCGTTTACTAGCGCTTTAAAATCGTCTGTTTGGCTAATTTGCGCAAGTGATAGCTGCATTTTTTCAATAAACTTTTCTCGCATTGGCTCTATAGCCGCTGTGCCACCAAACATACCTAACATACTGCCAAACTGTGATTGCTCTATTACTTGAAGTAGGTTGTCGAATGCAGGGTTTAAATCAACTTTAGTAATAATGCCCTCAAAATCGATATTAGGTTGCGCTTTGCTAAGTAGGTTATTAATTTTTTGCTCAGAGAAAAACTCAGTCAAAATTAAATTACGAATAGCCACTTTAAAACTTTCAAATTTTAGAGCAATAACACCCGAGCCATATAACAAAGGTACTTTTTCAAATAACATATGAACAGCCAATAAGTTTGTGACAGCACCAGATAGCGCAAATAACCCCACCGATAACACAATAGCGTGGTTAAAAAAGTAGCCTATAACTACGCACAAGACAGCGAGCAAATTGGTGATAAAACTTTTGTTCATTGTTACTCCATTAGCATTTTTTATATCGTTAATTTTACAACGATTAGTTTGTTAAATTAATACTTTTTTGCCATAGTTTAAGTATCTGTTTAAAAGGCGAGCAATTGATATGTGGAAAACAGTAAACGAGCACATTAGCCAAGCCATTCATTATGACTTTAAACATACTTACAAACGTCAGCTGCAAAGTACAAATACCGATAAACTCTATCAACTCACCGATGGAAAACACAATTACCTGGTTAAAATTGCTCTTAAAAGCGAACTAGATCGTCTAGAAAGCGAAGCGATAGGACTTAAGCAGCTCACCCAAAATAGTGTTTTTATGGTGCCCGACTGCATTGTAACAGGTGCTAATATTGAATTTTCGTTTATTGTACTTGAATGGTTAGTACTTGATAAACAGCCCCATACGCATTGGCACGATATGGGTAAACAACTGGCTATGCTGCACCAAAAGCACGACCAAGCAATGTTTGGCTTTGATGTAGATAATTACCTAGCCACCACCGTGCAACCAAACCAGTGGCATAAAAAATGGGACTTATTTTACGCAGAAGAGCGCATAGGCTGGCAACTGCAACTATTAGCCGAAAAAGGCATTCAGCTTGTAGAGCCTGAGCTATTAATTAATTTGGTAAAAGAGCAATTGCACAGCCATATTGTGGAGCCTTCTTTAGTACATGGCGACTTTTGGCGAGGAAATATGGGCTTTATTAAAAATGTACCGACCTTATTTAATCCCGCATGTTATTACGGAGACCGCGAGGTAGACATTGCAATGAGCGAGCTATTTGCCCCCTTACCTGATGATTTTTATAACGCCTATAACGCGCAATACCCATTAAGCGAAAACTATAAAAAGCGCAAAGCAATATACCAACTTTACCCTATTTTAAATCACGCAAATATATTTGCAGGGCACTACCTTACTCAGGCTAAGCAGCATATTGATGAGCTGCTATCGCTTTAAATAATAACGCCTCATAAGGCGTAAAATAACTGTCATAATCGTTGCTTCAGCACTATATTTAAAAAGGATGTTATTTAGGCTCAATACCTTGTTGTTTAGTTCAGTTTTGAGCCATCAAGTTGTTGCTAGTATAACTGCACAACTTAATTAATGTGTATCAATAAGTTAATTCTTACCTTGGTACTATTGGAGTGATTATGAAAGATTTTTTATCACAACGTATCACGTGTCCACACTGTGGCAACCACATACACCTAGACATTGACGCAAGTATGGGGGATCAAGACTACGTAGAAGAATGCAGTGCCTGTTGTAACCCTATTCATTTAAACATGCACATAGACCATGCTCATAAAAAATTAGAGTTACACATAGACAGCGACGATGAACAAATTTTTTAGCCTTGATGGCGTAAGTAATTTTCTGCCGTGTTAATAATGGTATAAGTTTGCTGATCGACTTCTATATTTAGTTCATCACCCACTTGAGCGTTACCTAAATTTGTAATGGCCAGCGTTTCGGGGATCAGGTGTAACCAAAACCCCTGCTCGTCAATTTCGCCCACGGTTAGGCTTGCGCCATTTATTGCTACAAAGCCTTTGTACAAAACATACTTTTGCCATTTAGTAGGTAAGCTTAACTGAATTTTACAGTTATTTTGTTGCTTAACTATTTGCCCGATTTGGGCAGTGCAGTGAATATGCCCCGACACAATATGCCCACCTAATTCAGTACCAAAGGTTACTGAGCGCTCATAATTAACTAAACTACCTAGTGCAAGCTTGCCTAAATTAGTTAGTAATAGTGTTTCATCAATTACATCAAAATGTACTTGCGCCACTACATCGTGGTTACTTAATTCAACTTTAACCACCGTTAAACAGCAGCCATTAATTGCAATGCTCGCACCTAAATCTAAATGTTTAACGTATTCATCACCTACCGATACAACCAAACGTAAAACCCCTTCGGTATGCGTGGTAGATACAACAGTAGCTTGAGTTTGAACGATTCCTGTAAACATAAAATCACTTAAAATTATTACAAAGTGCTAGTTTAACGTATCAACTCGTAAAATCATTCACTACAGTGATTTTTATTTGAAACACAATCGATTACAATTGCGCCCTGTTTTATCAAATAGCTGTTTTTATGACCTTTAGTAGCTGGGAAGCCAAACGTTTAATCACCCTTGCCGTACCTGTATTTTTAGCACAAGTAACACTCGTTTTAATGTCGGTGGTCGACACCATTATGGCAGGCCAAGTAAGCCCAACAGATTTAGCTGCGCTGTCGATTGCAACCGGTATATGGAACCCTTTATTACTGGCGCTGCAAGGTATTTTGCTCGCGTTAACCGGTATTATTGCCCAATTTGCGGGCGCTAATGATAAAAAAGGCATTAGCCATTATTTTCAGCAAGCTCTGTATTTAACCGCTATTTTAAGCGCAATTGGTTTTGGTATAGCCAACCTAGCCGATATAGTGATTTTAAAACTCGATACAACCCCCGCTATCGCAAGCCTTGCTTATGACTATATCCATTTTGTGAAATGGGGAGCCTTTGGATTTTTAATTTTTACCGTTTATCGAAATATGACCGAAGGCATGGGGATGACAAAACCCGCTTTTTATATCAGCTTACTGGGCCTTGGCGTTAATATTCCGGCTAACTATATTTTTATAAATGGTTTATTTGGCTTACCAGCCTACGGCGGCGCTGGTTGTGGCATTGCTACGGCATTGGTACTAACTGTAATGGCTGTTGCACAAGTAACGTATTGCCAGTTTAGTAAAAAAATCGATGCAAAAGCCCTGCTGGCAAATTTTGAAAAGCCCAATATTAAAACCATTGGGATAATTACTAAATTAGGTATACCCATTTCGTTGGCCACCTTTTTTGAAATTACGCTATTTGCGTGTATACCTTTATTTATTGCACACTTAGGTGCTGTTGCTGTGTCGGGTCATCAAATTGCGGGAAGCGTGACCGCGTTATTATTTATGATGCCACTGAGCTTATCTATCGCCATTAGTATTCGTATTGGAAATTTATTTGGTCAAAACCATTTAAGCCAATTAAAAACTGCTATATCAACCAGCTACATTTTAGCCATTGCTATTGCGTTATTTTTAGCTTTTATAACCTTTATTGGCCGCGATTTAATAAGCCAACTTTACACCGACAGCCCAGCTGTTATTGCGTTAGCGACCTCAATTATGATTTTGGCATGTATTTATCAAATTCCTGATGCACTTCAAGTCGCTGCGAACGGCATTTTAAGAGGTTTAAAACATACGCAGCCTATATCGTATATAACGTTTATATCTTACTGGTTAATCGGTTTTGCTTTAGGCTACGTATTGGGAAGAACAGATTTAATTTTGCCCGCCATGGGGCCGCACGGTTTTTGGATAGGTATTATTTTTGGTTTAACCGTTGCTGCTGTATGGCTTATGTTCACCGTTAATAAGCGATTAAAGCAGGCGCCATTTGTATAAAAAAGCACGAACATTAATACCAAGCAAAACATGGTTAAGTTGTTTATTAGCTGTGTGTTGCGCCGTGCTTGCTGGGTGTTCAAAAGCGCCCAGCAACACTTATCAAACATACATAGCACGCCTAAGTAATACCCTTGAAACTCAAGCCCCTGGTTTAAGTAAACCTGTAGCAATTAGTCCGCTTTTACCCCCTAACACGCTTTTAAACACCACCACCATTAGCTTGATTGAACTTGCCAGCTTAAGCCATTGTAAGCTCAGCTTACTTATTAGTGAGCACAACAATCAGCTTGGTAAAACGGCCGGACATGCCGGTGTTTTAAAGTATCAAATAGAGTTTGTGCAAAATGCACAGCAGTGCTTAAGCACGCTTGAGCCTGACTCAGCAGTTTATAAAACCTTGTTAAAAGCAAAAACACATAAAGAGCAAACACTAAACCACTACTTTAATTTAATGTTGTATAACGAATTTGAGCTAAAAAACACGTGGCAAGCTAGCAGCTCAGAGCTTTCTGCTTCCCCTGCAGGGTTTAGCGACACGGTAGCGGCCATGCAGCAGCTTGCACTCATAAAACAACACATACTCAATAAACACTACTTAAAAATTAACTCCGCAGACATTTTTAACGCGTTAGAGCAGCTTAATAAGTACCGTTTTAACCAATTACTCATTTATTCTGCACGTCTGCAAATAGCGTTTAATAATTCAGCCACGCAATTTATTGAATCGCAATCCATTGATGAAATATGCCCAGCAGGAAAAAATAAAAAAGTAGCCACTATCGTCAGTAACGTGTTTCAAAAGTATTTCCTTAAAGAAATACAGCCTTATCAGGCTAATTTAGCAGGCTACCTTGAAACACTTTTACCTTTGTATAACCAACTGTGGTTTAACCAAGCCATAACAAATAAGCAAATAAATACTTTAATAGCGCTGGATTCACAAAACAATCTACTAAACCAGCTTAAAGGCTCAGCCAAAAAACACGTTACCTGGTGGCAAAACTTTTATAAAACGTGTGAAATCAGCCCAATATGAATAAAAAAACGGCAAATAAACGTAAAAGCAACAAACTTGCTTGATTCACCACTCACCACGCTATATATTAGCGGCCGCTGATAATTAAATTTATCGCATCTTAATTAGGTAATACGACCGTAGCTCAGTTGGTTAGAGCGCTACCTTGACATGGTAGAGG